>JAYUUM010000214.1:0-8473 GCA_043754555.1 Arenimonas sp. | reverse complement strand
TGTATTGAGCCGTGCCGTACAGGCCGCCGGTATTGGCTGGAATGCCGACGAAGCGCATTCCGCCGTTTATGACACCCAGAAAACCGCCGAATTATTTTGCAAAATATTGAATCGTTGGGGTTCAATATCCCCTTAGGCTCAATACAAGGCGTGTAGACTGAGCTTCAGTGTCAAGAACATGCTTGCATCGATGCGACACCACCCTTCACAACGAGAGAGAGAAAGTTATGAAAAATTCTGGCAAGGCTCCAACAATGGTCGTTTGGATTATTTCACTAGTTCTATACGTCGTGGCTTTAGCAGCAAATTTTGGCGTTTTTAGTATCGATGCTCAAATCGTAACCTGGTCATGGATTATTGGCTTTGGCCTGCTGTTGATTGCTTGCCGCGTTCGAGGTCTCTGAATTTCGGACAGCTTAGTTGCATTTGCGGCAATGCTTAGCTTTGCGAAAACTTGCGTTTCGTGCTGCAAAAGTGACCTAACTACCCGATCAATGCGATCTTGAAATTCGAAGTTTTAGTTCCGTCGGTGCGTTAGCACTTGTGTTGATTGATAGGATGCACTCAAGGTTACAGCTTTCGCCTATATTTGTGCTTGATGGTGCGCTTGAGCGCACCTGATAATTGAATCAGTTTGATTATAAGGACATCACAATGATCTACGACAGCATTCTCGACACCATCGGCCACACTCCCATCGTCCGCATCAATCGCCTCGCGCCTGCGGGTGTCGAGATCTATGTAAAACTCGAAGCCTTCAATCCGATGTCGTCGGTAAAAGATCGCTTGGCGCATGCCGTGATTCTGGATGCCGAGCAACGCGGCATTCTCAAGCCTGGTCAAACCGTGGTGGAGGCAACTTCCGGCAACACCGGCATTGCCCTGGCAATGGTATGCGCGGCAAAGGGATATCCGTTTGTGGCATTTATGGCGGACTCATTTTCAATTGAGCGCCGTAAATTGATGCGAATGTTGGGGGCGAAAGTTATTCTGACGCCGGCCGCTGAACGTGCCGTGGGAATGATTGAACGTGCTAAAGCCTATTCAGTAAAACATGGTGCTTTTTATACCGAGCAATTCGACAACCCGGCCAATCCTGCATATCACCGCAACACTACCGGCCCGGAAATTTTGCAGGACTTTGCTGGTCGTCGCTTAAATTGGTTTGTCAGTGGCTGGGGCACCGGCGGCACGCTGACCGGTGTTGGACAAATGCTTCGCCTCGCCCGACCTGAAGTACAAATCGTTACCACTGAACCTTCCGGAGCTGCCATGCTCTCCGGCATGGAATGGGCGCCGCATAAAATTCAGGGCTGGACACCGAATATTATTCCGTCGGTTTTAGATCGCACTGTTTACCAGCACAACTTGCCAGTCAGCGATGATTTATCGCGCGATATGGCACGCGAATTAGCGCGCAAGGAAGGTATTTTTACCGGCGTCTCGGGTGGTGGTACTTTTGCCGCCGCGCTGGAAGTGGCGCATACACATGCGGTTGAAGGCGATGTAATTCTTGCCATGCTGCCTGATACCGGAGAGCGATATCTTTCGACATTTTTGTTTGAAGGCATCAATGAAGGTAGTGATGAAGAATAATCTGTAGCGTGGGAGCGGCGTAAGCCGCGAATGGCGCTGCGACGAGGGTCATTCGCGGCTTACACCGCTCCCACCGCAAGTATTGTTATTCTTTTCTTGGATACACCAGATAGTGCTTCAGCGACAAACTCACCTTTTCGCCGATTGCAGGTAACTGTAATAAATCGTGCGCCGAGAGATCCATAATCCAGGGGCGTGATTGTCCGCCAACGATAGCTTCGAGTGTCACCCGCCCTGCAAGACGTTGAATGCTTTGTACGGTGGCACTCAGGCAAACTGTCGAATCGCACAAGGCGATGTCATGCGGCCTTACATATAAAGTCGCGGGGCCGTTTGTATAAACATTTTTGGCAAGTTCGATTGAAATGCCGGATGCAACAAAACGATGATCCAAAATATCGCCTTCAATTTGATTTGAGCGTCCGACAAAATCAAACACGAATGGCGATATCGGATGGGTATAAACATTATCAGGTGTGTCGTCTTGCTCGATGCTGCCCTGCTTCATGACTACAACGCGATCGGCCAACTCCAGCGCTTCTTCCTGATCATGCGTGACGAATAAGGTAGTAATGCCGGTTTCATCATGAATGCTTCGCAGCCAGCGTCGCAATTCGACACGCACCTTGGCATCCAGGGCGCCAAAGGGTTCATCCAAAAGCAAGACGGTGGGATCAATCGCCAAAGCCCGCGCCAAGGCTACACGCTGTCTTTGTCCGCCGGACAATTGGGCGGGCAATCGATCAAGCATCGTGTCCATTTGCACCATTTCAAGCAATGATCCTACTTTCTGTTTTATTGCCGCTTCATCCGGACGATGTTTGCGTGCTTGCGACCGCAAACCAAACGCGACATTTTCAAAAACACTCATATGCGGAAACAAGGCGTAATGCTGAAACATAAAACCGACGCGGCGATCACGCAAACTGAGCCTGGTCGCATCTTTATCACCAAACAAAATTCGCCCGCTATCGACCGGCAATAAACCACCGATCAATCGCAGCAAGGTGGTTTTCCCCGATCCCGACGGCCCCAACAATGCGACCAATTGCCCGGAGGCAATGTTCAAATTTATGGGATTAAGTGCAGTAAAGTTTTCAAACTTTTTACCAACACCTTCAATCAAAATGTCCATGGTTTTCCATTTTTCATCAATGAGAGCGCGCAGTACGCGCAAGCGCATCACCGTGCTTGCGTTCCAGCCAAAGTTTTAGACCCAGAGTAATCAGCGCCAATAAAGTTAGTAATGACGCCACTGCAAATGCCGCTGGGGTATTGAATTCGTTATGCAGAATCTCAACCTGCAATGGCATGGTATTGGTCAGTCCGCGAATATGCCCCGACACCACCGATACCGCACCAAACTCGCCCATTGCACGTGCATTGCAAAGCAGTACGCCATACAACAAAGCCCAGCGAATGTTGGGAAAAGTTACGCGCCAGAAAATTTGCCAGCCGCTGGCTCCAAGGGATGCCGCAGCTTCTTCCTGATCAGGTCCTTGTTGCTGCATTAATGGAATCAGTTCACGTGCAACAAAGGGAAATGTTACAAATATCGTTGCCAAAACAATTCCGGGAATACCGAAAATTATTTTTATTTCATGTTCCTGTAACCAGGGGCCAAACCATCCCTGTGCACCAAATAAAAGGACGAATACCAGCCCGGCAACTACGGGAGAAACCGAAAATGGTAGATCGATCAGTGTGAGCAATAAGTTCTTGCCGGGAAATTTAAATTTGGTGATAGCCCAGGCAGTGGAAATACCAAAAATAATATTCAATGGTACTGACAGTAACGCGACCAATAGGGTTAGCTTGATGGCGGACACCGTATCTTCTTCGGTAATCGCAGACCAATAAGCCCCAAGCCCTGCCGCGGCGGCTTCTACTAACACGGCGGCCAATGGCAATACCACGATAATGCAAACCAGAAACACTGCCAGTGCAATAAGTAGCCAACGTAGCCACGTTGGTTCCGTACTGAAACGACTTCCCGAGTTAAAGTGCCTGTCCATGCGCAAGCCTCCGCTGCAAAGTATTGATCAGGAACAAAATCAGAAAAGATGTTGCCAACATCAAGGTTGCGATAACGGTCGCGCCGGCATATTCAAACTCATCGAGTTTTATAACAATCAACAAGGGGGCAATTTCCGATACATAGGGCAAATTACCGGCAATGAAAATGACTGAACCGTATTCGCCAACACCGCGCGCAAACGCTAGCGAAAACCCGGTCAGTATGGCCGGAAGAATTTGCGGAAAGATAACCCGCCATAATGTCGTGAAGCGACTTGCACCTAACGAGGCCGCCGCTTCCTCGTGTGCAATATGCAGATTTTCGAGCACCGGCTGTAAAGTTCGCACGGTAAAAGGCAAGCCGATAAATACCAATGCAATCACAATGCCTGCCGGAGCGTAGGCAATTTTGAAACCCCATTGCTCGAGAGTCTGGCCGAGCCAGCCATTGCCGGAATAAATTGCGGTAAGTGCTATACCAGCAACCGCGGTGGGTAATGCAAACGGTAAATCGATTAGTGCATCAATGAGAGCCCGGCCATAAAAACGGTAGCGAACCAGCACCCATGCGATTAATGTTCCGGCGAAAGAATTAAATAATGCCGCCAACAAGGCAGTGCCAAAACTCAACTTCATCGCACTTAATACACGCTCGTCGCTGATAATTTGCCACCAGCCTTGCCAACCCAGACCTGCCGCTTTGACAAATAACGCCAGTAGCGGAATAAGCACGATCAAACTAAGCCATGTAAGGCTCAATCCAAGTGTCAAGCCAAGACCTGGCAATGGGCCGCGATTTCGCCAGGCGCTGGTTAAATTTAAAATACGATTGCTCACCTTGCGTTTTTGTATATCAGATCAAAGCTACCGCCGTCTACGAAATGGATTGCCTGCGCTTTTTTCCAACCGCCAAAATCTTTATCGATCGTGACCAATTCCAGCGACGGAAATGCTTTCAGTTCTGCCGGTGCTAGCAAATTTGGCAACGCAGGACGGAAGTGATGCTTTACCGCCAGTTGCTGACCACGTGCGGTATAAAGAAAATTCAGATACGCTTCGGCGACTTTGCGTGTGCCATGACGATCAACCACTTTATCGACAATCGCGACAGGCGGTTCGGCACGAATACTCAAACTCGGCACTACTATTTGAAAACCTTTGCCACTGGCTGCCTTAACGGCCAATTGCGCTTCGTTTTCCCAGGCAATTAGCACATCGCCTATACGGCGGTTCACGAATGTGGTGGTCGAACCTCGGGCACCAGTATCGAGCACCGGCACATTGCGAAATAATTTACCCAAGTAGGCACGTATTTTCGTTTCATCTCCACCGTATTGTTTATTGGCCCAAGCCCAGGCGGCCAGATAGTTCCAACGAGCGCCGCCCGATGTTTTTGGATTTGGCGTGATGACCGAAACACCCGGCTTTGCCAAATCAGCCCAATCGCGAATCGCTTTCGGATTGCCGGTACGCACAAGGAAAACAATCGTCGATGTATAAGGCGTGCTGTTATGGGGCAAACGCGATTGCCATTGCGATGGCAGTAACTTTCCTTTTTCAGAAATGGAATTGATATCGTGAGCCAATGCCAGTGTCACGACATCGGCTTCCAGACCGTCGATTACCGAGCGCGCCTGTTTGCCCGAACCACCATGCGATCCCTGCACTTTCAAATCGTCGCCGGTTTTTTGTTTCCATTGCGCCGCGAATTCGCGATTTACTTCCTGATAAAACTCGCGTGTGGGGTCGTAGGACACGTTTAGTAATTTGATATCTTTTGCACTTGAATAACCTGCAATAAAAATCAATCCTGTTGCTGCCAATAATCGGGTAATCGGTTTCATGCTGTTAACCTCGAATGCCATTCATTTAGAAAGAAAGTTGAACCTGCGAGAAAAATGTTTTTGTCTTCACGATCACCACCGACTGCTCCGCCATCAAATTGGGTATTGATATGATTCAATATTAGCTTTAAATTGTTGTTGAAGTACCAATTCAAACTCATACTCCAAAACGTCGACTTGATGGCTGCTGTGGGGAGAATTGCATATACCGGGAATGCGTCATTATCGACATTCAGCTTGCCATAGCGCGCGACTAGTTCAAATGCACCCCAGTATTCACCTTGGACGTGGTAACAAGTTGCACAAGTTTGTTTAATGTCGAACTGTTCATGCAGCTTTTCTCCTGCGCTTACTAATTTTTCTTTGCCGGGTTAAACGATCATTTTCGTCCGAGAGTTGTTGCAAACTGCGGTTGTCGATCACGCTCGACATTGCATCACGCACATCGCCCATCAAATAACGCAGCGCACAATGTTGCGGGTCAATACATTCATCGCAAGGTTTGTATGCCGTCACACTTGCGCAGCGAAGCGGTGCAATCGGCCCGTCAATCACCCGAACAATATCGCCAATAGTGATCAGATCTGCACTGCGTGCCAGCGAATGACCACCCGCAGCACCACGCTTGGTTTCAATTAAATTACAGTTACGCAACTCGACCAAAATTGCTTCCAGAAACTTTTCCGGCACCCCGGCATCGACAGCAATTTTTCGCGCTAGCAAACGCTCCGGCGCGTGCTTGGCAAGAGTACTCAGGGCCCTTAAGGCATATTTGGCTTTCATGGTCAACATAATTCATACAGAATTTATATGGATTAAAAACCGGGGTCAATGAGGAGATATCGAATTAACCATGAGCAATTTATATATGTCTATGCCCTTATGGTTATAGGTAACGGCATAAGAAATGCTTTTTTGGGAAATGCTTTTGTGGGAGCCGCTTCAGCGGCGATCGCAGTGTATAGTCTTGGATAACAGCTAGATAGAAACGTTTTGCATTTTTCGCCGCTAAAGCGGCTCCCACAAAATTGTCTGATCACAAACTAGGGTTTCGTTTTCTGTTTGGTGCGCACAGCGAAAAATATTCCAATCACACTCACCACAACCCAGGCCGCTTCCATCACGATGGCCGGCATATTGGGCTTATAAAGCAGTGATATCAGAATCAGTATTGCACCCACGAGATTAATTAGCGGATACCAAACACCATTGCCGTCCATGCGACGCGCCTGCAACAAAGTGTAGGCAACCAACACCATAAAAACACCAACATAACCAATTAAGTCTGCCCAAGATGTCATGTCGGTTTCGCTTTTTTTCTGGCGAGATAACTGCGAACCAGGCCAAATACGCTAATCAAAATCCAGACAATTTGAATCGTGATCGACGATTTATTCGGTTCGTAATACAAAGACACCAGAATAAATAGTGAACCAATAATATTGGCCCATTGATAGAGTGCACTATCGGCAGCGAGCTTGCCCGCTTGCAATGCCAAGTAGGAACTCAATACGCAAGCAACGCCGAGAAACCCGACGTAGTCATACCAGTTCAGGTTCATTTTACTATTCCAACACGTTGGCGAACCACTTCAAATAACGCAACACCGGTTGCCACCGAAACATTTAAGCTTTCCATTTCGCCTGGCATTGGAATTTTTACCAGGCCATCGCAATGCTCGCGAGTCAACCGACGCATGCCGTCGGCTTCGCCACCCATCACCAGCGCTACATTGCCTTTAAAATCGGTTTGATGAATAGTGCCTGTTGCAGTGCCATCCAAACCATAAACCCAAACACCGGCGTCCTTGATGGCGCGCAATGTTCGTGCCAGATTCGTTACTGAAAAAATCGCCATTCGATCGGCAGCGCCGGCCGAGGTTTTACGAACCGTGGCATTAATCGGCGCGGCTTTATCTTTCGGAATCACCACAGCAGTAACACCCGCTGCTGCTGCACTACGCAAACAGGCACCGAGGTTGTGCGGGTCTTGCACGCCATCAAGTACGAGGATCAGAGCCTTTCCGTCAGCGGCTTCGATCATTGGCACTAGTTCACTTTCTTCAAGCGACTTGGCGGCTTCGTAACGGGCAACAACGCCTTGATGACGCAAATCACCGGCAACACCGCCGATGGCTTGCGAATTGACTTTACGAACGGAAATATCCAGTTGCCGTGCGCGTTCTTCAATTTCCACCAGACGCGGATTTTTTGCGCCAGCTTCAATGAGTACTTCACGCACATGCTCTGCATCGTGTTCAAGTGATGACGCAACCGCATTGATACCGGCTATCCAAGATGATGTCTTGCTCATTGATGCTTACTCATGATTTTTCTGCCCACACCTTTTTCTTTTTAGGTTCTTCCGCCAATTTAAAATCGATGCGACGGTCTTCCACGCTGGCACGCATGACCAGTACCCGTAGCGGGTCACCCAAGCGGAAGCTTAGTCCCTTGCGTTCGCCACGAATGGATTTACGCACCGGGTCGAAATGATAATAGTCATGCGGTAATTGCGTGATGTGAACCAAACCATTTACTTTTGATTCTACTAATTCAACAAACAAACCAAATGACGTAACACCGCTCACCACGCCATCAAATTCACTACCGACATGCTGTTCCATCCAGGCCGCGCGGAAGCGTTCATCGACTTCGCGCTCGGCTTCATCGGCACGTCGAGCTTTTTCCGAGCATGACAGACAAAGCGCATCCATTTCTTTTAACGAATAAGAAAAGCCGTCTTCATTGCCTTTCAACAAGGCGTGCTTGATCGAGCGATGCAGCAATAAATCCGGATAGCGACGAATAGGCGAGGTGAAATGTCCGTAAGCTTCCAGTGCTAAACCAAAATGGCCTTTGTTTTCGGTGGCGTACACCGCCAAGCTTTGCGAGCGCAGCAATACCGTTTCCAACAAGGCGGCATCGGGGCGCTCACGAATTTTTTTCAACAAATTAGTGAAGTCTTTTGGTTGCACAACACTATAGGCGGGCAATCGCAAACTAAACTCGGATAAA
>JAYUUM010000213.1:0-8484 GCA_043754555.1 Arenimonas sp. | reverse complement strand
TTCATCGCACACTAAAGATCTTGCAAGAAGAGGTGATTATGTCGAACCTGTTTCCAGTCATATCCAATTTTGCAAAAAACGCTCGCTACATACACGATGATTACGAAAAACTTTACGCCGAATCGATAGCAAGTCCGGATCAATTCTGGGGCAAAATTTCCGAGCGTCTAGTTTGGCAAAAGAAACCGAGCATAATTCAGAATGTCAGTTTTAATCTGAAAGATTTTCATATTCGCTGGTTTGAAGATGGTCAATTGAATGTTGCCGAAAACTGTCTGGATCGGCATCTGGAAAAAAATGGCAACAAGACCGCGATTATCTGGGAAGCCGATGATCCAGCCGTTGCAGCACTGCACATCACTTATCGACAACTACATGCCCGTGTTTGCCAATGTGCCAATGCACTGAAAAATCTTGGTGTGGGTAAAGGCGATCGCGTCACAATTTATTTGCCAATGATTCCCGAAGCGGCCGTCGCCATGTTGGCCTGTGCACGCATTGGCGCTGTGCATAATGTCGTGTTCGGCGGCTTTTCCCCGGAATCATTGGCCGGGCGTATTGAAGATTGCCAATCCAAATTAATTATTACCGCTGATGGGGGAGTTCGCGCCGGTAAAAAAATCCCACTCAAACACAATGTCGATCTTGCATTGAAAAAACCGGGTACCACTTGTGTTGAAACCGTGCTCGTAGTCAAACACACGGCAGGCATCGTCGAAATGCAGATGCCGCGTGATCGCTGGTTCGGCGCCGTGGTGAATTCGCAGCCCGAGCATTGCGAAGCGGCACAGATGAATGCCGAAGACCCACTATTCATTCTTTACACCTCCGGTTCTACCGGCAAGCCCAAAGGCGTATTGCACACCACTGGCGGGTATCTGGTTTATGCCAGCTTTACTCATGAAGCCGTATTTGATTTGCAGGACAAGGATATTTTCTGGTGTACCGCCGATGTTGGCTGGATCACCGGGCACAGTTATTTTTTATATGGCCCGTTGGCAAATGCCGCGACCAGTTTAATGTTTGAAGGTGTCCCGACCTATCCCGATGCATCGCGGTGCTGGCAAGTGATCGATAAACATCAAGTCAGTATTTTTTATACTGCGCCAACTGCTATTCGTGCATTGATGAGTCAGGGCGATGCATTTGTCAGCAAAACTTCACGCAAAAGTTTGCGATTGCTCGGCACTGTTGGCGAGCCTATTAATCCTGAAGCCTGGCGTTGGTATCATCGTATTGTGGGTGATTCACGTTGCCCGATTGTTGATACCTGGTGGCAGACCGAAACCGGCGGCATTTTAATTTCGCCACTACCCGGCGCGACCGATCTGAAACCCGGTTCGGCAACGACGCCAATGTTTGGTGTGCAGCCAGCCTTGGTTGATGCGCATGGAAACATTCTGGAAGGCGCAGTGTCTGGCAATTTAGTACTGCTAAATTCCTGGCCCGGCCAAATGCGAACTGTGTATGGTGATCATCAACGGTTTATTGAAACTTATTTCAAAACTTTTCCGGGAAAATATTTTACTGGCGACGGTTGTCGTCGCGATGAAGACGGCTATTACTGGATTACTGGTCGTGTCGATGACGTGATTAATGTCTCGGGCCATCGCATCGGCACCGCTGAAGTGGAAAGCGCATTGGTCGCACACCCTGATGTTGCCGAGGCGGCTGTTGTGGGTTTTGATCACGATATTAAAGGCCAGGCTATTTATGCTTTCGTTACGTTGAATGTCGGTGTTGATGAAAGCGAAAGTTTACGCAAAGCTATCGCGCAAAAAGTACGCGATGAAATCGGCGCGATAGCATTGCCCGATGTTATTCAGTGGGCGCCGGGATTGCCCAAGACCCGTTCCGGAAAAATTATGCGCCGCATTCTGCGGAAAATTGCCGAGAATAAGCCGGAAGAACTTGGCGATACTTCGACGTTGGCAGATCCAGGTGTAGTCGAAAATCTGCTTAAAAATCGCGGAATAAAATCGTAGCCTGCGTTATGGCTTTATCTGATTCGGGTCATCGCATTTAACACGTTAAGTCGCCCAGCCGGTAGTAACAACATTTAATCGAAATTTAAATGGAAATTATAGTTTCTAAGTGTTCATCCTTTACGACATACAAAAGTTTATCTGTAGCATCGGTTTTGTTTATGCGGCCATGAATTTCTAAATAGGTTAGAATCCTGGCTGATCTAAGCCATGAGCCCTGATACAACGCGGCAGTCTTATGCACACAATTGAAACTACGCTTGCTCACGCACTAGAAATTGAAATAACCCAGCCTGTGACTGCGGCTCAGCTATTTTCAAGTGTATTAACACTAGACCCCGCCAATCTCACTGCCCACAATGCTCTTGAGCGCATGCTGGCAACGCAACGCTATAGCCGATGGATGCGAGTCAATTGTGTGATTGATCCGCGTGACGATATTTTTCGCTTTTTTGCAAATCACGAGCTTGCCAAAAATCCGATACGCGAATATTTGTCTGACGGCTGGCGTACATTGTCAGAATTGATGATGTTGCTCGAAACCGTTAATCAACCCTTGTTGCAGACTGGCAGTGTCATGGAATTTGCAGCCGGCTTTGGCCGCTTTACTCGCCATTTGGCGAAAGCAATGCCTGGGCGCGTAACTTGTACTGAAGTAATGCCGGGCAGCGTTGATTTTTTACGCGAGCAATTTGGTGTTGAAAGTTTTGAGTCTTCCCACAACCCGGCACAAATAAACCTGACAGGGAAGTACGACTTGGTTTTTGTACTGTCTATGTTCACCCATTTGCCTCCACCTATGTGGGCTCCGTGGTTGTTGACGCTTAAGCGCTTGGTTAAGCCCGGAGGCTTGCTGATATTTAGCGTGCACAATGAGAATGTTGCTAACGAAGCCGGTGTTATTTTCAACGCTGACGGAACATATTTTATCGCCGATAGTGAATCATCATCGCTCGACGTCAAGACGTATGGCACTACCTACACCACCAGAAAATTCGTCGAAGACAGCGTTCGCGATATTTTTGGTTCAGAGCCATTACTTTATCAGCCGTATGCGTTTTGGCGTGGGCAAGATGCGGTGCTGGTAAGAATGTAATGAAGCACTTTGTTTCAGCTATCGCTTTATTGGATATGGGTAACTTTATCCGCGAAATCGAAACGTAGTAAGTAAAAAACACCCACACGAATGGTTGCCAGGATTTTTATGACCTATGCTAGATAAAGTAATGTCCCAGGCTACGACAATTCAGTAATACTGCATCACCGCATGCTTGGCTTCGGCAAAAAATAGCCAGCGTTCAACGACTGCCCCTAGATATGCTGAAACCAGCGCAGCAAGCATGACAGAGCCCAAAAATGATGGGGGAAGTACCAAGGCGGCCACACAAAAAATAATCGGAAGCCAGCTGAAGAATAGCAATGCAATCATTCGCAATTTTCGTGAATGTTTGCGTGCCAGCACAAAGCCCATTTCTGTCGTTAGATAATTAGCTTCGGTATGGGGACGTTCAAAAACATTTACAACTTGATTAGCTTTAAGACCAAGTGCCGAAGCACGTGACGGCAAAGTTTGCCAATCAATAGCCTTCCAGTAGCGTTTTTTCAATACGCCCAACAAAATCGCAAGCAGTATAAAACCAAAAATTAAATACTCCGAGATATTTTCCGATCCGAGTGAATTTATCGTGATACTCAATAACCCACCGGATAATAACGCGAACAAAAGATAAACCGGTACAACATAATGATGTCGCCAAGCCGGGATAGGTTTTAGGCTGGCGTAGATCATCGCTGTACACGCAACGGTAGCCACGGACAAAACCACGAGCAGGATCGCCAAAATAAGGTCGGGCACAAAATAATGATTAAAAAAACCTTGTGCAATCCAGAGACCTGCTGGAATAAAACAGGCAATGGCGAAGATACCCTCACGCGACAACCAGCTGCTGCGCCATTGGCTGAAGGCACGCCAGGCATGTAAGGGCTTGCCAAGATGCAACGTGGAACTGAACAAGCCAACAGACACCAATACAAATCCGAGAATCAATCCGAATAAATGTTTTTGTGGGCTTTCAGGGCTCGCCATCAAAGCCTGGCAGCTGATAAAAATCCACAAGCCATAACCTATACCGGAAAGTGTCGTGAAAAAGATGACGGAGAACGCGGGATGCATGATGTCTGCCTTATCGACTTAGTACGCGATCAAGCCAGCGCAGCATCGGCGGCAGTTTTTCGGTATCCAATGTTTCTTCCTTGATGTCTTTTTGTACTTGTCCGACACGGCGTTCACGCATCGGCAAATACCGATTCACTGGCTGATAGCCTAGTTCCGGCATCAATTCCACACCGCCACGATCTTTCACCAGTTTGAAAATATCCGATTCTTCATCGCCCAGATCACCGTAATGCCGTGCGCGAGTCGGACAAGCTTGCACGCAAGCCGGTTGCCGTGACTCTTCCGGGATATGTTCGTTATAGATTCGATCAACGCAAAGCGTGCATTTTTTCATCACACCTTCGACCTGAGAATATTCGCGGGCGCCATAAGGACATGCCCAGGAACATAATTTGCAGCCGATGCATTTGTCTTCGTCGATTAAAACAATGCCGTCTTCAGCACGTTTATAACTGGCACCGGTAGGGCATACAGTGACGCAAGGTGCTTGTTCACAATGCAAACACGAACGTGGAAAATGCAAGGTTGTTTCAGGCTGTTCGTTCAATGCATCAATCGTGTAGCTATGCACGCGATTGAACCAGACGCCATGCGGATCGGCGCCGTAGGGGTTTTCGTCCGTCAACGGTGCCGCGATACCGCCGGCATTCCATTCCTTGCAAGCCACAGCGCAAGCATGGCAACCAACACAGGTATCCAGATCGATCACCAGGCCGAGTTTCTTTTTCGAAGGCGGCGGTAACATCGTCATGATTTTTTCGCTACTCGCTGTATCGCTTCCGGCAATACATTGATGCGCTGCATTTCGGCATCGCTATCAATCATCGCCGGATTCGCCAGATATTGCATCGCCATTTCGGTAGCGTCATTGCCCCAGAAAAGTTGATCGTTGATCACCAAAGTTGGTACACCAAAAATTCCCAGAGTAATCGCTTGTTCACCGTTTTGTGTAAGCCTGTTTTTAATTTCAGGGTCGGCATGACTTGCTGCAAGATCTTTAATGCCCAATGCATCGGCGACCGGTTGCAAGGCCTCGACAGTATCGGCGGCCAAGCCCTGTTCCCAAATATGTTTGAAAATCAAATCCACCGCTTGATGGATATCTTTTGCCGTTAACGCCAAACGTAAGGCAAGCAACGGGTTAAACGGGTGCGCTGGCGGGAAGCGCAATGGAATCCCCGCTTGGCGCGCCTGCCATAAAACCATGCGATAGGTATGGATTCGTTTGCCGGGAATTTCCGCTGGACCCAATTGTTTCCAGTGATTTAACAAGCGTGCGAACAACACCGGTTTCGGCTGGATACGGATTTCAGGAAAATCACGACGCAAACGCATCCAGTTCAAATAGGCAAACGGCGAAATGAAATCGAAATACCAATCGTAAGCTTGGCTCATGATTTGTTCCTAAACTGTTTACCATAACGCAAGGGCGAGTTGTCGCCTCTCTCATTGCTGTTTATCGCATCGAAGCTTGGTGAGGCCTCTTCTTGTACGACGGCTTTTTCGATGCGAACCCGCAAGTCGAACCACGCGGCCTGCCCGGTGACCGGATCGGCATTCGCGTAATTGCCTTTCGGCGTGATATCAGAAATCAGATGATTGATCAAAAAGCCTTTGCTGGATTCCGGCGCGTTTTTTGCCAGTGCCCAGGCGCCTTTACGTTTGCCAATGGCATTCCAGGTCCAGACGGTATCAGGCTGCATATTAGTAGCGAATTTGCATTGCACGGTAATCCGACCCTGATGTGAATCGACATGCACCCAATCGAGATCTGCTATCTGATATTTATTCGCAGTATCGGGATGCAGATACAAATAATTGCGCGCGGTAATTTGTCTTAGCCAGGCATTTTGCGAACCCCACGAGTGATACATAAATGGGGGGCGTTGCGTGATAGCGGAAAGCGGGAAATTACTATTCTTGCTGTCTGCTAGCTCGGCACCTTCAAATGGTTCATACCATATCGGCATTGGATCAAAATAGTTTGAGACACGTTCGCGGTGTTGTGCAGGTGGCTGATATTTGCCATGGCCTTGCGCAGCGAGGCGAAATTTCTGCAGGGTTTCCGAATACAACTGCAATACGACTTGATCAGGTTTGACAATAAAACCTTTCATCGTTGCCCATTGCAAATAATCGCGATTCGCCATTTTGTAATAGCGGGCATTTTCGGGGACAGGTGAATGCCAGAACCCACCATGCTTTTTATACTGCTCCAGTTGATCTGAATTGGGTTGGCCTTTACCTTGAAGCTCGCCATGCTCGCCACGCCAGCCCGCCAAAAGACCGACGCCGGGCGCGCGTTCATGATGCAGAATATAATCTTCAAAATCGCGGTATTTCGCTTCACCGTTTTCATCGAGCAAGGCCGGCAATTTCAAACGCGCACCAATATCGATAAGTACCGATTGAAAGCCACGTACATCGCGATCGGGTTGAAATACCGGATGTCGAATCGCATCGGCGGCACAATCGGCATCGGAAATCGGACGATCCAACATCGAAATGGCATCAAAGCGTTCAAGATAAGTGGTGTCTGGCAAGATTAAATCGGCATATGCCACCATCTCGCTAGAATAGGCATCGGAATAAATAATTTTCGGAATCTTATATTCGCCATTTTCATTTTTCGCGGTCAGCCAGCCCATCGTCTCTTGGGTATTCATTGACGAGTTCCAGCTCATATTCGCCATAAACATCATCAGCACATCGATCGGATATGGATTGCCATCATGGGCATTGCGGATGACGGTGTGCATCATGCCATGCGCCGCGAGTGGATACGCCCAGGAATAGGCATGATCGATGCGACGTGGGTTACCGTTTTCATCAACGACTAGATCCTCGGGACCATGTACGAAACCCAAAGGTGGCGCATCAAGTTTTCCATCGGCACCGATATTTTTCCCAGGGCGATTTGCCGGTGGAATAGGGCGTGGGAATGGTGGTTGATAACGGAACGAACCCGGCGTATCAACAGCACCCAGCAACATCTGCAAAACGTGCAGCGCACGACAGGTATGAAAACCATTGCTGTGCGCCGAGATACCGCGCATCGCGTGCATCGCGATCGGGCGACCAATCATTTCAGCATGTTCATTACCATGGACATCGGTCCAGGCAATCGGCAAGGAAAAATTCGACTTGAATGCGGCATCCGCTAATTCGTTCGCGATGCGTCTTATCGTTTGTGCGGGAACACCACAACGGTCACTGACATTTTCCGGCGAATATTGTTCGTCCAGATAACGCGAGGCCAAGAGATTAAAAACCGGTACCGCTTTGCGACCATCCGGCAAAACGTAATCACCGATAATACGTGGTGAAATATTGGTGCTATCGGCGGGTGTGAAACTTGTCCCTTCCCCTGCGCTTTTCAGCGGGGGAGGGTTAGGGTGGGGGGCATTGATGTCGAGGGGGCTGTTGCTTGCACACAAAACCCGCCCTTCATCATCACGTGCAAACAAGCCATCATCTTCCGCGCCGGGATTTTGAATGACTAAATAATGTGCATTGGTGTATCGCACTAAATAGTCCAGATCGACCCAATCGTTTTTCAGGCATTCGTGAATCAAGGCAAAAGCGAACAAGCCATCGGTGCCCGGGCGAATACCAATCCATTCATCAGCGACAGCACCATAGCCGGTACGTACTGGATTGACCGCAATAATTTTTGCGCCGCGTGCTTTTAGTTTTCCTAAACCTAATTTAATCGGATTGGAATCGTGATCTTCGGCAACACCCCAGAGCATAAAAATTTGCGCGTGTTCCCAATCGGGTTCACCAAATTCCCAGAAACTTCCACCGAGCGTGTACAAACCGCCTGCGGCCATATTGACCGAACAAAAACCACCGTGCGCGGCGTAATTCACCGTGCCGTATTGTTGCGCCCACCAGCCGGTCAATGCCTGGGATTGATCGCGACCGGTAAAAAATGCCAAACGATTCGGATCTTTTGCGCGTGCATCACCTAGCCAATTTGTTGCAAGGCTTAGTGCTTCTTCCCATTCGATTTCTTTAAAGTCACCAGCACCGCGTTCACCAACTCGCAATAAAGGTTTGCGAAGTCGCGCCGGCGAATAATGTTGCATGATGCCGGCTGAACCTTTCGCACAGAGCACACCGCGATTGACCGGATGATCTGGATTGCCCTCGATATAACGGATTTGCCCGTCCTTGATATGGACATTGATTCCGCATCTGCAAGCGCACATGTAACAGGTCGTTTGTTTGACCTCGTCGCTGAAGGGCTTGCTGAGTTCGATCTGGGGTTCGGACATGCCGCATATTGTGAAGCCAATGCGGAAAAGACGCGAGAAGATA
>JAYUUM010000212.1:0-8496 GCA_043754555.1 Arenimonas sp. | reverse complement strand
ACTCAATACACGGCCAAGGAAACGTTATGGATATGACACACCACTACAACGATTACTCAAGTGCGGATGACTGTCGCACTTGGTGGTTGAATTCACCGGTAACAAAACCCCATCGGTAAAATGGCTATCTGCTTAGCGTCGTAAAATACTTCGCGTGATATGCCGAGCCAGCTACGTAATCTGTCGCCACTGGCATCATTGAACGGCACGCCGGTTTCATGCGCTTTTCTACCCGGTGCCTGACCAACAATCAGAATGCGTGCCGATGCGTGTATTTGCAGAACAGGTCGCGCCCCAAGCGACAAATGCTCGCTGCACAAAGTGCAGGCGCGAACCTTTTCAAGCAATGATGGAAGTGAGGACATGATAAGAGTTCTTGTTTGACAGATTTGCGATATAAGGCGCAACCATAAAAAGAAAAATCATAAGGTGGGCAATGCCCACCCTACGTTATCTCTCAAACATCAAGCCGCATGGCGAAGTTGTACCTTCGGAAAATCTACCGGCACATCTAGCGCAATATTGATGTAATTGGTAAACAGGTTTAATGCGACATGCGCAATGATTTCAACAATCTCTTCGTCATTAAATCCGGCATGGCGTAGTGCCTGGGTATCAGCATCAGAAACTTGACCGCGATTATTCACCAGCTTTAATGCGAAGCTTAATGCGGCGGCAGTTCTCGGATCAGAAGATTGACCCAGCTGGGCAGCGCTCAACTCTTCGGCACTCACGCCCGCGCCCTGGCCTAAGGCCGTGTGCGCAGCGAGACAATATTCACATGAATTGCGATTCGCTACCGCAATAGCAATTTTTTCGCCGAGCTTGGCGCCAAGCACACCTTTGCCCAAGGCGCCAAATGAGCCCCACATGCTGTTCAATGCAGCGGGTGAATTGGCAACGGCTTGAAACATGGCCGGTGTTGCACCAAAGGCTTGTGAACTTGATCGAGCAGGGCCTTACGATCTGATGTGGTGTTTTGGGCATTAACTAATTGAACGCGGGACATGAGCTTTCCTTTTGATGGATGGATAGAGGTGCGTTAGGCACGGAAGCAGTTTGCCTAACAACCCAGGATGAAATAGTATTAATAGTCCTATTTATTTAACGTTAAGTCCTAAATTCTATGGATCGCCTAGATGCACTGTTAAAGCATTTCACCGTTTCTGCCCAGATGTTTCACTCTGGCGCGCTGTGCGGCATCAATGACTTCGAGCCGCAAAAAGGTTTGGGTCAGCTGCATTTATTGCAGGGTGGTCAATTGCAAATCGAACATCACCGGGAATCGATTATTTCAATCACCGAGCCAAGCTTGTTGTTTTATCCACGACCGCATTTTCATCGTTTTATCAGTGATGCAAAAACCGGGGTTGATCTCACCTGTGCCCATATCCAATTCAATGGCGGTGTGAATAATCCATTGGTGCAGTCATTGCCGGCTTTTGTGGTATTGCCATTATCCGAACTAGAGGATGCCGAAGCTCTACTCAGCATTTTATTTCGCGAAGCTTTTAATCAGCGTTGTGGTCGCCAAGTGATTGTGGATCGATTGTTTGAAGTCGTATTAGTGCATATTTTTCGGGTGTTGATGAATCGTGAGCATATGACGAGTGGTTTGTTGGCAGGGATGGCGCAACCGCAAATCGCCCGCTCACTGGTCGCGATGCATGCACACCCAGCGAAGGATTGGTCGCTGGAAAAGTTGGCTAAAGAAGCTGGTATGTCGCGTAGCGTCTATGCCGCAAGTTTCAAAAAAATTCTGGATACCACGCCGGTAGATTATCTGGCGCAATGGCGTTTGAGTTTGACGCAACAACGGTTGCGGGCAGGGCAGTCGCTCAAACAAATTGTCGATGAATTGGGCTACGGCAGCATGGCCGCATTTTCACGCGCGTTCAAAACGCGTTGCCAAATGTCACCTCGTGAGTGGCGTGCAACGCAAATGCAGGTCTCTTGATTCTGGCTTGTAAGTTGTTATTTTGTTCAGCGAATTGTGCAGTGCGAGTTTTTCAACCCTGAGGTTCCGGCCCTAAATTCGGACGGTGTTTTTCAAGCGGATTTTTGCGTTTTATTATTGCAATTGCCGTTTTTTAAATAACTTCCAGCGAAATCTGCCCGGCTTGTGCACAATTTTCAGCCGACTGCGTCGCATGCTCCACTGCCATGCGCAACATGGTTGGTGTGATGTAGCCACGGTGTACGCGATCAATCACGGCCATATAAAAACGGCCAAATAAATTGGTGCATTGAACGCGGGTGCCGAGAGTGAACTCGACTTGATGCTGATTAATTATTTTTACGCCGATGCAGGAACGGAATTTCAGGTGCTTGTCATCAGCGCCCAAAATAACTTGAGAAAAAGTATTGTCGGTATTGGTGTGCTGTTCCAATACCGGGAAGCGATTAGCAAATAAATGATCGCGTTGTTTTGATAATAGCGAAGACACCGGACAACCCAGTGGTGATGTACGCAAGCCGATCGGTTTTACCAATATGTTTCGAAACGCCATCATGCGCGAGACACCGGTGGGCGGATTTTCCAGAAAGCCATCCAATAGCAAAGCCAGTAACCCTGAAGCATTCTTGTGGCCTGTCGCGATGTCATCGAGCCGGAGGCAGAAAGTATCTTCGTGATGAAATTTCTCGTTGCTAAATTGCTGGACCAGTAAAGAATCGTTCGGAGTCGATTCAAGTTCGACTACGGTTAGCCCGCCGGTACGCGAGGAAAATCCGGTCGAGCCACGCCATTTGCTCCAGGCACCACGCAAGCTGCCAAGGCTGCCACGGTAGCTTAAACAAGCAGCGCTCAGCGCGCTTCCTGCGGGAGCGTCAAGCGACAGGAAAGTCGTTGCAATCTTGCTGTGATCAAAATCATCGCGTTCAATAATGTCGATGATATTTTGCGGCAGTAGCTGTGTCAGCGCCGGGATATTGGCTTGATTGCCGATCACTTTTTGACGTAGTGTTTCCGTCAGATTTCCACCCAATTCATTGGTGTGACAAGACAGCGCGAAAAAAACCGGATGCGATGAGTTTTCAACCAAAGGAAAAAATTGATGCCAGGTCTCGCCGCCAAAACGCACTGTAAACATGCAATCGGGCGGAATATTGATGAAGTGCAAGGCTTTTACAAAATTATTCGGATCCTGTTCAATTTGTTCACTAGAGGCACTCGAGAATCGCAATTGCGCGCCACCACTGCCTGACACTGCCGTGAATATTCGGTGGCCAGCGTGGCGATGGAATGGATGTCCCTTTGCTCCCACGGAAAAAGTATAGAGCGATGTCACATCACCTTTTTCGAAATCAGTACCCGCTAGTTTTGCTGATGGCTCGTCCAGCTCGTCAATAAAATCCCGATGCGCTTTTTGTCGTGCAAACACGCTTTCATACAGATGGTTGCCGGAGCCATGGCCGAGTTGGGCAATCAATGAAACTTCGACCGGCAGGCCGCCGGACTTTGAAGGAATTTTAGCAGAGGGAAAAGTGTGGACTACTTGTGTCATCGGTAACACGGAATACCTGCCTGGGTTCAAACCCCGAAAAGATTAAGGTTTTCGCAATAAAGAATGCAGTTAAATTGTACGCTCTTACGATTAATGTCGTAGGTCGGGCCCCGGCCCGACGCTTTTAAAAGCTTGCGATAGTCTGCCCACCTTTCTCCCACTTTATTGCAATCTTCCTGGTGGGCGTGCGACCGCCATGGATGGCGGAAGTGTCGAAAATGCAGGAGCATTTTTCGACCCCACCCTACGCTTGGTCTAATCGTTCGGCTAGTAATGTCGGGCCAGGGCCCGACCTACTGCTGTTTTGCCTTGGCAAATGCCGCTGCCAACGCATTATTTGGGGCAGGCTGCTTGGTGTTTTCACGTGAATTTTTACTTGGGCCTGTGGATCTATTTGATGGGGATTCGCGCACTTCATTTTTGCGAGCCGAGGCCGCGCTCGAACCGGAGCTCGAAGCTTCAGTTGGATCACTCAGACGGCATGTTAATGCAATGCGTTTGCGTTGAATATCGACTTCAAGAACCCTGACTTTAATGACATCGCCCGCTTTCACAACTTCACGCGGGTCTTTGACGAATTTATCCGCCAGTGCCGAAATATGAACCAGACCATCTTGATGCACACCAATATCAACAAACGCGCCGAAAGCGGCCACATTGCTAACGACACCTTCGAGAATCATGCCGACTTTCAAGTCCTTCAATTCTTCGATTCCTTCGGCAAAAGTGGCAGCCTTGAATTCAGGGCGAGGGTCGCGTCCGGGTTTTTCCAGTTCTTTCAAAATATCGCGGACGGTCGGCACGCCGAATTTTTCATCCGTGTAGTTTTCCGGTCTCAAGCTGCGCAGAAATGTGCTGTCGCCCATCACGCTTTTAATTTCTCGTCCGCAGTCTTTTAGAATGCGTTCGACAACAGGGTAGGCTTCGGGATGTACCGAAGAAGCATCCAGAGCATTTTTGCTGTCGGCTATCCGCAAAAAACCGGCGCATTGTTCAAATGTTTTTTCGCCTAGCCGAGAAACTTTCAGCAAGGCTTGGCGTGAAGTGAAGGGACCATGTTGGTCTCGATGTGAAACAATATTTTCCGCCACTACTGTGCTCAAACCTGACACCCGTGCCAGCAATGCAGAAGACGCTGTATTGATGTGTACGCCGACCGCATTGACACAATCTTCCACTTTGGTGTCGAGCGCGCGCGCCAATCGATAAGGATTCACGTCATGCTGGTATTGGCCGACACCAATCGCCTTGGGTTCAATTTTTACCAACTCAGCTAGCGGGTCTTGCAAACGACGCGCGATTGACACCGCTCCGCGAATGCTCACATCCAGATCGGGAAATTCTTTTGCCGCCAATTCCGAAGCCGAATAAACGGAGGCACCGGCTTCGCTGACCACAATCTTCTGTATTTTTAAATGTGGATTCTGTTTGATTAAATCACCGGCGAGTTTGTCTGTCTCACGCGACGCAGTACCATTACCAATAGCAATAAGTTCGACCGAATGTTTTTCGCAGAGCAGTTTCAAGCTGTGCAACGAAGCGTCCCATTGCTTGCGTGGTTCGTGCGGATAAATGGTATCAAAGGCCACCAGTTTTCCGGTTCTATCAACTATGGCGACTTTCACGCCGGTACGAATTCCTGGATCCAGCCCTAATACCGAGCGTGCACCGGCGGGAGCTGCGAGCATCAAGTCTTTGAGGTTGTCACCGAAGATATTGATCGCCTCAGTCTCGGCTTTTTCAGTGGCCTGTCCGAATAAATCCAGCATCAAATGCAGGTGTAATTTTGCGCGCCAGGTCATGCGGCATGCATCCATCAACCAACGATCGGCCGGGCGCTCCAGATTCTCGATTCCCGCAATTTTCGCCACGCGACCGGTGGCGTAAAGATTGCCTGTTTCAATATCGGCGCCGGGGTCTAGATCGAGAAATAAAATTTCTTCGCGACGTGCGCGTAACAACGCCAATAAACGGTGAGATGGAATATTGGCAAGTGCTTCCTTGTGATCAAAATAATCGCGATATTTTTCACCGGAAAGTTCTTTTCCTTCGGCGACCTTGGCGCGAATAATGCCGACATCGTTCATCCATTGCCTTAGCTCGCCCACTAGTGTCGCGTCCTCGCCCCAGCGTTCCATCAAAATCGCGCGCGCACCATCGAGTGCGGCCTTGCTGTCGTTGATATTGCTTTCGGCATTTAAAAATTGCGTCGCGAATTCTTCGGGCACAAGTTGCGGATTATTCAGCAAGCCATCGGCAAGTGGTTCCAGGCCTGCTTCACGTGCAATTTGGGCTTTAGTACGGCGTTTGGGTTTGTAGGGTAAATACAAATCTTCCAGACGCGCCTTGTTGTCAGCCGCGTTAATGTCATTGCGTAATTCTTCGCTGAGTTTTCCTTGCTCTTCAATGCTGGCAAGAATCGCTGCGCGACGTTCTTCAAGCTCGCGCAGATAATGCAGTCGTGTTTCGAGGTTACGCAATTGTGTGTCATCCAGACCTTCGGTCACTTCTTTGCGATAACGCGCGATGAAAGGTACGGTCGCACCTTCATCCAGCAGGCCGATTGCGGCCAGGACTTGGTGGTTTTTTGCCTTGATTTCTTCAGCAATAATTTGGGCAATTTTTTTGTTTGGCATGTTTTTGTTTTTTTAATTGATATTAAAAATAATGAATGAGGTAGGGTGGGTCCCATCGTTTTTTGGTGGTATGCACCGGAACACCATCGTAATGTGTGGTGAAATCACAAACCTTGAGGCGGTATCCGCCGAAATAGTGTCGCAATCTGTGGTGGAAACACCAACGGTGTGCAACTGGTTGGTGGTTCCACTCTACGCCGGGCTGCCGTCCGGATTTTTATCGAGTAACCACAGGCCGGCCCATAATTTGGGGTCCATTGAATAACCTTCTGCAATTTTTTGCGTGAGCCAACGTGGGGCATCTTTCACCGGCACTTCGTGCACGATGATATTTTCGCTTTCGTCGCCACCCCCGTCATTAATGCGGGTCAAGTTGCGTGCGCGGGCGAAGGCAATCACTTCATTACTCATTCCTGCCGAGCTCGGGCCGATCATCAATACTTTGACTTCATCGGCTTGCCAGCCAGTTTCTTCAAGCAATTCTCGTTTGGCTGCAGCTTCAATGGTGTCGTGTTCATCGAGATCTCCGACAAGACCGGCCGGCATTTCGATGGTGTTGGCATTCATGGGTACCCGGAATTGTTCGACAAACAATAATTTTTCGTCCGGCGTAACTGCTATAACAATTACTGCTGAACCGGCATTTGTGCGTTCGGCATATTCCCAGTTATCGCGTTTTTTCAAACGCAGATAATGGCCTTCATAGAGTGTTTCGGTTTTATTCATGGCTTTATTGTAATGGTAATTCCAGTAATCGACGACGCGTCATCGGGCCGAAGCGTAATTTTTCACAAAGTGGAATCAATAACTCACGTTGTACGCTGCGCCGGGTAGCTAATGCAAAATCTTCTACCAAAGGCACATCGCAAACAACGGTAGCAAGTTGCCGAGATAGCAATGCAATGTCGCGATGCGCTTTCAAGCGTTCGGCATGTTGCGCGCTACCGCGAATACGCAAGTAAGGGATTTCTGCCACACGTTCTAACAATGCGTCCAAGCTGCCGAAGTGTCCGAGCAAAGTAGCAGCGGTTTTTGGAC
This sequence comes from Arenimonas sp., assembly GCA_043754555.1. GTDB lineage: Bacteria > Pseudomonadota > Gammaproteobacteria > Xanthomonadales > Xanthomonadaceae > Arenimonas. Next base: position 1,316 of record JAYUUM010000212.1, on the reverse strand, counting down.
CGATACCCGGAACGCCGGGAATATTATCGACGGCGTCACCGGTGAGTCCGAGAAAGTCGGCAATTTGATGCGCATGCACACCATAGCGTGCTTTGACGCCTTCGCAGTGCCAGCGGTCATTGCGGGTGAAATCCCATTGTGAGTCGCCAGTATCAAGTAATTGCGATAAATCTTTATCGGCAGAAATAATCGTGATGTTTTGACCGGCGTCGCGGCAGTGTTTGGCAGCGGTACCGATCAAGTCATCGGCTTCATAACGACCACTCACCAGTATTGAAAACCCCAGAGCACTGCAAACTTCCTGGCAATAGGCAAATTGTCGTTTTAGTTCTTCTGGGGCCGGATCGCGATTGGCTTTGTATGCCGGATACAACTCGGTTCGATAATTACTTTCCAGCGAAGCGTCGAAAGCAAACGCACAGCGTTGTGGTTTTACTTTTTCGACAAAATCCAGAACAAAACGAGTGAAGCCATGTACGGCATTGACCGGATGACCATCAATATCATCGAACTCCGGTGGCATTGAATGCCAAGCGCGAAAAATATACAGACTCGAGTCGATTAAATAGGTTGTATTTGAGCTCACAGGATTAAGTCGCTCAATAAATCATCCAGCTCGGGTCGTAAGCGTTCCGGTGCGGGCTCCGTCACATTGCCGATATGAATAAAACCAAGAATAGTTTCGTTCTCGACAAGGCCCAGTTTTTTTGTGATCACCGAGTCATAAGCCGCCCAGCCAGTTAACCATTGCGCGCCATAACCTAGTGCGTGTGCTGCTTGCAGCAAAGAAAAGCAGACAGCACCCCCACTTAGTATTTGCTCCTGGGCAGGCACTTTATGGTTGGGTGCTATTCGCGCAATCACGGCAATAATTAGTGGCGCAAAAGAAAAGCGAGCCCGATCTTTTTCAATCACCGATGGGGGCGCATTGGCATCCAGCTCAACGGCGCGCGCCGCTAGTAAATCACCTAACACCAAACGTGTGTTACCTTGGATTTTTAAAAACCGCCAAGGTACAAGTTTGCCGTGATCCGGCACCCTTAGCGCAGATGTGAGCATTTGCTGGACCTCTTCGGCAGTCGGGCCGGGTCCATGCAACGTACGGGAGGGCGAGGATCGGCGTTGATCAAGCATTTTTATGAGATTCATGTAACAAATCTTAACATTCAAACGGATAGTGCGAAAAAGTGAGAGTTTGTTCACAGATTATATTCTTTTGAACGCATACTTTACCCATGCCGATAACTCTATCCCCCAAAGAGTTTCCTGAGAGTAACTATGAGCCAGAACGAATTCCATGTGCAGGGTGAGCGGTC
>JAYUUM010000211.1:0-8523 GCA_043754555.1 Arenimonas sp. | reverse complement strand
TGGTGCATCAGTGCTTTGGTGTGCTGAAGCATCAAACCGAGTACTGCCAGCAAGCCATTTGAAACGACTTGCTGGCGTACGGGAGAGATGGTATCTACTACACTAACAATTAATTAGTTGGCGCCGCGGGTGTTTGAGCTACAGGTGCTGGAGTAGCGGCAGGACTAGCGCCAGCCGCCGGCGTTGGCGTTCCGGTTCCGCGAAGTTCGCGATAGCGCGCCAGCACAACCGAAAACTCTTCTTCCATCGTCTTTACGTCGCTATGGCTCGATAGCTGTGAGGTTTGTTGTTTTATTAGTACGTGATGCATTTCCTGAATTTGCTTTGTACGCACGGCGTCAACGGGACGCTTTGCCAACTCAGATTCCGATGCCTGCGTAAGCATGCCGGTCAGGCTGACCCGAATGCTCTTAATGCTGATATTGGTAGATTCGATCGTTTGCTGCAAAAGATCGATGCGCTCTTTGTAAGTGCGGCGTAAATCGTCTTCGGTTGCGTAGTTAATCAACATTGCATCTTCTACGCGTTTTTGCTGATCGGTAATTTTCTTGGCTTCGGCATCGGTCGTTGCTTGTAGCGCTAGAGCGGCACGCTCTTCTGCCGTCAAGGCACGATCAACCGTGCCCGAAATTGTGCTGGACCCTTTAGAGTTAATTTCGGTACGGGCCTGATTCACCGCCTCGGGCGGTAATTGATCACTAATTTGTACCTTACCGTTTTTGTCGACCCAGCGGTAAAACTTTTTCTTTTCTTGAGCGTTCAAGCCGCCCGCTAACAAGCCAGTAATAATCGCGAGTGCCAGTAAAGATTGAGTTTTCATCTAGATTCCTTAAACATCACTTCCATACTGCGAACGATACGCCACTAAAGTCTGTTTGTAAGCTTGCAGGGCTGGATTTTCTTCTGCCATTTGCAGCAATTCGCTGAGTCCGGCAATTGCCATCACCGGCAAGCCCAATTCGGCGGTGACTTCTTGAGCAGCCGAGCGCGTTCCGGTTTGGCCGCGCTCCTGCCTGTCGAGAGCAATCAGCACACCGCAGGGCGTAGCACCGGCTTGTTTAATGATTTCAATCGATTCACGTATAGCGGTGCCGGCGGTAATCACGTCATCGACAATCAAGACACGCCCCGTTAGTTTTGCACCCATCAAACTGCCGCCTTCGCCATGGGTTTTGGCTTCTTTACGATTAAATGCCACCGGAACGTCCTGCCCTTTGGCAGCAAGGGCAATGGCCAGACTGGTTGCTAAGGGAATGCCTTTGTAGGCCGGCCCGAATAGCATATCGAACCCGAATGCCTGTGACTGCAACGTCGCGGCATAACACTGGCCAAGTTTTGCCAGCGCGCTACCTGAATCAAATAAGCCGGCATTGAAAAAATACGGACTTACCCGGCCAGATTTTAAGGTGAACTCGCCGAATCGAAGTACCTGTTTGCTCATGGCTAATTCAAGAAATTCGCGTTGGTAGGGTTGCATATATTCAGCCGTGAGTAATTGGCGATGAGTCCAAGATTGACCTTCAGTATAAATCATCGGTTGCATTGCAGCTAAAGCCAAGGCATTTGCTAAACTCCAGCAATTGTTCACGGCTCAGTGCTAACCAAAATGAAAATAATCAGCTTCAATGCCAACGGTATTCGCTCTGCCGCCACCAAAGGTTTTTATGATTGGCTGGCGCAGCAAAACGCCGATGTTTTATGTTTGCAGGAAACCAAGGCACAACGTGATCAGCTCGATGACAGCCAGTTTCATCCGCCGGGCTACCACAATTTTTTTCGTGATGCATCGACAAAAAAAGGCTATTCAGGCGTCGCCATTTACTCGAAGATAAAACCTGACGAAGTGCGCACTGGTTTGGGCTGGACTGAATTCGATGAAGAAGGGCGCTACATCGAGGCGCGCTTCGGTAATTTGAGTGTGGTGTCTTTATATTTGCCATCCGGTTCATCAAAAGAAGAACGACAGCAATTTAAATTTAAAGTTATGGACTGGATAACGCCGATTTATAAAGAATGGATGACCAGTGGACGCGACTATGTCATTTGCGGTGATTGGAATATTGCTCACACGCCGAAAGACATCAAAAACGCAAAATCCAATGAAAAAAATTCCGGCTTTTTGCCGGAAGAACGTGCATGGTTAAGCCATTTATTTGAAGAGCACGGCTGGGTCGATAGTTATCGTCATCTAAAACCCGAAGGTCAGGATTACACCTGGTGGAGCCAGCGCGGCGCTGCACGCGCGAAAAATGTAGGCTGGCGCATTGATTACCAAATAGTAAGTTCGGAGATGAAAAAGCGTTTGAAGCATTGCGAGATTTTTCCGGAACCAAGGTTTTCCGATCACGCACCTTATATGGTGGAGTATTTATGAGTGAAGCGTTCAATTCTGTGCCTATTACGGAGGGTCGTCGGAATAGGTTGTATCGCGCGCTGATCGTACTGATTTTAGGTTTCGCTTCTGGGATACCACTGGCATTGACTGGTGGTGCCATGCAGGCCTGGTTGACGATAGAAGGTCTTGATTTGGCCACCATCGGGTTTTTGGGTTTGGTTGGATTGCCGTATACCTTCAAGTTTTTGTGGGCGCCTTTAATGGACCGCTTCGAACCTCCATTATTGGGGCGGCGACGTGGCTGGATTGTATTAATGTTGTTTGCAGTAGCGGCCTGTCTTTACTTTCTTTCGCTTGCTTCGCCCACCACCGGATTGACGACCTTCAGCTTGATCGCTCTGTGTGTCGCTTTTTCGTCAGCGTCCCTTGATATTGTTATTGATGCCTATCGCACCGATTTATTGCCTTCCGAAGAACGCGGCTTGGGTGCTTCTCTAAGCGTATTGGGCTATCGCGTAGCGATGGTAATTTCGGGGGGAATAACTTTGCTTTGGGCTGAACAATGGGGTAGCTGGCCCAAAGTCTATGGTGTGATGGCTACGCTAATGATCATTGTCGGTGTATTTTGCATAGTGGCATTGCCTAAAGTTCACTCTGATTTTAAGCCGCTGGCTTCTTCTCCGCGCAGTGAATTATTCGGATTTTTAGCGATGTTGCTGGGTGTTGCTGCTGGTTATTACTTGGGGGAACTATTTTTAGTAAGCATTGGCTTCGATGCGGCTAGCGAAGACAAGTGGATACGTTTGTATTTTGTGATGACGCAATTGATCTTTGGCCTTACTTTCGGGTTGTGGTTGTCTCGCAAAGTGGGTTTTGTGACTCTGAATCAATCATTGGATTCGTATTTCAGTAATAAGAGCGCTTGGGCATTTTTAATCATGATTGTGCTTTATAAGTTGGGCGACGCTTTTGCGATGAGTCTAACAACACCTTTTTTAATGCGTGGACTAGGGTTCGATCAGACTGAAGTCGGGCTTGCCAATAAATCAATTGGTTTACTAATGACTATTTTTGGCGCGGTGATCGGTGGCCTGATAATGCTACGTGTACGTTTGGTCACAGCGCTGCTCGGCTTTGGCGTGCTTCAACTGGTGTCGAATCTGGGTTACTACGCCTTGGCTGTTCTAGGTAAGGGCGCGTGGGGTAGCATTGAAATGCCTGCTTTTAATCTCTTGATTGCCAAGTTGCCTGAAGCAACCTCTATGGACACCCTAATGCTTTCCGCAATCGGTATCGACAACCTGAGTGGGGGCATGGGTACGGCAGCTTTGGTAGCTTTGCTGATGAGTCTGTGCAATAAAAAGTTTAGTGCGACTCATTTCGCTCTGCTATCTGCTTTCGCATCTTTGGGTAGGGTCTTTATTGGTCCGTTTTCAGGCGTATTGGCAGAAGAGATTGGTTGGCCTGCTTTCTTCCTTTCATCTTTAGTCGTTGCGGCGCCTGGGGTAATGCTGATATATTTTTTAAGACGCCAAATTGACAGTTTATCCAATCCCGAAGCATCGAGAAGTTAAAGTTCTGGATAAAACGGTTACAGCCGCGCATTCAGATTCACAATCCTAGCTGTACTGTTAGTGTGATTGGTATTCCTTTGACAGCGAACTCGAGTTAATCTGAACTCCCCCCAATAAACTAAATCTCTGTGGCCGACTTTTTGCTCCGTGATATTGATGACCGTGTCGCGAACCGTGTGAAGGAACTCGCGCGGCAGAAGGGCTGGCCCTTAAATGACGTTCTATTGCTGTTAGTCAAACAAGCGCTTGGTATGGCTGAACCCGATCCAGCTCCCATTCCTGGTGATATTGCGCGCTTGAACGGTGCCTGGAACGACGACGAGTCGCGCGCTTTTATGGAAGCGATAAATTCATTTTCGGAATTACCCGACGACGCACCGTCGTATATGATCAATAAAGACGGTAGTAATTAACCGTAGGTTGGGCCTTGGCCCGACGTCGTAATTTCATAATTTGAAAAATTTTTCGCGTCGGTCCGATGCTGTTGGGGATCGCGGTGTCGTTTATGTCGGGCCGCCCGACCTACGTTGTTATTTCGGATACACCACGCCCAGCACGCGCAAACCTTTCGCACCGGTGACGGCGGGTAAGTTTCCGGGACGCATCGCAAGGGTTTCTTTTGCTAACCAGGCAAACGCTGCCGCCTCAACATAATCCGGATCCAAGCCGTGGGCAGACGTCGAATCCATCTGAATAGACGCACCCAGCAAACCAGCAAGATGCTGCATCAAAACCGAGTTATGGCCACCGCCTCCGCAAACTAAAACATGCGTACAGGTAGGCATTTCAGCCTGTAATGCATTGGCAATGGTGTGTGCTGTAAGTACGGTAAGTGTTGTTTGCACATCGGCCGGCGAAATACTCAGCTCCTGCTTTTTTGCTTGCAGCCATGACAAATTAAACAAATCGCGGCCAGTAGATTTGGGCGGCGGCAATGAAAACCAAGCATCGCTTAGGCAGCGCTGTAACAACTCGGCGTGCAGGGTTCCGGAAGCAGCGAATTCACCATTGACATCATAATTTTTATTCTGATGTTGTTGACACCAGGCATCCATCAAACCATTACCCGGTCCGGTATCGAAACCACAGACTCGACCATCTCGATGTAATAAAGTCAGGTTGGCGATACCACCAATATTTAACACGGCACGATCTTCTTCGGCATTGGAAAATACGGCGGCGTGAAATGCCGGCACCAGCGGCGCACCTTGACCTCCGGCTGCCACGTCGCGCCGGCGAAAATCTGCCACGGTATTAATGCCGCATCGCTCGGCAATAACATGGGCGTCGCCCAGTTGCAGAGAGAACGGATATTCGCCGTAGGGGGCGTGGCGCAGCGTTTGGCCATGCGAACCAATCGCTGTGATTTGATCAGCGGCAATATCAGCATCTTGCAGACACTGAAGTACCACGGATGCAAAGCACTGGCCCAGCTCAACATCCAAACGGCCCACGGCATCCAGATGAATGGGGGCATCGGTTTGCGATAATGCCAAAAGATTTTTTACTAATGCCGCTGGCAGTTCATAGGTGCGTGCGAACTCGACTTTTGTGTCGGGTTCAAAACGCATCAAAACGGCATCGACACCGTCCAGGCTGGTGCCTGACATCAGGCCAATAAAAAGCCCACTCTCGAAAGTGGGCGTTATGGATTTTTCACTATTCATTGGTGCAGTTTAGCGTTTTGCGAACTGTAGTCCACGTTCCATGCTATCCATTTTTGCAATCGCCGGCGCAATGCGCGCTTTGAACGAAGCCATTTGCGCTCCGGTCAATGGCAGTGGTTTTGGCATAGTGACTTTCAACGGATTTACCTGTTGCTTGTTTACCATGAATTCGTAATGCAAATGCGGACCGGTCGCCAAGCCCGAGGCACCCACATAACCAATGGTAACGCCCTGATTAACATGCGCACCCATTTTATATTTACCGAAGGCTGACATATGGCCATAGAGCGTACTGCGGCCTTGTCCGTGGTCTAAAACGACCGCACGGCCGTAGCCATTTTTCCAGCCGACAAAACTCACGCGACCGTCGCCCGCCGCCATAATCGGGGTGCCGGTACGCGCAGCATAGTCAACACCTTTGTGCATCCGCATACGGCCTAAAACCGGGTGATTACGCATGCCAAAAGTGGACGATAGACGTGCGAATTCAATCGGAATGCGCATCAATACTTTTTTCAGCGGATTACCGTTTTGATCGAAGTACTGGGCTTCACCATTTTTATTAAAACGATAAGCGGTGTAAGTTTTTCCGCGCGTCACAATGCGAGCTGCCAGTACCGCGCCATTACGCATGCGCTGACCTTCGCGCCATTGGTCTTCATACACCACATGGAAAGTATCGCCATCGTTCAAGTCTTCGACGAAGTCGATATCGTATTTGAATACATCGGCAAGTTTATTGATTGATGAAGTTGTTAGGCCGGCTTGTTTGGCATCAAAGGAAAAAGATTTTTTAATTACGCCCGATGCAATCGCAACTTCCTGATTGACCTCACGCTGGATTATATTTTCTTTCGCTTTGCCATCTTCTAGTACCAATTCAATGCGGGTGCTGTCGTCACGGTCAAAGCGCAAAGTCCTTAATTCACCTTTGGCATTCAATTCAAAAGCGAGTTCTTTGCCGGGGCCGATCTTGGACATATCTTTGCGGGCGCCGGGCACTACCATCATTTGCCGCATCGACTTAAGTGGCAAACCTAATTCTTTAAAAACATGAGTCAGAGTTTGGCCCTTTTTTACCAGCACATAATGCCAGCCACTGCCAGCATCTGCGCTTTGCGGTTCTTTAGCTTCGGGTAAGTCCAGCGAAACATTTTCTTCTTGCAATATAGCGACCGGTTCGCGCATGGCATTGGCCATGCCAGGAGCAATGGCAATGACCATCGTGCCAATAACACTAAACAGGCCAGCAAGAAACCAATGTTCGTGAGTCCAGCGTGAAAGTGCGCTGGTAATTTTAGGATTAGGCAAAACGAACTCCGTCGGCAAAGCCGGCCAGTGCAAGAGTGCTAAAGATAACCAAGATGAAAAGCTAACGTCAAACCCTTGTAATTGCTGGCTTTTTTGTTCAGAAAGGTTTAACTTTAAGTTAACTTCGCGGCCCTTCTTGGTTCCGTGACCCAATAGCCACTTTCACAATGGCCGAAGGCCAAAAAAACATGACCACTATTGCAGAAAGCCTTGCCCTGATTGGGCGTGGGGCGGAAGAAATACTAAAAATTGAAGAACTTGAAGCCCGTTTGAAGCTGGGTCGGCCACTAAGGATCAAAGCTGGCTTTGACCCAACTGCGCCGGATTTACATATCGGCCATACCGTGCTGCTGAACAAAATGCGCCAATTCCAAGATTTGGGCCATACCGTTATTTTCCTGATTGGCGACTTCACCGGCATGATTGGCGACCCGACCGGAAAGAATGTCACTCGCAAAGTACTGACGCAGGAAGACGTATTGGCAAACGCACAGACGTATGCCGATCAAGTGTTCAAAGTGTTAGATCGTGACAAGACCGAACTGCGGTTCAATATGGAGTGGTTCGGTGCGATGTCCGCCGTAGATATGACCCGATTGGCTGGCCTGCATACGGTGGCGCGCATGCTCGAGCGTGATGATTTCGCCAAGCGTTATGCCGCGCAGCAGCCGATTTCGATCCACGAATTTCTCTATCCGCTTGCTCAGGGTTACGACTCAGTGGCACTCAAGGCCGACATCGAGCTCGGTGGCACTGATCAGAAGTTCAACTTGCTAATGGGTCGCGCGCTACAAGAACACTACGGACAACCGCCGCAGATTGTATTAACCATGCCATTGCTGGAAGGCCTGGATGGCGTCAATAAAATGGGTAAATCGCTGGGTAATTATATTGGTATCAATGAGCCGCCCAATGATATTTTTGGCAAGACGATGTCGATCTCGGATAGCTTGATGTGGCGCTGGTTTACACTGTTATCGTTCGAAAAATCTTTGAGTGATATTGAACAGATGAAGCGCGATGTTGATGCAGGACAAAACCCGCGTGATTTTAAAATGCAGCTTGCTCGCGAACTGGTGGATCGCTTTCATGGAGCAGGCGCTGGCGATGCAGCAATAGCCCATTGGAATGAGGTGATCAAGGGCGGTGGAGTGCCAACTGATTTAGTGACGCAGGATATTTCAGTAACGGAAGAAGGTATTCGTCTTGGCGCATTATTGCGCGCCGCTGGTTTGGCACCGTCTGGCGCTGAAGCGAATCGTAAAATTGCCGAGCGTGCGGTGCGAATTGATGGCGTGATTGTTGAAGACCGCGAAATAAGTTTTCATGCAGGGCAAAGCTTGCTGTTGCAACTTGGCAAGCGTGGTTTTGCAAAAATAAATCTGGTTAATGCATGAGGTTTCGAATCATCTTTCTCATTTTGGGCTTTCCAAAAAGCCTCAATACCAGTTAGTATGACAACCCGTTTGCAGTAAACCTTGTTTGTTGTGATGCGGTGCGGCAAAAAAAGCGGTTTTCACTATTGACGACCCAGTTTTATGCCCTATAATGTGCGGCTCCCTTGAGCGAAACGCCTCGGGACGGATTCTTCGGAATCCACGTATATGATCTTTGACAGTGTGCGCAGGAAATTTGT
>JAYUUM010000210.1:0-8614 GCA_043754555.1 Arenimonas sp. | reverse complement strand
GTGGCTTGGTCGGTTACTTCGGTTTTGAAAGTATTGCCTTTATCGAACCACGATTGGCAGCGGGCAATAACAAGAAAGACGAACTCGGCACGCCCGATGTTTTATTGATGCTAAGCGAAGAGCTTGCCGTTTTTGATAATCTTAAAGGCCGCTTGTATTTAATTGTTCACGCCGATCCAAACGAACCACAGGCTTATGCCAAAGCACAGCGCAGACTTGATGCGCTAACGCACCGTTTGCGGCATAGCGGTGCGACGTATCCGGATGTACTTGATCCGTCGTTATTGAATGAAAGCGATTTTGTTTCCGGTTTCACTAAGCAAGGTTTTATCGAAGCTATCGAAAAGTCGAAAGAATATATTCGCGCCGGCGATATTTTTCAGGTTGTGTTGTCGCAACGCATGAGTGTACCGTTCCGCGCGCGCCCGGTTGATGTTTACCGGGCATTGCGAGCCTTGAATCCATCGCCTTACATGTATTTTCTGGATTTGGGCGGCACCCAAATAGTCGGCTCATCGCCGGAAATTCTGGTGCGCCTGCAAGGCGGTGAAGTTACCGTGCGTCCGATTGCCGGCACACGTCCACGCGGTGCCACGCATGAAGAAGATATCGCACTGGAAAAGGAATTACTGGCCGACCCGAAAGAACTCGCAGAACATTTGATGTTGATCGATCTCGGCCGTAACGATGTTGGTCGTGTTGCTGAAGCCGGTAGCGTCACCGTGCCGGATCGTTTCCTGATCGAACGCTACTCGCATGTGATGCATATCGTGTCGGAAGTACAGGGCAAGCTACGCGGCGACTTGAAATTTTCCGATGTTTTCAAGGCGACCTTTCCTGCGGGTACCGTTTCCGGCGCGCCGAAAATTCGCGCGCTTGAAGTGATCCAGGAACTCGAACCGATTAAACGCAATATCTATTCCGGTGCCGTCGGCTATCTCGGTTGGTGGGGTGATGCGGATACCGCGATTGCGATTCGCACTGCTGTTATTCAGGACGGCAGACTGTATGTGCAAGCCGGCGCCGGTATTGTTTACGACTCCGATCCCGAAAAAGAATGGGACGAAACTATGAACAAAGGTCGTGCGCTATTTCGTGCGGTCGCGCAGGCGGCGGGTGGGCTGTGAGCACTCCTGCTAAAGAGCTTGGCGAAAGATTCGAACTGTGGAAGTTGGCGTTTAAAGGTGACGATCATAATTCTATTCAAAATCAAGTTTTCACACTTACCTGGGACGCCGCAGCTTTCGGCATGATCAATGAATGTAGAAGGCTAGATCAGTCAAGAGAGAATTCGGCTCTAAATCCTTTAGTGCAAGATCTGATAGGCAGAAGTTATGTCGCATCACAGTTTTCAAGGCTTAGACGATTGGCGGACGATAGGTATGATTTGGTGTTAAATAAGAGCAAGCCAGCCAACAAAGACCTCTCTGTATTTAGTCTTAAATCGTTAATCAAAGATATACAAGATCATCGTCATCTTCTGACAAGAAGAAATATATTTGAACTTGAATCTTTAGAGTATGACGTTGATATCGCAGAGCAGCTGGAGTGGGAATATATTTTTGCTAGAGAAAAAGGTGATGTTAATGTTCCAATGGAGATATCTGCATATCCAACAACGAGTCTGCATGAACACTGGGATCGGCTTAGTGGAGTTTCTTCAGAGGCGCGTAGCGAAAGCGATGTGCCGAAGGACTCCATCTTTAGAAAATATAATGAGTTTATAGTTTCGGTTGCACCTGCGAGAGATTGGGCTACAGTTTTTATTGCACATGCTTCCTCACCTGCGAGCCGGGAATCTACTGGAAAAGGCGTAGCAGTTACTTGGAATGAGCTCGAAGCAATGACAGCATCTATAGTGAAGGTCTGTGGAGCAATATCGGAAATGTTTTTTAGAGTCGATGTTACAAGATGGATTGCATATCCGCAGCGCGACATTGTTAGCCATATGGAAAAGCCTTGGTGTAATAAAGATGAGGCCGATATGCTAAGAGAGTGGTGGCGAGGCTATGAAAAGAAAGTTGAATCTTGGACTGAGACTGAATTCTTTTTTAATTAATGGTGACTGATTTGCTCTTGATGATCGACAACTATGACAGCTTCACCTATAACCTGGTCCAGTACTTTGGTGAACTGGGTCAGGCGGTAAAAGTGATTCGCAACGATGACCTGAGCGTCGATGACATCGCGGCTTTGAAGCCGGAACGCATCGTGATTTCGCCGGGACCTTGCACGCCAAACGAAGCCGGCGTCTCGCTGGAAGTGCTGGAAAAATTATCCGGTAATGTGCCGATTCTCGGTGTCTGTCTGGGCCATCAAAGTTTGGGTCAAGCGTTTGGTGGCAAAGTTATTCGTGCGAAAACCATCATGCATGGCAAAACTTCCTTGATGCATCATAAAAGCCAAGGTGTGTTTTCCGGCTTGCCGAGTCCATTCGAGGCTACGCGATATCATTCACTTGTGGTCGAGAAAGAATCATTACCGGATTGTTTGGAAATAACCGCCTGGACCGAAAACGCAGATGGCAGCTTCGATGAAATTATGGGGCTGCGTCATAAAACGCTACCGGTGCAAGGCGTGCAATTTCATCCAGAATCGATCCTGACGCAGCATGGTCATGCCATGCTGAAAAATTTTCTGGAACAAACGTAGGAGGCCGTTTGCGGGCGACCAGAAATATCGACGAACGTAGGAGGCCGTTTGCGGGCGACCAGAAATATCGACGAAGCGCGGTCGCCCGCAAGCTGCCTCCTACGAAAACGAAATGCCAGCCAACGAAAAACAATTATGAACTTCACCCCCCAGCAAGCTTTACAACGCGTTATTGAAAATCGCGAAATTTTCTTCGATGAAATGGTCGAGGTCATGCGCTGCATCATGCGTGGCGAAGTGTCGCCTGCTTTAACGGCAGCCTTACTCACCGGCCTTCGTGTCAAAAAAGAAACCATTGGCGAAATCGCTGCGGCTGCCAGCGTCATGCGGGAGTTTTCTGCCAAAGTTGCGGTGCCTGACAATAGTAATTTCGTCGACATTGTCGGTACCGGTGGCGACGGCGCGAACACCTTTAATATTTCTACAGCGGTCATGTTTGTCACCGCGGCGGCCGGTGCAAAAGTTGCCAAGCATGGCAACCGAAGCGTGTCATCGAAATCCGGTAGTGCCGATGTGTTGGAAGCGCTTGGTGCCGTCATCGAGCTGCAACCGGCCCAGGTGGCACAGTGCATTGAACAAACCGGCTTCGGCTTTATGTTTGCCCCCATTCATCACCCGGCCATGAAAAACGTAGCGGCGGTGCGAAAAGAATTAGGTGTTCGCACGATTTTCAATATTCTTGGACCACTGACAAACCCGGCATCGGCACCCAATATATTATTGGGTGTGTTTCATCCTGATCTGGTGGGCATTCAGGCTCGGGTGTTGCAGCTGCTTGGCGCTGATCACGCCATGGTAGTGCATGGTGTTGATGGTCTGGATGAGATTACTCTCTGCGGTGCGACCATGGTGGCGGAGCTGCGTAATGGCATCGTGCGTGAATACCAGATTTTACCGACCGAATTCGGATTAAACCTGCAAAGCCTGGAAAGTATTCGCGTAGAAACGCCGGAACAATCCAGGCTCATGTTGTTGGCGGCATTGGAAAATACTGAAGGCACCGCACTCGACATTATATTGATTAACGCAGGTGCCGCACTTTATGTCGCCGGTGTTGCCGTCAATATTGCCGAGGGAATTGATCTAGCGCGTGCTGTTATCGTAAGTGGAGCTGCGCGGGCGAAAGTAAATGAGTACGTAACAGTCACACAAGCTTTAAAGAATGCTTGAGATGAAAACGAGTGCCTTTGCCATGACTCCTTCACCGCCGTATTATGCGGTGATTTTTTCGTCGCAACGACGGGTTGAAGAAGCCGGCTACGGTATTACTGCCGATCGCATGGTGGAGCTGGCGGCAGAACAGCCGGGTTACCTTGGCGTTGAAAGCGTGCGCGGTAACGATGGCTTCGGCATTACGGTGAGTTACTGGCAAAGTGAAGCCGACATTGTCGCCTGGAAACGTAATGCCGAGCATAGCCTTGCGCGTGAACGCGGACGTAATGAATGGTACGAACATTTTGAATTGCGGGTATCACGTGTTGAGCGTGCTTACGGAAGTTCTTTACAAAGTTCCGGCGCATGCCGGGATGACGAGAAAAAATAATGAGCGATATTCTGAATAAAATTCTGGCGCGCAAGGCTGAAGAAATTCAAGCGCGGGCGGAAAATGTTTCATTGGCAGTTTTGAAGTCGCAATGCGAGGCTATGCCAGAGACGCGGGGCTTCACCGCGGCCTTGCATCGCAAAATTGATGCAGGCCAGGCGGCTGTTATCGCCGAAATAAAAAAAGCCAGCCCCAGCAAGGGAATAATCCGTGCGGATTTCAACCCAGCCGAGATTGCAAAAAGTTACCAAGAGGGCGGCGCTGCATGTTTGTCGGTACTAACCGATATCGATTTTTTCCAGGGTGCCGATGCTTATCTACAACAAGCACGTGCGGCCTGCGATTTGCCGGCATTGCGAAAAGATTTTACCGTTGACGAGTATCAAGTCTATGAAGCCCGCGCCCTGGGTGCCGATTGTATTTTGCTGATTGTCGCCGCATTGGGCGATGCGCAAATGGTGGATTTGAATAACCTGGCAATGGATTTAGGCATGGATGTTTTGGTCGAAGTGCATGATGTTGAAGAGCTCGAGCGCGCGTTGCAAATGGATGCGCCTTTGATTGGTATTAATAATCGAAACCTGCGGACATTTGAAGTCAGCCTTGAAACCACCATTGCGATGAAAGACATGGTGCCGAAAGATAGATTGCTGGTAACCGAAAGCGGAATACTCGTGCGCGATGATGTGCAGTTGATGCGTCAACATCACATCAATGCGTTTCTAATCGGCGAAACATTTATGCGTGCCGACAATCCGGGTGAAGAGTTGGCCCGATTGTTTTCGTAGCCCTGTCTTCTGTGGGAGCTGGTTTACCAGCGATTGAAAGCTTAACTTCGCGACAGATTCAAGAGTTTATCGCTGGTAAACCAGCTCCCACATATGCAGTTCAGAGAAGGTCGTTATATCAAGCATCACCAAGACGTTTAACGAAGCGCAGCGATGCATTTTCATAACCGCAGGCTTTATAAAATTGATGCGCTTGTTCACGCTGCAATGCCGTTGTCAGTTCAACGCGCGTTGCTCCGGCCTGCCGGGCTTTTATTTCAGCTTCACGTAACAAGCGTTTGCCGATGCCGCGACCATGAAATTCTTCGAGCACCACGAGCGCAGTAATGCGGCAGGTACGCGCACCTAGCGGTAGGTAGTAACGAATATCCATCGCAATCATCGCAATGACTTCGCCATGCTCCTGCGCAATCCAAAGTTGCTGTTCGGGCTCATCACGCAAATGCATGAGTCGCACTGCGGCTTCATCAGCGCTGCACGGGTAGCCCAATACGACCAATAAAGCAGCAATGCCCGGCGCGTCCTCCAAAACAGCAGGTCGAATATAAGCCTGTGCATTGGAGGACATTTGGCCGGTGCCCATTAACGGGTTCCGAACACCACAATGGTTTTACCGCGCGCGGTGAGCTGGCCTTGTTCCTGCAATTGTTTCAATACACGTCCTGCCATTTCACGCGAGCAACCAACGATGCGGGCAATTTCCTGACGCGAGACGCGAATCTGGGTGCCTAATGGATGCGACATGGCATCCGGTTCTTGGCACAGATCGCCCAGCGTGCGAATGATACGGCCGGTCACATCCAGGAATGCCAGACGGCTAGCTTTACGCGAGGTGTCCAGCAGACGTTTGGAAAGCTGCGAGCCAATGGCATACAGAATGCGCGGGCACTCTACTTGCAGTGCGCCTTCAAATAATTGATGCAGGCGTTCATAACTTAATTCAGCCAATTCACAGGGCACGCGGGTACGTAACAAAACTTCTCGCTGATCAGCAGCTACGAACAATCCCATTTCGCCGATAAATTCACCGGCATTGATATAGCCCAGCACTAATTCGCGACCATCGGATTCTTCGCTGATCACACTTAGCGAGCCACTGATCACGTAGTACAGCGTATTAGCCGAATCACCAGGGCGAAAGATATCGCTACGGGTCGGGTGCTTGCGGCGGTGGCAATGATCTAGAAAGCGACTCAGCGAGCCAGAGTCGAGTTCTAAAGGACTATGAACGGGTGCAAAAGCCTTTACGACGCTTAAAGTGGTTCGGTGCGGTGTCATAAACCCTCACAGTCAAGAATATGTCTCTAAGCTTAGGCTGTGACGCAGTTCTCAGCAACGGTTTATGTGTTAAATATTGAAAAGCATTCCCCCGCCGTGTCTTTTGCCCGATAATGCGCCACTTAATCAACTCGCCCCTGGAGGGCACCGCCGTGGTCAAGCCGCTTCCGCGCTTACGATTGCAAGGCTTCAACAACCTTACCAAGTCATTGAGCTTCAATATTTACGACATCTGCTATGCGGTCTCTGAAGAACAGCGCCAGCGCTACATCGAATACATCGATGAAATGTTCAATGCTGAGCGTTTGACACAAATTCTGACCGAAGTGGCGCATATTATTGGCGCGAATATTCTGAATGTGGCACGTCAGGATTACGACCCGCAGGGTGCGTCCGTGACAATCCTGATTTCCGAAGAACCGGTGATCGACAAGAAAGCCGCCGGTAAGGATTTGATTTCCGATGCGGTGGTAGCGCATTTGGATAAAAGCCACATCACGGTGCACACCTATCCGGAAACCCATCCGCATAATGGTATCGCGACTTTCCGCGCCGATATTGATGTAGCTACTTGCGGCGTTATTTCGCCGCTGAAAGCCTTGAATTATCTGATTGATAGTTTCGATTCCGATATTGTAGTGATGGATTACCGCGTACGCGGCTTTACCCGCGACGTAAAAGGTAGAAAGCATTACATCGACCACAAGATCAATTCGATTCAGGATTACTTGCTGAAATCATCCCGTGAAAAATACGAGATGATCGACGTCAATGTTTATCAGGAAAATTTATTTCACACCAAAATGCATTTGAAAGATTTTGATCTGGATACTTATTTGTTTGAAGAAAAAGCCAAAAACTTAAGCTTCAAGGATCGTTCAAGAATCGAAATGCAATTGCGTCGTGAAATTGCCGAATTATTTCATGGTCGGAATTTGATTGATTGATATTGTGTTGAAATGATTGAAATAAAAAAACCGCCGAAAGGCGGTTTTTTGTGGGGGTTATCGTTGGCTTTTCGTGGGAGCGGCGTAAGCCGCGAATAAGCTTTATCGAGAATTTATTCGCGGCTTACGCCACTCCCACAATCTCACATACAATCGGTACGCCACCGCTTTCATAATCGACGAGGTCAACGCCATGATTTTCGGAATGGGTTGTGGCAATTTGCGAGCGCCCGCCTGTTCAGCGTGGTCGGCGTGACGGGCCTCATCTTCTTTCATTTTTTTTAAAATCACACGGCTGCGAGCATCCGAGGGTGGCAGCGTTTCAAGATGTTCTTCAAGATGCGCTTCGACTTGGCGTTCGGTTTCGACCACAAACCCAAGATTCCAGCCGTCGCCACGCAGTCCGGCAGCCAATCCAATGGTATAGCTGCCGATGTACCAAATGGGATTGAAAATGCTGGGCTTCGCATCGAGCTCGCGTAAGCGATCAGAACACCAGGCGAGATGATCTTGCTCTTCTTGCGCAGCCTCGAGTAACTGTGTGCGTGTTTGTTCATCGCGAGCAACGGCCGCCTGGCCAACATAGAGTGCCTGCGCGCAAACTTCGCCAGTATGGTTAATGCGCATCAAGCCAGCCGCATGGCGTTGTTCATCGTCGTTCAAAATGCCGTGCAAAGTATTTTTTGCCGGGTATTCGCGTTCGGCAAAAGCATTGCCCAGGCTGGTGCTGAGCGCACGCTGCGCCTGGATAATGGTTTTATCGAATAGTGTGAAGTGACGCTGATTCATACTAAATGTTCCGCGAGAAAATCAATCGGATGTCGAACCGGTATTTTAAGCCCATTAGCAAGATGTAAACGACATCCTATGTTTGATGAAAGCACTTCAGTGATATTGGCTGCGTGAATTTTTTCAAGAAGCGGAATGCGCAACCGATCTGCTCGCTTCGGTTCGGTCAGCATATGCAGTCCCGCCGCGCCGCAGCAGCCGCGATCGGGTAGTTCGTAAATATCCAGTTCGGGAATCATTGCCAATAATTGGCGAGTGGCATTGTCACTTTTCACCACAGTCGACTGGCTGCAAGGAATATGCAAAGCAACTCGCTTATTGGCGGCTGTAAATTTTAATGGGGCGGCGTGTCCCAAGACAAAATCGAGAGCGTCAACGACTTTATTCTGAGCTTTAAGACTTTGCGAAAGCAGTTCATGACAACCAGTGGCTAAACTTAGTACGGTAATGTTGTTACTGAATGCCATGCAGTTTTTTTCTCCAAGCGAATTTACTGTATCCATGTCGCCAAGATTTAATGCAGCGGTGCCGCAACAAGTTTGTTGCGTTATCGGCTCAACCGAAAAACCGAGCGCGTTGAGCAATCGTTCCAGATTTATTCGAGTATGGGCTTCATA
>JAYUUM010000209.1:0-2895 GCA_043754555.1 Arenimonas sp. | reverse complement strand
CCATCAGCTCGCCATAATATTCGGTGGCGCCAAGATGATTGGGTGCAGCGGCAAGCGCTTGACGATAATAATCTTCGGCAACATCGAGTTTGCCTAACTTACGATTGGCAAAACCCAGATAGGTAAGAATGTCGGGATGCGGGCCGAATGTTTGCGAGGCAATAGTGAGTTGCGCGATAGCATCTTGATAACGACTCTCGTTAATGAGCGTCACTGCATCAAAATAAGCCCGATCACCGTTATCGGAACTAGTCATCAATAAATCACCGATGACTTTCACTTGTGAAGTAGGGCTTGCTACAGCCTGAGATTGCGCGGCTTCAATAGCGGGTATGGCGGCTTTTAAATCGGCGGCTTGTGCACAAGTGTCAGCACATTTACTCGCGCGTGATTTTAAATCTTCCAGAATCAACTTGGCTTTCTCGTTGTCGCCAAGTTTGATATTTACGATTGCCAATTCTTGATGTGCCGCAATCATATTGTCATCGTACTTAATGGCTTTTTCGTAGTAGCGGCGAGCGCCTTTGAAGTTGCCCTGTGCAGAGCGGGCAAGCCCTGCTAAGAAATTTGTTTTTGGGTGTTTGGGGTTGACCGACAGCACACGGTCAAAGGCTTTTTCCGCAACTTTAAACTTTTCTTGCTGCATGGCTTCTATACCATTTTTAAACTCTATTGCCGGGTCATACTGCGGTGCTGTCTGACTTGGCATGGAGCTGCTAGAGCTGCCGCTTCCGCTGGCTAATACGTCAGCACCTGCGAATATCAAGGAGGTGGCAAAAATGAGCGTGAAACTTTTGATTACTGTAACCATGGCAGGCTCCAATCGGCATCAGATTGCAAGCCTACACCGGCGCAGTGTGTAGATAAAGTGTTATTGAAATAAAGACCCACGTACCCCGCATAAGATAGAGCAATCACACCCACTGCGCAGGTGAACTCAGGCGTGAAGATCCGGTTCAAAAAATAGCCATTTGATTTCGGGAAATTTCTGGCGCATTTCCACTTCAATTTTATTGATTTGCGCGATTAAATCAGCAGCGCGCAGCTCTGGGTCCATGCCGACTTTTACCGACACCATGATTTCCGGGCCGAGCTGCAAAGTAATGACATTATGAATTTCCATTGTGTCGGGATGCGAGCGTAAATAATCTTCAATTTCCTTGCGTCGGGCAGGCGCTGCACTTTGGCCGATTAATAATGCCTTGATTTCAATTGCGACGAAAATTGCAATAACAATCAATAAAACACCAATGCCAACGGTGCCAATCGCATCGTAAACTGGGTTGCCGGTGATCATGCTCAGCCCAATGGCAACCAAGGCAAATACTAGGCCGAGCAATGCAGCAAGCTGCTCACCAAACAACACAATCATTTCACTATTGCGGCTTTCTCTAAACCAATGCCAAAGCGAATTTTGCTCGCGAACCCGATTAATTTCTTGCAGACACGCGCGCAGTGAAAGCCATTCCAGCACAATACTAAAAACGAGAACACCAATGGCTAGCCAAGGTTTTTCCAAGGGCTCTGGATTCCCTAGTTTGTGCAAGCCTTCATAAACCGAAAATGCACCGCCCACCGAAAACAGCATTAACGCTACAAGAAATGACCAGAAATAAGTTTCTTTGCCGTAACCCAGAGGAAAGTCTGGCGTTGCCGGTAATTTTGCCCGTTTCATACCCAGCAGCAGCAAGCCTTGATTGCCGCAGTCGGCCAATGAATGCACCGCCTCGGCAAGCATTGCCCCCGAACCAGTAAACAACGCCGCGGCGAGTTTGGCGACGAAAATGCCCAGATTGGCTGCGAGTGCGTAATAGATTGCCCGAGTCGAGTTGCCTTGGCCTGCCATGATTATTTCTTTTCGGCAGTATCAAGAAAATAAGCGACCACTTCGCCGGTGACTTTCATGGTGATGGCATTACCACGACGGTCCAGTGTTTTGCCAAATGGCAGACGCACCCAGCCTTCACTCAGGCAATATTCTTCGACGTTATGGCGTTCTTCGCCTTTGAAAATAATACCCACGCCGCGTTCAAGAACTGCAGCATCATAAAAAGGGCTTTTTGGATTGACTGCCAGACGGTCTGGAGGAGTGTCGCTCATGATTAGAATCTCAAGTTTAGATTGATGCCATATTTTAGCAGGGCTTCATGCCTCAGTCGCTAAGATTTACAAACCAATAGCCGCTTCTTCAACGATGTCGGCATCAGATTTCAAATTGTCATAGCTGCTAACTCGATCGCGGCCTTCGCGTTTGGATTGATAAAGCGCTTCGTCGGCTTGGCACAGCATGGTGTCAAAAACGTAGCCTGATTGCACTGTGGTGGTAACGCCAAAGCTGGCGGTAGGCGTGAAAAAATGCCCGGTTTTAGTGGTATCGATGGCTGCAATACATTCACGAAAGCGTTCAGCCATTGTGGCAGTACTTTCAATATCACTGGCTCGCAATAGAATGGCGAATTCTTCGCCACCAATTCTGCCAATGCAATCTTGTTTTCGGAAAATGGGCTTGATGACTTCGATAACACGCCTCAATACCCAGTCGCCGGTGGAGTGGCCGTAACGATCGTTGATCGATTTAAAGTTATCCAGATCAAACATGATCATGCCCAGCTGCTCATTCTTTTTACTGGCATCCGCCAGCGCATGCGCAACATGTTTATTAAAATGATCACGGTTGCTAATGCCGGTCAGCGTATCGGTTTCAGCAAGGCGACGGAACGCCACCTGCATGCGTTTGGTGCGGTATGACCAAAATATAAGTATTGCCAGCAAGATAAACAAGAGTCCTACCAACATTGCGTTGTAATGAGCCTGCTGCTTTGCGACGGTTTGCTCTAGCTCAAGAACGCGGTTCTTTTTATTGAGTAAATCGATGGTTTGGCTTTTTTGTTGGGT
>JAYUUM010000208.1:0-2905 GCA_043754555.1 Arenimonas sp. | reverse complement strand
ATCAGCTGCAACCAGTGCCTGTACGTAAGTGTTAGCTGGTATTTCGATTTGGCCGCCGCGAATGAAAAGTGCGAGTGGGCTTATCACTGGAACTGTTGCGGCCAATACGGCAGATGTCGCGATGGCAGTATCGGAATTGCTTTTTCCTTGGATCGGCAGGAAAGAGCGCATTTTAATTTTCTGTCCGTTCAGATCAATATAACGAATCGTGACAAGCAATTCGCCGGCCTTTCCGCCCCCTCCGGCTTTTTGCGCATGAATCACTTCACCGGTCGCCGACGTGCCTGCCGGGACAAGGACTTGGCCGTTAATTTTCAAATCTTCGGCAACTTTCAGTTGGAAAAAATCGCCCGGCTTGGCAGTTTTTGAGCTGACAATAGTATCGAGCGTGAAAAAGACGGGCGTTCTTGCGGGAATCACAAGAGTATTGCCGATTGCAGCTGTGTTTACCCCTTCAGGGGCTGTAGAGTTTTGTTGGGTAGTCGAAGTCGGCGCTTCCTCAGACGTGATAACGGGAGAAAGCGCGAAGGCCTGTGGCAAAAGAGTCAAAGAAAGCAGGAAAACAAAAAAACGCGGCATGCATAAACCCAGTGATCAGTGCCGCGAATTATATAACAGGCTCATGAGCGCAAACAGTTCCTGCTCAGGTGGAATGCGCTTTCAATCGCTTCAGGTATTGATAATTATAAATTCAAATAATTCGGACCCGCCCCGCCTTCCGGTGTAACCCAGTTGATGATTTGGTAAGGGTCCTTGATATCGCAAGTTTTGCAATGCACGCAGTTCGCCGCATTGATTTGCAGGCGTGAACCTTCGGTATCTTTCACGATTTCATAAACACCGGCCGGACAAAAGCGAGTGCAGGGGTTGCCGTATTCTTCGGCGCATTGGGTAATGCAGATATTGGTATCCGCTACATGCAAATGAATCGGTTGGTCTTCGTCATGTTCAGTGGCGGCGTAATACACACCAGCCAGCCGGTCGCGCGGTGCGAGAGTACGTACGACATAATCACGTTTTGGTGAAGATTGTTCTTCAAGTTTTTTCAACGATGAATAATCCGGCTTTACGCGCCAGGTCCACGGTGCGAGACCCGCAGTTACGGTTTCAAAACCTGCATTAATCATGCCGAACCAGAAGCCTTTCTTGAAGGCGGGTTTTACATTACGAACTTTTTTCAATTCGTGCATGGCGGGTGAATTGCGAAGCTCGGCATCCCAGCCTTCTGACGATAAATTTTTCGCGGCATGTTTTGCAGCGAGCATGCCGGAACGTATCGCTTGATGTACGCCTTTGATTTTAGGTACGTTTAATAAACCGGCAGCACAGCCAATCAATAAGGCGCCTGGCATTTCCACTTTCGGCAAACTTTGATAACCGCCGGTGACAATCGCCCGCGCGCCAGCGGAGAGAATCGTACCGCCTTCAAGCAATGATTTAACCGAAGGATGATTTTTCCATTGTTGGAATGCTTCATAAGGCTGGTAATTAGGATCCTGATAATCAAGGCCCGAGACATAACCCAAAGCAATGCGATCTTTATCCAGATGGTATAAAAAACTACCGCCATAGGTTTTGCTGTCTGCAGGCCAGCCAACGGTGTGCACAATTTTTCCAGGCTCTGCGGTGCCGGGTTTCACTTGCCATAATTCTTTGATGCCGATCGAATAACTTTGCGGGTCGGATTCGGCATCGAGATGGAATTTACTGACCAGTTGCTTCGTCAAATGGCCGCGCGCGCCTTCACCGAGTACCGTGAGTTTGGCCTTGATATCGATACCTTGCGTATAGCTGTCTTTGTGGCTGCCATCTTTGGCAATACCCATGTCACCGATGCGAACACAGGCAACGGCGCCTGCTTCGTCAAACAGAATTTCCGATGCTGCAAAGCCCGGATAAATTTCAACGCCAAGTGCTTCGGCCTGAGGTGCCAGCCAGGCACACATGGCACCGAGCGAGACAATGAAATTGCCGTGGTTATTCATTTGAGGCGGCGTCGGCAATTTTGTTGCGCCGGTTTTACTCAACAACAGGAATTCGTCGGTAGTGGCGGGTACACAAATGGGCGGCGGATTATCGCGCCAGCTCGGCAGCAAGGCGTCCAGTGCTTGTGGCTCGATCACGGCACCGGAAAGAATATGCGCGCCGATGGTCGATGCCTTTTCAATCACGCAAACATTGAGTTCCGGGTTGAGCTGTTTCAGATGAATGGCAAACGACAAACCGGCCGGGCCAGCGCCCACCGTAACAACGTCGTATTCCATGATATCGCGCTCGGACATAGATCACTCCTGATAGGCCGCTATTGTCGCGTTTTAAAGCGGTTCGGGCAATGTAGGGTGGAACCACCAATTGGCGACACGCCATTGGTGATTCCACCACCGATTGCGATGGTGTTGGGTGGATACCGCATGGAGCGCGGGATCCACCCTACGTGTGATGGCCTTACAATACATGCATGAATTTCCTTGAATCACCGTCCACGCAGTTATTACCCGGTGCCGATCTGCTTTTTTATCCGAATTGGCTGGGCATAAAATTAGCCGATTCAGTAATGAAAGCCGTGCGTGAAAATATTGCTTGGGAATGCCATCGCATCAAAATATTTGGCCGTGAAGTCGATTCGCCGCGCTTGAGTTGTTGGATGGGCGACGCTGGGGCCAGTTATGTGTATTCGCAAACCCGATTCGAGCCACAGCCGTGGCTGCCGGAATTACAAGGCTTGCGGGTACGTTTGCAGGATGAATTGGAGTGTCGTTTTAATTCGGTATTGGCTAATCGTTATCGCCATGGTCAGGACAGTATGGGCTGGCATAGCGATGACGAGCGCGAGCTGGGCACGCAGCCGGTGATTGCTTCGATTAGTTTGGGCGCGACAAGGCGGTTTTCATTCAAGGCGAAAATG
>JAYUUM010000207.1:0-8656 GCA_043754555.1 Arenimonas sp. | reverse complement strand
TTGGCAGAGTATCTGGATGCCGATGAAGACTGCGTTCGCTGGTGGCCATTCTGGATTGAGCAAGCAGGCGCGCGCTGGGGTTTGAATGCCAGCCATCGGCAACAACATGGGGTTCCCGCCGAACATTTAACGACCTGGGCGTTCGCACTTGATCGCTTATTGTTCGGCTATGCCAGCGCTGATACCAGCATGCTCGGTGATGTAGCGCCGGTGGTTGAAGTCGAAGGTCAGGCGCTCAATACGCTGGATAAATTGATTCGCGGTCTGCGGCTATTGGCGCGCTACAACGAATATTTTCGACATCCACATACCGCAAGCCATTGGGCTACAAGCTGTAGTGAATTACTGGCGCTATTGGATGAGTCTGCACAACAAAACTCCGGTGAAGCGGCTGCATTGAAAGACTGCCAGTCGGCCATTGCCGATTTGTTGGAACAAACTGAGCAAGCCGAGCAAGCCGAGCTGGAGCGCCTGATCGCGCCGGAAATTATCCGCGACTATTTTAAAAACACTCTCAGCGAAAGTGATGCCAGCCAAAATTTTCTTAGTGGGGGTGCCACGGTCTGTCGAATGGTGCCCATGCGGCAAATTCCATTCAAGGTTATTTGTCTGCTGGGCCTTAACGAAGGCCAGATGCCGCGAACCGAGCCGCCGGGCTTTATTCAGCGACTGGCTGAAGAAATAAAATCCCCCGATACCCGTCGTTACGGTGATCGCTCATTACGCGACGACGACCGCTTTTTATTCCTGCAATTACTAACCGCTGCTGAAACTACTTTTTATTTAAGCTATTGCGGCAAACACCCGCGCGACGACACCGAGCAAGCGCCATCGAGTTTAATTAGCGAGTTGCTCGATTGTTTGGCAGTGATGCATCCAGAGCAAAAGAACTTTCGCGAAAGTTTTGTTTTGCAGCATGCCTTGCAGGTTTTTTCCGGTGACGAAAAGCCCGATGTCAGAAGGTTGCGTTTTGATTCTGCCTGGCAGGTAACGCAGAATGCTATTAAAGAGCATCAACCACAATTCACACTAGCGCCGCTATTATGCGATGCGCTGAATGATGCGTCCGATGGCTCAGAGCACATCGTGCAATGGCAGGATTTTAAACGCTTCTTTAAACACCCGGCAAAATATTTTCTGCAAACCCGCCTGGGACTTCGTCTGGTCGAACAGGAAGAACAACTTGCCGAACATGAGTCGTTTGGTAATCCATCAGGATTGCCACGCTATCAATTACGACACGCTGTGTTCAATGCGCTAATAGTAAATGAACAGACGCCCTCTGATGCCAAGTTGTTGGCGATGTTACGAAGCCGAGCATTTTTGCCATTCGGCTTTGCCGCCGAACCGATTTTGCAGAAAACGCTTTCCGAGGTTCGGCTGCAAGCGACACGCTTTAAACACTGGCGTGTTGGCGATCCCAGTGAACTGCCGTTTGAACTGGCCTTTGAATTGAAGCAGGGTCGTTTTGTTTTACAAGGCAGTCTGGAAGATGTTTATGCGCAGGGCGCTGCCCGCATTGTGCTGGGTGAAATGCGCGGCAAGCATCATTGCTCGCATGGTATCGATGCATTGTTATTGTCGGCGCTGAACAGCGAAAAATCCTTGGTTGAATTTGTTGAAATAAAAAAAGATCGACCTCTGCAGCGTATTAGGCGGACGCATGATGGTGCGATAGCGGCAGCGCATCTAAAACAATTACTCGAACTGTATGTTCAAGGCCAGCAACAGCCTTTGCCATTTACTCCCGATGCCGGATTTGCATACATCAAAAACTTGCGCGACCCGACAGCAATATTTGACGAAAAGGCTTGGCAAAAAGCAGCAGAAGCGTCAACGAGCCACGATCTTTGGTGGACAACGGCACTGCGCGGGCAGGATCCATTTGTCGACCATCAAGATCAAGCAGAATCATTTCCGAGCAGTGCCGCTTTTCGCGAGATCAGTCTGAAAATATTCTCTGCTTGCGCACCCGAACTTATTGGTCGCGGCGAGGACACAGGCACAGAAAAAGATCAGGACGATAGCGATGAATAAGCCGCTTGCCCTAGATTTGCCTTTGCAAGGCCGCCAGTGGATTGAAGCCAGTGCCGGCACAGGCAAGACTTTTACGCTGTCTTTGTTGGTGCTGCGTTTGTTACTTGAACGCGAAATTCTTCTGCCGAATATTCTAGCGGTGACGTTCACCAAAGCTGCCGCCGAGGAATTGAAAATTAAGATACGCGCGCAAATAAAACTGGCGCAGGATTTATTGATACAAGGTCTACCGCAGGACTTGGAATGTTTGGACGCCCGGCAATATGCGACCGCGGGTGTATTGCAATCGGTATTGCAGGAAAAGCACGAAAAACAGTTACAGCAAATACTGGCACTGGCGATCCAGGACTGCGACCGCGCCAGTATTTTTACCATTCATGGCTTTTGTACGCGCGTGTTGAATGACCATGCCTTAAGTGCCGGCCAGGTGCTGCAGGCGCCGACGTTGCTGACAAGCACCAAAGCCCTGAATATCAAAATAGCCTTTGATTTATGGCGCGAGTTTAATATTGATCGCGATTTGATGCGCTCGCTTATCAAGCTTTGGCCCAGTCCGGAAGCCCTGGCGGCAGATTGCGAAAAATTATTGCAAGCAGATCCTTTACTACCGGAGTCGCCGCAGTCGCTGCCGAACGAATTTGATATGCATCCACTGAATGAGCAGCTACGCAATGCGGTTGAAATGCATCTGGTGACGGCTAAAAGCGTCATGGCGGAAGCGCAAAATGCTGGTGTTGTATATAAGTCACATATGAGCCCGGTCATCACCGAATCATCATTTGAAAAACTGGAAGCCTGGGCATCGTTAGTAGATCAACAATCTTATGAAGATCCTGGGTTTTCACGTTTGTCTGATACCTATATTGCGTCCAAGGTAACCAAGGGCAATCAAAAACTGGCGCCCGTCTCGTCATTATTTGAGGCCATTTCGCTATGGTACGAAGGCTTTGAAAAAGTGCAGGCATTCGAGCGCGCGCGAGATATTCAGACACTGCATAAAGTGCGTGAACGACTAGCGCAGCGCCGCGAAACCATTCTGCAAAAACAGCAGCAATACACTTATGACGATTTAATTAGCCAGGTGCTGGATGCACTCGAAAGTGAATCTGGTGTAGCTCTCGCCTCAGCGCTAAGAAAAGATTACCCAATTGCTCTGGTGGATGAATTTCAGGATACCGATAGCCAGCAATGGAAAATATTTTCCAAGCTGTATCCGGAACATTTGTCACAGCATGCCCTCTATTTGATTGGTGATCCAAAACAGGCGATTTATGGTTTTCGCGGCGGCGACGTACACGCGTATTTGGCGGCGAAGCGTGAATCGCCATCACAATGGAATTTGCCTGAAAATTTTCGCTCACGACCTAAAATATTGAGTGCGGTGGCGACCTTGTTTGCGCAAGGCGGACAGAATGCATTTCGTGAAAACGATATTCGCTTCTATCCGGTAAAACCCGGCGGTGCTGTGCAAGACGATCATTTTTTATGGGATGAAGAACCGGCGCCTGCGCTGCACTTAGCATTACTGCCGGAATATATCGAGCCAAAAAAACAGAAAACGGCCGCATTGCCGTCAGGTAAAGGGCGTGAACTGGCTACCCGGGCATGCGTAGAAAAAATTCATGAAATTCTGCGGGCAGGCCAGGAAAACAAAGCACAACTAATAGTGAAAGACATACAGCGTGGCGTTGAACCCGGCGACATTGCGGTACTGGTGAATCAGCATAGCGAAGCAGCGCTCATACAGCAGGCTTTGATGGATTGCGGAATCGCCAGCGTCATCAGTAGTCAGGATAATTTATTCACGACTTTCGAGGCGCACGAATTATTCATTGTGCTGGACGCCTTGATCCAGCAACAAGACAGCTCGCGTTGGCGTGGTGCGCTTTCTACCGTATTGCTGGGTTATAACGCCGAACAAATTCTGTTATTGGATTCCGACGACAGCGCTGCGATCCGCAGTGCCGACCTAACTGTGCAGTATGGTCAATTGTGGCGGCAACAAGGAATATTGAGTCTAGTGACAAAACTTTGTGCCAGCGCTGCGTCTCGGCTTTTGGCATTGCCCGATGGCGAGCGTCGTTTGAGTAATTACTTGCAATTGGCAGAAGCTTTGCAGCAGGCATCTGCGCAGGCAGCCGGGCCGGAACATTGTGTGCATTGGCTGACTCTGGCGATGAAGGAGACCGACAACGATGAAGAAAACATGCTGCGCCTGGACTCAGACCGCAAGCGCGTAAAAATTTTAACCTTGCACAAGAGCAAAGGTCTGGAATTTCCGTTGGTGTTTATTCCGTTCGCCAATTTTGGCAAAGGACATAAAGGACGTTCGGGATTGGAGTTGGTTAATTTTCATCGAGACCATCAACGTATTACCTATGCATTAATAGGGCCCGACAACAAGAACGAAGTTGCAGCAGCTATTAGTGCAAAAGTCGCCGAAGAGAATATTTCCGAAAAAGTACGCTTGCTCTATGTGGGTTTAACCCGCGCGCAATATTATTGTTGGGTTTGTTGCGGTTCGGTTTATCAGGCCGACAGCAGTGGGTTGTCGTCTCTGTTATTTAGAAGCGATAAAGACGAAATTAAAACGCCGACCTATCCGGATTTTTTGACAAGACTTAAAAATATACATCGGCATAATCCCAATATCCTGGTTAGCGAGCTGTCGTATCAAAAACAGGCGTTGTCTTGTTTTAACGAACTTACCAGCGTGCCACAAGTATCGATAACAAAACCCACAACACACATACAGCATGATTGGCGGGTGCTGAGCTTTTCGCAATTGACCCACGGTAGTAGTCATCAAAGCCCCATCGGAAGTGCTGCAGCCGACGAAGTCAGCGCCGCAAGTAATTTGCTTGTCGTGGCAGAAGAAATTTTTGATAAGCGCTTTGCCGGCATTGCTTTTGGTAATGCTTTGCATCACGTACTGGAAAACACCGAGGTCAGCGCCTGGGTTGAACACGATGATGTAAGTGTTCCGCCGATATCTGAAGTAGCCTTATTACATCAGGCCTTGCTAAGACAGGGTTACACGCAAAATGAATTGACCACCGGCACTGAACAGTTAACACCGCTTGTTTTCAATACCTTGCGCGTGAAGCTTTCAGAAGGCCCGCGTTTATGCGACTTGCCCGCACAGGCACGCTTGAACGAAATGGAATTTCATTTTTCCTTGCGTGAATGCGACAGCCAAAGCTTGCTAAGTTTATTGAAAGCAAACGGAGTTCTGCAGTCGCGGGATGACTTCACATCACTTCGAAAACTAAATGGCTTGATGACCGGTAAGATCGATTTAATCTATCAATATGCTGGACGGTTTTACGTTTGCGACTACAAATCCAATCGACTGCCTGCCTATGATGTTGAGCATTGCCAACAAGCCATGCGCGACAGTGAATATGATTTTCAGGCATTGATTTACACGCTCGCCTTGCATCGCTGGTGCAAATTCCGGATGCAAGCCCATTACGATTATGAAAAACAAATGGGCGGCGTGCGTTATTTATTTTGCCGGGGCTTGAATGCCAACAACAATAATGGCGAAGGTGTTGTTGCGATGCGCTTTGAGCTTGCATTCATTGAAAAACTGGAACAACTGTTGCATCCGATGCAGAGTCACAAATTATGAGCCTGTCATTATTATTTTCCTTGCTGAAATCTCAACATATTCGCGATGTTGATCATGCTCTGGCGATGAGTTTGCAACGCTTGCAGCCTGACACTTCGGAATTAGTCTGTGTTGCCACTGCCCTGGCTTCAAAAGCACACAGTCTTGGCCACAGTTGTGTTCCAGTCGATAAATTTAACGATTTATTGCGAGAAGCAAGCACTGCGCCTTCATTATTACTGCCCGATGCCAGTGAATTTCTTGTGGCCCTGCAAAGCTCGGCATGGGTAGGCATGGGCAGTGGCAATAGAGAAACCTGCGTGCTGGTTTTAGATGGCAATGCGATTGCGCTTAAGCGTTACTGGGCTTATGAACGCCGACTTGCTGCCGCTTTGCGCCAACGCCTAGCCATCAAGATCGTGCCCCTATCGGCAACGGTGCAGAATTATTGGACGCAACTATTTTCCGAGGACATTAATTCTGAGCAAGCATTGGCAGCAAAACGTGCCTGCGAAGCGAGATTTTTTCTGTTAACGGGCGGGCCTGGTACCGGTAAAACGGCAACCATTGGACGCTTGCTGCAACTCCTGCATTACCAGGCACACGAAAATTCAATGGCGCTTCGTATTGGTTTGGCAGCGCCGACCGGTAAAGCGGCAACAAGGCTAAGTGAATCATTGCGAATAACACTCGGCTCGCTTGAATCACACTACAAGAATATTGAACAAACCGACATTGAAACCATTGAAGCCAAGACCTTGCATCGTTTATTAGGCAGCAAACCCAATTCGGTGCAATTTCAGCATGATGCACAACACCTATTGTCACTGGATGTGTTGATTGTCGACGAAGCTTCGATGATCGATTTGCCGCTAATGTGCAAGCTGTTGGAAGCCTTGCCGGCAGAGGCACGTTTAATCTTAGTCGGGGATCCCGATCAATTGCCATCAGTTGAAACTGGAAATGTTCTACGTGCCTGCTGTGATGCAATTGCACATCGACCCGATAGCGGACAGCACCGGAGTCATCTAGATCGTGTCTATCGACAAGCGGCTGATTCCGATATTGGCCTGGCCGCACGAATAGTTTTGTCCGGCGATAGCGGGCAATTTATTCAAGGTTTGCAGCAAGCCAATTATCGTGGTTTGCATTGGCAGGATATCAATGCTCAAGGCATCGAAAAAATAATTCAGCAGCAAGCCTTGTCCCATTATCAAAAAATCCGACAAGCGTTATCACTGGAAGCTGCATTGGCACTGAGTAAGGAATTTCGAGTGTTATGCGCCGCACGGGAATCGAGTGCGGGCAGTATTGCCATTAACCGCTATATAGGTGATCGGCTAAAGCAGAAAACTCAGTCCGATTTTTATGCCGGGCGTTTGTGTCTGGTCACTGAAAATACCGCGCGCGAACAATTGTTCAATGGTGATATTGGCCTGTGCTGGCCAGACGAACACGGGGTCATGCGAGTATGGGTTGAAACCGCAAGCGGATTGAAAGCCTGGCATCCGGCTAATTTTCCGGCGCATGATGATGCCTTCGCCATTACCGTGCATAAGTCGCAGGGCTCGGAATTTGATCGGGTGTTATTAGTGTTGCCAGACGCTAACCATCGGGTACTTTCGCGCGAACTGCTATACACAGGGCTCACTCGTGCACGCAAACAAATAGAACTCTTGGCCAGCCGAGAGAGCGTAATCGCTGCCATTTCACGCCAAAACCAGCGCTGGAGTCGCTTGGCGCAGATAACATCGCACGACAAGCCCTAGCCAATCGGGTTCAGTGTGCCTACCATTCCGCTATGGGCCCAGCCAGAAATTTCATATGCTGCAATACTGTATTACAAGGAAAAATAGTTTCCTCATATGAAGCTGACGCGGAGCACTATTTTTCCTGTTGTTCGTCTTGTTCAAAACCTTAAATTTCTAGAAGCCATCCTATGAAAGATCTTCGCAACCTGCTTATTGATTGCCGCATTGAATTAAGAAAGCACATTAAGGATTTTCATAAAACCGAAATGTGCGACAAGCTTGATGTGGCTATTGCCAATGCAGGAAAACCACAAACAGAAGTTGCCGCCGCAGAACCTGCGATTGGCGCCAATAAAACATCGACCACCAACCAAGTCGGTTTGGCCTGGCAACGTGCAGCACGTGATTTGAAATTTTCACATCCGGACTTGTTTGAAAAGCTTGGTCACGACGTTATGCGCTTGCTGGATACAAAAACCATGGTGGATCCCGGCACCGAACTGGAACAGCTCGGTGTTGAAGTCGAAAAAATGAAAGCAGCGCAGGCAAAATTAAAAAAAGAACAAGATGCTGTTGCTGCAGAACGTGATGCAATACTGGGTGCCTTGGCGACTGCCGTGCCGCAGCTTGATGATTCGGCAGACCGATTTGCTACGGCCTTGGCTCGCATAGAATGGTTGCAGACCAACGCTGCTGCCAAGCAAGTAATTGCCGGGAAAAGCAGCAATCACGAAGCGCCACAAGAGGGGCCGGTGCCGAGCGATGCAGTTTTGGTCGGTATTATTGCCGGCAGTCGAGATTTTTCGAAAGACCAGCTTGACTGGGCGCTTGGGGAGGCCATGGTGCTATGCGGGTTTCAATTTACGCCGCATGAATTAATTCAACAGGGTCACCCGCATATTGCGAAGATCATCCAAGACGCCCGCAGTAAATAAGGAATAGTCATGATCAGGTTTCGGCTTATTGCTGTGGCATTATTATTTTCGTGTTTGGCCAGCTGCGGCTTTTTACGTCCCAGTGAAACCGCCATGCAGACGGCAATCGGCGGCTATGTTTTGCAGGCAGAAGTTTATCCACGCGAATTTATCGTCGTGGAAAACTTCGTATTTACTAGTTTAATGAAAGTGAAGGGCAGCAGCCCTGCCGCGTATAACGTGCAGGCCGAATTTGATTTCACTTATAACGCCGACGGTGATGTCATCGTCAAAGCACTTGAAGCAAAAAATAATAAAGAACGTGAAAAAGAAAAACGTCG
>JAYUUM010000206.1:0-26664 GCA_043754555.1 Arenimonas sp. | reverse complement strand
GGCAAAAGCGAAAACGGCTTATGTATTTGACCACACATTCCACTGTTGAAAACCGGGCCAATCCTGCCAGGGCGCAGCAAGCAGCGCCCCTACGATTTGAAATCCAAGCCCCTACGTTAGGATCCATAAGTTTTAGACAGTAGGTGGGCAATGCCCACCCTACGCTGTGTCAGCATAATCGCAAGCCAGGGTGAAGGTCGAAACTGCTCCTGCATTTGACCAGACATTCGTCTGTTAAAAACCGCGTCCCGCCATCCATGGCGGTCGCAAGCAGCGCCCCTACGATTTAAAATCCAAATTTTTATCAGCATAAATATTTAAAGCATGTTCGCATTGAACTTGTAATTCATCCGACATATTGATAATGCGTGGTCGCTGATCAAGACTACAAATCATGGAGTGTGCGATCAAATTCTCATAATGTAAATGCAATACTTCTGCATCGACGTTGCTGATATCACCGATGGTTTCCAGCACCCGTAAAATTTCTGGCGAACGCTGAAGGGCAAGCACACTCTGATGAGTATTTGCCAACGCTAATACCCGCGCCTGCAGAAAAAATTCCATATCAACCAGGCCGCCAATACCCTGCTTTAGATCAAAACGAATCCCCATGCTTCGGTCGAGTTCATTGCGCATGCGTTGTCTCATCGAGCTAACATCGGCATTAATTTTTGCCAGATCGCGATGAGCTTGCAGGGCCTGCGTGCGAATTTCTTCAAACTGGGCACGGACCTCGGTATCGCCGGCCAATGATCGACACCTCACCAGAGCCTGGTGCTCCCACGTCCAGGCACGGCCTTTTTGATACTCGCCAAAACTATTCAGACTCGATACCAGTAAGCCTTTAGCGCCGTCGGGTCGCAAACGCATATCAACTTCGTATAAGCGACCAGCGGGCGTAATGGTCTGCATCATGCTGATTATTTTTTGTGCCAATCGCGCGAAATAACGATGCGCATCTAATGCCCGACCACCATTGGACACTGCGCTTGCGTCGGCATTGTGTAAAAACACCAAATCCAGATCCGACGCAAAACCTAATTCTTTTGCACCTACACTTCCATACCCCACAATGGCAAAACCGGCGCCTTCGATTACACCATGCGATATTTGTATTTCGGCGTTCGCTAGTTCAAGCACAGCCTGCAAAATAACTTCCGCCAACTCCGCTAGTTGCTCGGTGCTTTTACTCGCAGCTTGCTGCTGAAACAAGGTCGCTTGTGCAATACGGAATGAAAGACTTTGCCGCATTTCGTTCAATGTAGTAAGTGCTAATTCGGTGTCACCAGTAGCCAAGGCTTGATTGGCTGTAGCCCTCAGCTGTGCTTTGTTTGGGAATGCTTGCGCGACCCGATGATCGAGTAATTCGTCAAGTAATAATGGGTGCTCCACTAAACGCTCAGACAGCCAGGCACTACGTGCGACCACATCGACCAAGCGCTGCAAGGCCGCAGGCTTTTCTTCCAATAAAGCCAGATAGCTCGTTCGCTTGGCAATGGCATGCAATAAACTCAAGCTGCGAGTCATGGCGGCTTCGGGAGCGACACTTTTTGCAGCGGCTTCCAGAATTAATGGCAACACATGGTCCAAACGCGAACGTGCTTTTTCGTTGAAGCTTTGTACGCTGGAATGTTTGCAAAAATCCAGTAATGCCTGATGCAAGTCTTCGCTGGCGTTGAAGCCTAAGTCTGACAATTGTTTTTCGGTAGATTGATCGGGCAAGCCACGCCAGTAGTCGTTGTAGGCCGTTGTTTTTGCCTTGTGTCGCTTGGATGCCAATAAGCGCGAGAATTCTTCCGAGACGAAATCGCGATAAGCTTGCAATGTATTTTCTAATTCACGGGCATCCGCATAATTCAGGCCACGTGCGATGCGATAACGCATAAGCGAATCTTGCGGCAAGCTATGGGTTTGTTCGTCGCGTAACATTTGTACACGGTTCTCGACGCGACGCAAAAACAAATACGCCTGCTTCAATTTTTCAGCGGTGGCTTCAGGTAAATGTCCTGCCTGCACGAGTGTTTGCATGGCTTTCAACAATGATCGCTGACGCAATCCCGGCTCACGTCCTCCATGAATTAATTGCAATGCCTGCACCAGAAATTCTATTTCACGAATACCGCCCTGGCCCAGTTTCAGATGGTCGGAAAGCTCGCGCTTTTCTACTTCGGCTGCAATCATGGCTTTCATTTCACGCAGGCCATCAAGCGCTGTGTAGTCAAGATAACGGCGATAAACGAAAGGCCTTAGTGATTCTAGACAACGCTCGCCAGCGATAATATCGCCAGCCACTGGCCGTGCTTTTACCCAGGCGTAACGCTCCCAATCGCGACCCTCGGTTTGAAAGTAATGCTCCATCGCGGCAAAGCTCAACGCAAGCCGACCGGAATTACCATAAGGCCGCAAGCGTAAATCTACCCGATGTGAAAAACCGTCGCTGGTAATATCGCCCAATAGCTGCGCCAGACGTTGACCAATACGCGTGAAGTACGCTTCGCTATCCAGACTCCGCGCACCATCGCTTTCACCCTGCTGCGGATAAGCGTAAACCAGATCCACATCGGAAGAAAAATTCAGTTCGCCACCGCCGAGCTTTCCCAAACCAAACACTACGAACGATTGTGCATCGCCATTGGAATTTTTTACCTGGCCATACCGCGATTCAAAAAGTTTGGAAATAACTCGCACAGATTCGCTCAGCGCTACATCCGCCATTTGACTAATGTTTGCGAGGCTGGCTTCAACGTTGTCCAATTCATATATATCGCGCCAGATAACCCGCGTTGATTGCAATCTGCGCCAACGTCTTAACTGTTGCGGCCATTGGCCATCGTCGTCGATTGAATATTCCAGAGACGGAATGTCCGCTGTTTCCAGTTGCTGCCAATGTTCAGGCTGCTGGCATAAAGTGTCGATAGCAAAATCGCTGACCATAGCGAGCGCTGCATATTTTTCTGCGATTTCATTGCTGCTTAGCATGCCGGTATTGGCCTGTACCAAACGATCCAAATTCCGCTGCACTAAAGCCTGCAATTCTTTTTCCAGCAATGTTGATTCATCTGTCATGGATGAATTGTGGCATAGGCGCGGTGCCGGAAACATCGCATTTTTAGGACTGTTTGAAGGACGGCCTTCCAGGCCCGATTCTTTCTTGCCGTTCGGCTATGCGTTTTGAACAATCCGAACTAGAAGGCCCTATGAAAGTAAACACCAGAAAAAACTAAAGCCCGAAACTGCGTTGCAGTTTCAGGCTTTAGGCTCCCTCCCCCATGACGGAGTACAGGCAGTCTTACCTACCCACATTTTTCTTGCACGTTGCAGTGCAACATAACTAGATTTTGGCACTCACAACAAAAAGTATGTACACAAACTTAAAAATGTCCCCATGCTGACAACATCGGTAATCGTGGTCAGAAAAATACTGGAGGCCGTCGCTGGATCGGCCCCAAGGCGTTTGAGTATCAGCGGAATACTGGTGCCTGAAATGCCTGCCAACATACAACTAAATGCCATTGCGCCCATCGTAATCAATGCTAGCCCGAATGGATCAGCACCGGAATTTTTTCCTGCCACGATGTACATCGCAACGCCGGCCAATGCACCTGTGACCAGGCCGTTCATCAGACCTAATATGGCTTCTTTGCTGATCAGCTTAATAATCGGCATGCCTTTTAATTCGCCGAGTGTCATACCCCGTAGTAATACTGCCATCGACTGACAGCCCAGGTTGCCGCTTTGTCCGCCCAACACTGGCAGGAACATCGCTAACACCACAATTTTATCGATAGTGCCTTCAAACATACCGACTACGGCCGCGCTCACAAATACGGTGAGTAAATTAATCTGCAGCCAGGGATGACGAAATTTGAAACTACGCATCAAAGGCGTTGCCAGACGTTCTTCTTTCTCGACACCGACCATCGAACCGGCTTGCGCCGAAATTTCAAACGCTTGTTGTTCAAACAAAACTTGACCGCGGACTTGACCGACCAAAGTGCCATTTTCTTCGCAAACCGGATACACCGGGTAATGGCGCGTCACCACTTCTTTCATGGCATCTACTAACGGCATGGTCGGACGCAGAGCAAATGCACCACGAATCATCACTTCATCGAGCGTCTGCATTTTTTCGGCGTAAAGTAATTCGCGGAACGCGGCAACACCTAACAGATGATTGTCGCGATCAACTACAAATAAATAGGTAACCATTCGCTGCTTGACAGTGTCACGCAGCACTTCAATAGCAGACGCTACACTGGTACCACTGCGAAATACTGCCGGAGGATCTTCAAGTAAACGCCCAACACTGCCTTCAGGATAGCGTTGAGCATCTATCCAATCGGTGCCAGGAGGCGCAGCGGCCATAATGCGCTCGCGAGTTTCGACGCTCATGGCTGCCAAAATGCTGTTAGCGCGTGCCGGTGGCAGCCCGGCGAGCAGACGCGCTACCTCGGCAGGATTCCGTAAATCCAGCTTTTCTATCGCCGTTTTGGTATCGAGAGAGGCGACTTTCCGTGCGAGAGAATCTGGTTCGATAGCCACAGCAACCCCACGACGAAATAATATGTGCGCTTAGGGTAGCCGAAAAGTGTGGCGATTTGGCTAAATTATCGGTTTTTAGCGTCGCTGAAGTAGCTAAAAGACAATGCCCGCAATAGCGGGCATTGTGCATGACGAGCGGCATGTTACTAATAATTAGCACACAGCAATCGGTATCAATATTACCTCTATGTGCGAGCTACGGCTCTTCGACCTGGTAACCCTTGGCGCGTAGTGAGGCCAGCAAACCGGTAGGTTTCAACATATCGCCCATGGGCAACACTGCGAAGGTCGATTTATTTTTTGCCAAAGCGGTATCGGCAGCTTTAAGCCATTCGGCCATCGCTTTTTGCCGGATATCGGCAAGGCCATTTTTTTGCGAGATGGCGGCATTGGTCAAAGCAGCAATGCAAGACTGGTTCTGATCATTGAAAGAAAGTTTTTTCAAACCTTCCACATCACCAATAGACCAAGCATTACCGCGTTCAATCATGGCACTTAAATCGGTTTCCAGGCGATCCATCGTTTTGGAAAAGCATTCGATATCAGCCAGCGATGTTTTTGAAAACTCCTTGATGACGGCTTTCGGCTTTTCAATTTTAACTTCCAACTTGGGTCGGATAATTTTCTTCTTGTACTCTTCCGCTGCATCTTCAACGACCGGCCTGACGATATTTTCATTACTTAGACCTGACTTTTTGATGGCTTTTTCATACAACTCTTGCGCAGCAAAAATCGGCCGCCATTTTTCGATGCCGCTATCGCTACCAATGTATTTGGCTTTTAACACCAGCCAGCGTTGATATAAGGCGGGCGACAGCACGTCTTTGAGTTCGGCACCATTAGGGTTTTTACGGGCACCGTATAAAGAAGGGATCAGCATCATATTGCCGAACATGCCACGGTCGGTGCCAACACTCACACTGGTGGGAACTAAGATTTCGTCAGATTGGGCAATTTTCTGTTCGACTTTACGCGACACCCACTCCATTTTTTTAGGCAACGGCGATTGCATGCCCATAATCCACAAAACATTCTCGCCTTTTGAAACCTTCCACATACCCGGCCCTGGCTGCGCGCCGGACACCACCATAACTTCTAATACCTGGACGCCATCAGATGAAGCCTCAGCGTTTTCCACAACCTCCGCTTCCGGCACTGGCTCTTGTGAAAAAGCCGGCAAGCACTGCAAGCCAAACACCAAAGCCATTGAAATAATAAAACGCATGCGACACCACCCCGTTGATGTTTGATCAATATTGTCTGGTCAGGATATAGGCAAAAAATGATGCAGCCGTATCGTGAACTAAAGTTAAGCAGCGCTATGACTACGATCAGCCAGGCAAGTTCCCGGCTTCTAACAATATTGATACCAGGTAAGCGTGTACTGAAACATCAATGTAATGCCTGGTTGGTGGCTGACGGGTAAACTTTATTATTAAAAAGCATGATCAAAGGCGACATCACCTTCCACGCCCACTTGATAGGCGGATACGCGGCGCTCGAAGAAATTGGTGAGTTCCTGAACGTCTTGCAGCTCCATAAACGGGAATGGATTACGTGAATTAAAATGTTTTGGCAGACCCAATTGTGCCAGTCTCTGGTCGGCAACATATTCCAGATATTCGCGCATGTCTTTGATCGACAATCCCGCTACACCCCAAGACAACACGTCCTGTGCAAATACCATTTCGCAATCGACCGCTTCGGTCAGCATTGTCAAAATTTGTTCGCTTAGCTCGTCATCGAATAATTCAGGCTCCTCCTCGCGGACGGTGCGAATGACTTCAAAGGCGAACGCCATATGGCCGCTTTCATCGCGGAACACCCAATTGGTGCCTGATGCCAGTCCATGCAACAAACCACGCGAACGCAGATAATAAACATAAGCAAACGCACCAAAGAAGAATAAGCCTTCAATGCAGGTAGCAAAGCAGATTAAATTCAATAAGAACTGCTTTCTATGTGCCGGTGTTTCAATGTGGTCAATTTGATTGATCGAGTCCATCCAGCGAAAACAAAATTCGGCCTTGTGTCGAATGGCCGGAATACTTTCAATAGCAGTGAATGCTTTGGCACGCGCTTCGGGTTCCGGCAAATAGGTGTCAAGCAAGGTCAGATAAAACTGTACATGCAAAGCTTCTTCGTACAATTGTCGTGATAAATACAAACGCGCTTCGGGCGCATTGATATGCTTGTACAAATTCAATACTAAATTATTCGACACTATCGAATCGCCAGTGGCAAAAAAAGCGACCAAGCGTTCAATCAAGTGTCGTTCTGCCGGTCCAAATTTATTACGAAGATCATTCACGTCCAGTGAAAAATCCACTTCTTCAACGGTCCAGGTATTGCGTACGGCGTCGCGATACATCTCATAAAAAGCTGGATAACGCATAGGTCGTAGTGTCAGGGCAAAGCCGGGATCTAATAGATTGCTCATTATTGGCAGGCCTCGCAGCTTTCAGGGTTTTCCAGCGAGCAGATCACTGCCGCAGTATCTTGTTCGGCATTGGTGAATGCCGTTTTCGCAATTCGCGTTGCTGGCCGTGAACGCAAATAATACGTCGTCTTAATGCCACGTTTCCAGGCATACATGTACATGGAACTGAGCGCACCGATATTGGGACTTTCCATAAATAAATTCAGCGATTGTGATTGGTCGATATAGGCTCCACGATCCGCCGCCATATCAATCAAACTACGCATCGGTACTTCCCAGACGTTGCGATAAATCTCGCGCAGCTCATTCGGAATTTCAGATAGTGTTTGCACCGAACCTTCGGCCAATTTAATGCGGTCGCGCACTTCTGCAGTCCACAAGCCTAATTTTTTCAGTTCTTCGACCAGATAACGATTCACTTGCAGAAAATCTCCCGACAAGGTTTCGCGTTTGAACAGATTCGATATCTGCGGTTCGATGCATTCGTAGCAGCCGGCAATTGAGGCGATGGTCGCCGTTGGCGCAATCGCGATCAGCAAGGAATTACGCAGGCCTTGTTCGCGAATGCGTACACGCAAACTATCCCAGCGTGCAGCATTGCTTGGCACAATATTCCAGGCATCAAATTGTAATTCACCTTGCGCTGCACGGGTTTCGGTGAATGCCGGATGCGCGCCGCGTTCGAGTGCCAATTCTGTTGAAGTCGATAATGCCTGATAATAAATTTCTTCGGCAATTTTTACCGACAAGGCTCGCGCTGCTTCTGAATCAAATGCCAGGCGCATCTGAAAAAATACGTCTTGCAGACCCATCATTCCCAAGCCAACCGGGCGCCAACGCAAATTGCCACGACGGGCCGATTCAATTGGATAAAAATTCAGATCAATCACGCGATCAAGCTGGCGAACAGCAAGCTGCACGGTTTCTGCCAGTTTATCGAAATCGAATTCCTTGTATTCGTTTAAATGCTGACCCAAATTAATCGAACCGAGGTTACAGACGGCAGTTTCATCGTAAGTGGTCACTTCAAGAATTTCGGTACACAGATTCGACAAATGAATCACGTTCTTGGCATTCGCGGTTTGATTGCTGGCGCGATTGCATTTGTCCTTGAACGTCATCCAGCCATTGCCAGTTTGCGCTAGCGTGCGCATCATTTTCGAATACAGTTCGCGGGCTTTTACCTGCTTGCTGGCAAGTCCGGCAATTTCAGCCGCTTCATAACTTTGCTCGAAAGCATCGCCCCACAAATCCACCAGATGCGGCACTACTTTAGGATCAAACAGTGACCACATTCCATCGGCTTCAACCCGACGCATAAATAAATCGGACACCCAATTGGCTAGATTTAAATTGTGCGTGCGACGGGCTTCATCACCGGTGCTATCACGCAGCTCCAAGAATTCTTCGATATCGGCATGCCAAGTTTCAAGATAAACGCAGGCGGCACCTTTGCGTTTTCCACCTTGATTGACTGCGGCTACCGACGCATCAAGCGTCTTCAACCATGGCACCAGTCCATTAGACAAACCATTGGTCGAGCGAATCAACGAACCGCGCGAACGTATGCGTGAAAACGACAAGCCAATACCGCCAGAAAATTTAGACAACTGTGCGACATCGCCATAGCGCTGATAAATCGAACTCAGTGAATCGTCCGGTGAATCCAGCAAGAAACACGACGATAATTGTTCGTGCGTCGTGCCGGCATTGAACAGCGTTGGCGAGCTTGGCAAGTAGTCCAGCCTTGCCATACGCTGATACAGCGCGAGCGCTTCGGCCACATCTTCGCTAAGCGCGCAGGCTATGCGCAAAAAGAATTGCTGTGGAGTTTCAATGACCGTACGCGCTAGCGGATGCCGTAATAAATAACGGTCATACAAAGTGCGCAGGCCGAAATAATCAAATAACGCATCATGCTTATTATCGAGTGCATCATTCAATTTACGCGCATTGGCTTGCACGAAACTTAGCAAGCGTTCGTTGATCAAACCTAATTCATGGCCACGGGCAATGGATTGCGAGAACGCATGAATTTCCTGACCGGTGACTTCTTTCTCGATAAAACCGGCTAATAGTCTTGCGCCTAGACGACCATATTCGGGCTCTTCTGCGGTCAGCAAAGCTGCCGTGCGAATGGATAATTCATCCAATTCGCGCGTGCTTGCGCCATCGTATAAACCAGAAATGGTGCGGGTGGCTACACGCATGGGATCTATTGCAAATAGACCTTCAGCGCAACGCGTAATAGCGCGAACAATTTTGTTCAGATCTACCGTTTCGCGACGGCCATTGCGTTTGGTCACGGCCATCACGCCGGTATGCGGCGGCGGCGTAAGTTGGAACGCGGAATTTTGTGGTGTAAGGTTTTGTTGTTGCGTGTTTGAGATTTTGTGTTCGGTATTGCGAGCGACTTCGCTGTCGGTCATCTGGCTCATGGCTTTTCTCCAGTGCGTAAGGCACATCGCCATCTCTCCCACGGAGATTGCGAACACGAGAACCACCACATCAATCCTTCGATGTCGTATAGCACTCGCGGGCAAGAAATAATCGGGAGGAAAAACAGAATGCCGCACCACTAAAATGGTGATAACGACAACGGCGATCTCCCCCCGGAGACTTCTGGGCCGATACCGTGCGGTGTGCTTCACACGGTTGTCGGCAGGTCTTCGGACTTGGGACGCGAAGCTATTCAAGCTTCTCCTACTAATCACCGCTTCCCAAGTCATTAACCCAGTGCGTGTGGCGAGTTTCGTTTCCCTATACCGCTGCGGGGCAGTGCTGGATTCACACCAGCTTCCCTATTAACCCGACCGCGAGGCCGGGACCGACCGACACAAGATATCGGCATTATGTGTGAGCGTCAACACAACATATCGATTTATGCTTTTGATTTGAATAAACCTAGGCCAACATTATTCCTGAAAAAACTCTGTTAATGTGAGCCTTAAAATTTCTGCCTGCTGTGCACTTTCATGAATCAACCATCCATTCCCCGTATCCCAAAAACCATCTGGATGCTGGGCTTTGTGAGTCTTTTTACCGACATGAGTTCGGAAATTGTGCACAGCCTACTACCCATTTTATTGGCAACCGGTTTGGGTGCGAGTGCGCTTGTGATTGGTTTGATTGAAGGTGCTGCCGAAGCTTTAGTCATGGTGACAAAAGTATTCTCGGGTTACTTGAGTGACGCGATCGGACGGCGAAAACCACTCGTGCTGTTTGGCTATGGTTTGGCCGCTATCGTAAAACCGATTTTTCCATTAGCCGATTCGGTTTGGTTATTCACCACCGCTCGTATGCTTGACCGTTTCGGCAAAGGTGTGCGTGGCGCACCACGCGACGCTATGGTCAGCGAACTATCGCCACCTGAAATACGCGGTGCCAGTTTTGGCTTGCGACAATCCATGGATACTATCGGCGCAGTACTCGGGCTATTGTTGGCAGTCGTTTTACTGCTATGGACAAGCAACAATATTAAATTAGTTCTTTGGGTTGCTGTCATACCAGGTTTTATTGCGGTGTTTTTGTTGCTGACCGCCGTGCCCGAACCAAATACTTCGAATAAAAAAGCGGCCCGTATGCCGATTAGTCGTGAAGGACTGTCGCTACTCGGAAAACCTTTTTGGCGATTAGTGTTTATTGGCGCGGCAATTTCATTGGCAAGATTCAGCGAAGCGTTTTTGATTTTGCGTGCATCGGATTTAAACGTGCCGCTTACTTATATTCCATTAGTATTGGTCGTGATGAGTGTAATTTATTCCTTATCGGCATATCCCGCCGGAAAATTATCTGACCGCATACCGCGCCACCAGCTATTGGCACTCGGCATGCTCATGCTGGCGCTTGCTTGTTTTGTACTGGCGATAGCGACAAATTATTGGCTATTATTTTTCGGCATTGCACTCTGGGGGCTGCATATGGGTTTTAGCCAAGGCATCTTGGCCAGCATGGTCGCAGACACCGCTAATCCGGATTATCGCGGTACTGCTTTCGGTGTGTTTAATCTTGTTTCAGGGCTTGGCTTATTATTGGCGAGTGTTACTGCGGGTGCGCTGTGGGATTTTATTAGCCCTTCTGCGAGCTTTGTGTTCGGTGCGATAATGTCGATATTATCGATGATACTGATTTT
The DNA here is from genome assembly GCA_043754555.1 of Arenimonas sp. GTDB lineage: Bacteria > Pseudomonadota > Gammaproteobacteria > Xanthomonadales > Xanthomonadaceae > Arenimonas. The sequence goes on along the minus strand of JAYUUM010000206.1, from coordinate 15,547 downwards.
ACGTTTAAGTCATAATCACCCTGCTTCGAAAACACCACTCGGTATTTCTTGAGAAACATTCTTGGCGACGTTGTGACCAATACCAGTAACACCTCTACGAATCGAGCATTAATTCTGTCTGCTTATCAGCATGAGATGGAATTAGCCGTTGATGCACGAATCAAAGGCGATCTGAACCTCGCTTTTTATCACTACGAACGTGCGCATATTCTCAGCCAGAAATACACTGTGCTGCACATCAGAAGCCATCTCGGCATGCTGTATGTTGGTTACCTTAGAAAAGATCTACGGGAAATTTTCGGCCAATGTGTTCGAGTTTTTGCAGCGCTAATTTTTAGCAAGCTCTGGGTGCCCATCGGTAATACCGGCGGCGCGAATGTCAGCGCATTGAAATCAATGCCGATACCCGATGATTTGAAACCACTATTGAATGAAATGAAATAAAAAAGCCACGACACAAGTTTTAGCAGGTGCCAGCCTTGCTCGATACACGTCGCCCGCAAGCGGCCTCCTACCAATCAACCAGTCGTAGTCGTGCGGTAAGCGGCCTCCTGCCAATCAACCAGACGTAGGAGGCCGCTTGCGACCGCCATGGACGGCGGGAGTGCCGGGAATGCAGGAGCATTTTCACGGTCGGGCGACAAAAACAAGCTGACTGAAATAGTATTGCAGTCCGCCCAGCGGGTATCATCACGCCATGACTCGGAGCAAATCACATTCCTACAAGCCTTGGTACAGATTTGTCTGTGCTCTGCTGGCACTGGTAATGATGATTACGCCCTTGGTTTCAACCATGGCCGAGCTTCATGAGTCTGAACACCTCAGTACCGGTGATGCCCATTTCAATATTCAGTCTGATCACGAAGCTCGCGCGAGTGCCGATCAAAACAGCGATTCCGAAGAAAGCAGCCTGCATTTTTTAGCGCATGCCAGTCATTGCTGTGGTCATATCGTCGCTTTACTTCCGAATATGCTGCATCTTGTTCTAGCGCCGATTCAATCGGCACTGAATATCAAAATTCAAGCTTCACATATTATCTTTCTGAGAATTTCTCACTTCCGACCACCGATATTGCGGTGATGTTCACATCGGCATAGCCGATGCATTTCACATTCAACTATCGGAGAACACTCTATGTTATTTCGACTGGCAGCTTTCGCTGCTCTTGTCGTCGTTTTTTGTGGTCCATTGTCGGCACAAGGACAGGACACCCTGACGCTGGACGCCGCTATGGCTCGTGTCGTCAAACAACACCCGGATCTACGACTATACAATTTTGCCGAGCAGGGCCTGAAAGCAGAAGCTGACAAAGCCGCATTGACGCCCGGCATGCGCCTGAATGTCGATATTGAAAATGCGTTTGGTACTGGCAACGCTTCCAGCTTCAATGGCGCAGAATTTACTTTCAGTCTCGCTTCCATGTTGGAACGCGGTGGCAAGCGTGAAGCTCGACGAGCGCTGGCAGTCAGCCGTATTGATGCCCTCGGACTTCAACGTTCGGCAAAAGAAATGGATTTGCTGGCCGAAGTCGCACGCCGTTATCTCGATGTGTTTGCCGCCCAGGAAATGCAGAAAATTATCGCGCTCGATTTGGCGCAGCGTGAGCGCACAGTGTCCGCTGCTGCCAAGCGCGTACAAGCGGGTGCATCACATGATTCCGTGCGCCTGACGGCCGAAGCCATGCGCGCACGTTCGCGTCTTGAGCAATCAAAAACAAAAGCCGCGCATGAAGCTGCATGGCGGCGCTTGGCCGTTCTCTGGGGCGAAACGCAATCAAGTAAAATAATGCGCGTAGCCGGTGATGCTTACGCGTTACCGACGATTGCCGATTTCTCTGTATTAAGCGATGTATTGAAAAACACACCCGAGCTAAAACGCTTTGGTGACGAAACCCGTATTCGCGAATCACGATTGCAATTGGCACGCTCTGCCCAATCCACTGACCTGGAATGGCAAGTCGGGCTTCGTCGTCGCCAATCTGAAAGTGACTGGGGTTTTGTGGCAGGCATTTCAATGCCGTTGGGTAATGCACGCCGTGCCGGACCGGACATTCGCTTGGCGCAGGCCGAATTGGATTCCTTAAGTGTTGAACGAGACTCGGCCAATCTCTCGCTGGAAGCCACGCTCGCACAAGCTTACGGACAATACACGGCTGCAAAAATCGAGATTGAACAAATCGGCAATGACTTTTTGCCTCGCTTAATAAAGGCGGAAAAATCGGCTGAGAATGCCTACCGCGCTGGTGCTTTGACATATCTCGAATGGTCTTTGTTGCAAAACGAAACCACCGCCGCCCGTAAACAACAATTGGCGACTGCGCTTGAAGCGCATCGCGCTCTGATCGAAATTCAACGCTTGACGGGCGAACCCATGGTCGTCGCCGGTGTTCAAGCCGACATGAAAAAGGAATCGAAATAATGAAATACGCTTTTTTATTATCTGTTCTATTGCTATCGCTTGGACTAAGCGCCTGCGGTGACAAGTCGGCAAGCAACGGTGAGCACGGCCATGATGAAGCGGCCGCTGAACCGGATGAGCATGGCCACGACGAAGATGCCGCTGAAGCGGAGCCGGTCAAAGGCGAGCACGGTGGTCGATTACTGGAACAAGACGGCTATGCACTTGAATTAAAAATTCACGAAGACGGCGTACCGCCGGAATATCGGGTTTGGTTGTATCACGATAAAAAACCATTGCCGCCTACCGCTGGCCAAGTCAAAGTGCATCTCACTCGACTTGGTAATGTGAAAGACACTCATGACTTCAAGGTAGAAAGCGATTATTTGAAGAGTGATGCCGATGTCTACGAACCGCATTCATTTGTGGTTGAAGTCATTGCCACCATCAATGGAAAATCGTTGCGCTGGCGTTTTGACAGTTTCGAAGGCCGCACCAAAATTGAATCCGGCATTGCCGAAAAATCAGGTATCAAAACCGCAAAAGTCATTGCCGGCGTCATTCGTGAAGAACACGAAGTACAAGGCTTGCTCACACCGGTTGAAGGCAGGCATGCACGTATCATGGCGCGCTTTCCGGGCCCGGTTCGTAATGTGAATGTCAGCGTGGGTGACCGCGTGCGTGCCGGGCAAGTATTGGCTGTGATTGAAAGCAATATCAGCCTGTCCAATTACAATGTGACAGCTCCTTTTTCTGGCATCGTGTTATCGCGCAATGTCGCCACCGGCGACTTGGCAGGAGAACAAGCACTGTTTGAAATTGCCGATCTAGGCAAGCTCTGGGTAGATCTGCATTTATTTGGCGCCGATGCGCAAAACATTCGGCCTGGCTTGCCGGTTCAAGTCACGCGCTTAACCGATAATGTCAGCGTCAATACCCAGATTGATCGTGTGCTACCTGGCACGGCAACAGCGAGCCAAAGCACAGTCGCACGTGCCATTTTGGATAATGCTGATGGCCAATGGCGACCCGGCGCTGCCGTGCGTGCCAACGTAGCCATAGCAGAAAAACCGGTAGCGATGTGGGTGCCCTTGTCGGCTCTGCAAAAATTCCGCGATTGGGATGTGGTGTTCATTCGCTCCGGCAATGAATATGAAATTCGTCCACTCACCTTAGGGCAACGCGACGCAAAAAATATCGAAGTGCTGGAAGGCCTCAAGCTTGGCGATGAAATCGTTATTGAGCAGAGCTATCTCGTGAAAGCCGACATTGAAAAGTCCGGCGCATCGCACGACCACTAAGGCCTGAATCATGTTAGAAAAAATTATTCTCTTTTCGATTAAGCATCGATGGTTGATGCTGCTGCTTACGCTGGCCATTGCCGCCGTCGGCGTGTGGAGCTTCAAGCAATTACCGATTGATGCCACGCCTGATATCACCAATGTGCAAGTTCAAATCAACACCGAGGCACCGGGTTATTCGCCGCTGGAGTCAGAGCAGCGTGTAACCTTTCCAATTGAAACGGCCTTGGCCGGTTTAGCCAAGCTCGATTACACACGCTCGATTTCTCGCTATGGTCTATCGCAAGTCACCGTGGTGTTTGAGGATGGCACCGATATTTATTTTGCCCGCCAGCAGGTGGCCGAACGGCTACAACAAGTTCGCTCGCAATTACCCGATGGCCTGGAGCCTGAACTTGGGCCAGTAGCAACCGGCCTGGGTGAAATTTTCATGTACACGATCGAGGCCAAAGAGGGCGCGAAAAAGCCCGATGGTAGTACCTGGACCCCAACTGATTTACGCACTTTGCAAGATTGGGTGGTAAGACCGCAATTGCGCAACGTGCGTGGTGTTACCGAGGTCAACACGATTGGTGGTTATGCTCGGCAAATTCATATCACACCCGACCCTGCTCGTCTTCTTGCATTGGGCTTCACGCTACAAGATGTCGTCGATGCCATTGCCAGCAACAATCAAAATATGGGTGCCGGTTATATCGAACGCAACGGCCAGCAATATTTGGTGCGGGTTCCGGGACAAGTGGCTGACTTGAAGGCACTGGAATCAATCGTTCTTGATCGTCGTGACGGCGTACCGATTCGCGTCAGCGATGTCGCTAGCGTCGGAGAAGGCCCGGAATTACGCACCGGTGCAGCGACAGAAAACGGCAAGGAAGTTGTGCTCGGCACGGTGTTCATGCTGGTAGGTGAAAATAGCCGCGCGGTGGCACAACGTAGTGCCAAACAACTAGCTGAAATACAAAAAAGTCTGCCTGCCGGTATCGAAGCAAAAACTGTTTATAACCGAACCGATTTGGTAGATCGCACGATTGCCACCGTGGCAAAAAACTTGATTGAAGGTGCGTTGCTGGTGATTGTCGTGTTGTTTTTATTGCTGGGCAATTTTCGTGCGGCATTGATTACAGCCGCTGTTATTCCACTCGCCATGCTAATGACCATGACCGGCATGGTGCGCGGCGGCGTATCGGGCAATTTGATGAGTCTTGGCGCGCTGGATTTTGGTTTGATTGTCGATGGTGCCGTGATCATTATCGAAAACTGTCTACGCCGCTTTGGCGAAGCACAACATAAAGTAGGCCGCGAGCTTTCTCGTGATGAACGCTTCGATCTTACTGCCTCGGCCACGGCCGAAGTCATTCGGCCAAGCTTGTTTGGCCTTGGCATTATTACGGCGGTATATCTGCCCATCTTTGCGCTCACCGGTGTGGAAGGCAAAATGTTCCAGCCGATGGCGATCACCGTCATGCTGGCCCTGTCGGCGGCCATGTTGTTGTCGCTAACCTTCGTGCCTGCCGCGATCGCGGTTTTTCTGGGCGGTAAAGTCGAGGAAAAAGAAAATCGTGTCTTGTTATTTATTCGACATCTCTATAAGCCACTTCTACATTGGGCTATTAAAGCCCGAATTGCGGTGATTGCAGCAGCTATTGTGCTGGTGGTCCTCAGCGGCTTAATGGCAACGCGTTTAGGAACGGAATTTATCCCCAGTCTGGACGAAGGCGATATTGCCTTGCATGCACTGCGAATTCCCGGCACCAGTTTGGCGCAAGCGGTCACCATGCAGAGCACACTGGAAAAACGTATTCGCGAATTTCCGGAAGTGGGCCGCGTCGTTTCAAAACTCGGGACTGCCGAAGTAGCTACCGACCCGATGCCGCCCTCGGTTGCCGATACTTTCATTTTTTTGAAAGACAGAAAGCATTGGCCGGACCCGCGCAAAACAAAAACAAAACTGGTAGCGGAAATTGAGACCGCGGTAAAACAATTGCCAGGAAACAATTATGAATTCACCCAGCCCATTCAAATGCGGATGAATGAATTAATTTCCGGCGTGCGGGCTGATGTCGCCATTAAAGTCTATGGCGATGATCTGGAAATTCTGACTGAAGTCGGTGAAGCCATCGAAAAAATCGCCGCAAAAATCCCCGGTGCTGCCGATGTCAAACTTGAACAAACGACCGGCCTGCCTTTATTGGCGGTAATACCCGACCGTGCAGCGTTGGTGCGTTATGGCCTCAATCCCGGTGACGTGCAAAAGACGGTCGGCACCGCGATTGGTGGTGAAGTGGCTGGACAGTTTTTTGAAGGTGATCGTCGTTTCGACATTGTTGTCCGCTTGCCGGAAAACATTCGTTCTGACACGGCGGCCTTGAACGATCTTCCGATCCCTCGTTCAAATCACGATCATTATGATGCCCCGGATGAATCCGGACGCATGGAAAGCTGGAAAACCGGCACGCCTGCGTTCGTGCCTTTGCGTGAGGTTGCGAAGATTGAAGAGCAACTCGGTCCAAATCAAATCAATCGCGAAAACGGTAAACGCCGCGTCGTGGTCACTGCCAATGTTCGCGACCGTGATCTGGGTGGTTTCGTCTACGAGTTAAGAGAAAAAGTCGGTGCTGAAGTCGAAGTGCCGGCAGGTTACTGGATTGGTTACGGTGGCACCTTCGAGCAATTGATTTCAGCGAGTAAGCGTCTGTCGATTGTTGTGCCAGTGACCTTGATATTAATTTTCGGTTTGTTGTTTATGGCGTTCGGATCTGGCAAAGATGCCACTATTGTTTTCAGTGGTGTTCCGCTCGCATTAACCGGCGGTGTCGCTGCACTGCTCTTGCGTGATATCCCGTTTTCAATTTCTGCTGGCATTGGCTTTATTGCCTTGTCTGGTGTTGCGGTACTCAATGGCTTGGTAATGATAAGTTTCATCAGCAAATTACGGGAGGAAGGTAATTTGTTGGAAGATGCCATTATCGACGGCGCACTCGGCCGATTGCGTCCGGTGCTGATGACAGCACTAGTGGCATCGCTGGGCTTTGTACCGATGGCCTTCAATGTCGGTGCGGGATCGGAAGTGCAACGGCCACTCGCCACTGTGGTTATTGGTGGAATTATCTCTTCGACGTTATTAACCCTGATTGTATTGCCTGCGCTGTATCGATTGATGCATCGCGATACAAAAACGGTATAGATAAATTTTCTTAACGTACTCATCTCGGTAAGTAAATGCTGACAAGAGTACTCTTCGGTAACAAGCAAACGAAATATTCAAGGAATATCCCCGTGTTTGAAGTCCTGAAAAATCGTACCTATCGACACTTATTTCTGGCACAAGTCGTGGCGCTTATGGGTACGGGTTTGGCGACGGTGGCATTGGGTTTGCTGGCCTACGACCTGGCCGGAAAAAATGCAGGTGCAGTGCTGGGCACTGCGCTTGCGATCAAGATGATTGCTTACGTTTTAATAGCACCGATTGCTGGCGCCTATGCCAATCGTGTGCCACGTCGGGCATTGCTGGTCGCACTGGATATCGGTCGTTTGGCAGTGGTGTTATTGCTGCCGTGGGTTGATCAAATCTGGCAGATTTATTTACTGATTTTTATATTGCAAAGTTGTTCGGCCGCATTTACGCCTACCTTTCAAGCCACCATTCCAGAAATATTGCCGGACGAAGAACACTACACGCGGGCTTTATCTTTATCGCGCCTGGCTTATGATTTGGAAAACCTGTTAAGCCCGGCACTGGCTGCGATGCTGTTGCTGGTAATTAGTTACCACGGATTATTTTTGGGCACTGCGGTGGGTTTTCTTGGCTCGGCCTTGTTAGTGGTGTCGGTGGCTCTGCCTTATTCACGACCCACCGAAGTACCGACGAGCATTGCCCGTAAACTGACCAGCGGCTTGCGCATTTATTTGGCGACGCCAAGACTACGCGGCCTGCTCGCTCTCACTTTAGGTGCGGCAGCAGGGAGTGCAATGGTGATCGTCAATACCGTGGTAATTGTGCGCGACGGTCTTACACGACCGGAAAGCGCCGTCGCCATGGCCTTGGCCGCTTACGGCACTGGCTCGATGGCGATGGCCTTTGTTTTACCGAAATTACTTGCGCGACATTCTGATCGATTAGTCATGCTGATGGCAGGTACTGCCATGTCAATCATATTGATCTTGATTGCGTTGGCCTGGCCGCTATTGATTCCCACAACGCAATGGTTTGCCATGTTAATTAGTTGGGGTCTGTTGGGCATGGCTTATTCGGCTCTGGTAACTCCAGGTGGTCGCTTATTGCGGCGATCATCCAACGATCAGGATCGCCCTGCACTTTTCGCAGCACAATTTTCACTCTCGCATGCCTGCTGGCTAGTGGCTTATCCAGTAGCAGGTTTGATGGGTGCGAAGTTTGGCATTGCTGCAGCACTTTGGGCGATGGCGGCATTGGCGGTATTCGGGTGTTTACTGGCGCTGCGATTATGGCCGCGCGAGCAACCCGACAGTCTTGTGCATAGTCATGACGATCTACCAGCAGACCACCCACATCTGCTTGAACATCGCAAAGCCAGTGCTGAAACGCATGCGCATGTTTTTGTTATCGATAACTTGCATACGCATTGGCCTGTTAAGTAATTACAAAACAATAATTCAATACCGGAGCTTTCATGTCACTGGGTTTAATCGATACATCCATAAATCAAACATCGCTTTTGATGCGCCGCAGCCTGTTTTTTTTGGCACTACTTTTTTCTGCCCTTATGTGGAGCACAGCACAAGCGCATGGTGTTGCGGGCGATGACAAGGCTTTTCTGGAGCAAAACCAGGGCCGACAACTACTGATCTACATTTATCTTGGCGCCAAACATATGGTCACCGGTTATGATCATTTATTATTTTTATTCGGCGTTATTTTCTATTTATTTCGCATGCGCGAAATTGGTGTTTATGTCACGCTGTTTGCGATCGGCCACAGCGTTACCTTGTTATTTGGTGTGCTCAGCGACACCCATGTGAATCCTTATATCGTCGATGCGATTATCGGTTTTTCTGTGGTGTACAAGGCCTTGGATAATCTTGATGCATTCAAAACCCTGTTTGGTTGGCAGCCCAATACCAAGGCGGTCGTTTTGGTATTCGGTTTCTTTCACGGCTTTGGCTTGGCAACAAAATTGCAAGACTTCGCACTATCGCCCGATGGCTTGGTGCCGAATATTCTTGCATTTAATGTCGGCGTTGAAATCGGCCAATTACTTGCCTTGAGCGGCATTCTAATTGTCATGGGGTTCTGGCGTAGAACCGCTGCCTTTAATCGCCAGGCCGTAATCGCTAACACTTTATTGATGACAGCAGGATTTATTCTGATCGGCTATCAACTCACTGGTTTTTATCTTTCGTAATCAAGGATTTTTCATGTCAAGCAATCCATCGCAACACCCTTCTACACCACGCTTGCTAAAAGCGACGGCCATTGCCCTGATCGTAGCTTGTGTATTACTTATCACCGCAATACTTCCGGCGGAATACGGCGTTGATCCCACTGGCATCGGTGCCACATTAGGTTTGAACAAATTGAACGCAGCGGCGGCGGCCGCTGAGCCTATGGTAAGTAAGGAAACGACAGCAGAAAAACAGCAAGGCACTGAGAGCACTACTTCTGGCGAAGAAAAACTTGATGCTGTCGGTCAACCCGTCAAAGCCATCGATGATACTGTGGTCACCAAGCACGAAGACGACTTTCGCACCGAAACCATGACGGTAACCATTGCGCCCAACAAAGGGGCCGAGATAAAAACCAAAATGAAAGCCGGTGACAGCTTCGTGTTTTATTGGGAAGTCAGCGGCGGTGAAGTCGCTTCTGATATGCATGGTGACAAACTTAATGCAGCGGATGGCGAATACACCAGCTACTGGATCGATACGCCTAGAAAGAGCGCTTCCGGTTCATTCACAGCGGCCTTTGAAGGTAAGCATGGTTGGTATTGGTTAAACCGTGGTGATAAGCCGGTGATAATCACTGTTAAAGTCAGCGGTTTCCAGACTGAACTTTTTCGTCCATAATTTTTATCAGCACATTCACTCAGGATTTTTCATGAAATGTCCAAAATGCAGTAGCGCCATGGAACTAGTTCGCTATCAGGACATTGAAATTGACCGATGTACCAATTGCAAAGGTATTTGGTTCGATATGCTCGAACATGAAGACCTCAAGAAAATCAGTGGTTCAGAGTCTATTGATACCGGCAGCGCGGAGCTCGGCAAAAAACAGGATAAACAGAGCGGAATCGTTTGCCCAGCTTGTGACGTGCCATTGATCAATATGGTGGTGAGTGCCCAGCCGTATATTTCTTACGAAGCTTGCACCATCTGCTATGGCGTTTATTTTGATGCTGGCGAATTTACCGATTTTCGTGAAGAAACTTTTGCAGAATCCTGGAAATCGATTTTTGGCAAATCACAACACAAAGCCTAGTTTCATTACCGGTAAATAGAAAGGACGAATAATGGAAATATTCTGGAACGAATTGATTGCCGGGATTCCCGATCCGACGCAGTTTGCCCATATGCTCTTGCGTTTGATAGCGGCCATTTTGCTAGGCGCATTAGTAGGTTTGCAACGAGAGCGCGCAGGTAAAGCGGCGGGTCTTCGCACTCATATTCTTGTCGCATTGGGCACCGCAATGTTTGTTCTTGCTTCGACAAGTAGCGGCATGTCTTTAGAAGGTGTTTCTCGAGTAATTCAAGGGCTTGCCACCGGAATTGGTTTTATTGGTGCAGGCGCCATTCTAAAGCTGAGTGACACCCGTGAGATTCAGGGCCTGACGACAGCAGCTGGCATCTGGATGACCGCAGCAATCGGCGTAGCAGTAGGCTTAGGGAATTTGGGATTAGCAATACTCGCCACTATTCTTACTTGGATAATTCTTGCATCGTTTGATCAATTCGAGATTCAACAAGAAAAAAATGTTGCCAAGAACAGAGATGTTCCATGATGGAATACCATGCGTCACGTAAACAAAGACTATAAAAGCACCTCTTGCATCATTGTTTCTAAATGCGTTATGCCACCATCAAATAGTGGGTCTTTATTTATTAGCAGCAGGTCGCTTACGCAAGACTTCAAGATAAGCGGAATGACTGTTGCTGTTAGCATGAAAGCTAGGCAGCGAAGATAAAGTCGATGATCAGGTATTGCGATGTCAGAGTATCGCCATGATCATGATGTTGATTACACGAGTAGAATTCTGCAACCAATACGTCAGATACAGATCATCGTCGGCAGCATGCAGCAACAAGCAGCTATACGAAAAGTGTTGCGAAATTGACAGTGAAAATTCGTGATTTGTCAGAATGAATCTATGATATTTTTCCTGGCAGACCATGACATTACATAAGTGCCTGGCCAGAACCGTTGCCTTTTCGCTCGGTTCGGCTAGACTGGATTTCACTTCACCACAGAACGGGACGGCCATGCCCGATATCTTCGTCAGCTATGCCTCCGCCGATCGCGATGCGGCTTTCCGTATCGTTGGTTTTCTGGAAGGCCAAGGCATCCATTGCTGGGTAGCACCGCGCGATGTTGCGCCTGGCGTGGAGTATGGCCACGCCATCATTAACGCCATTGAACAATGCAAGGCTTTGGTATTGGTGTTGTCAGATCAATCAAACGACTCGCAATTTGTCCGCAAGGAAGTTGAACGCGCGGTGAGCAAAACGAAAGTAGTGCTTCCTGTTCGCATTCGCGAAGTAACCCCTTCGGGATCGTTGGAATTTTATATTTCATCGGCGCAATGGGTAGACGCCTGGAAGACCCCGATGGAGCAGCACCTGATGCCGCTAGTGGCGGCAATCAAAGCGATGAATTCACCTGATTCAGCACCGGTACGTTCAACGCCTTTGCACGTTGCAGAAGTTTCCAGAACCGCAAGTTCGCATACCCCTTTGTTAATCGGCGTCGCCGTGATTGCACTGTTAGCCGCCGCCATAACCAGCACTCTGCTATACACCAGCAAGAACAATACAAACCTGCAACAAGCATCAGTTCAACCTTCACCTATAACTCCTAATACTGCTGCTAGTAATGCGTCGGATATACCGAATGTGGCGCTGGCGCCCGATGAAATCGAACCAGCAACGACCGCGGCGGCTGCAGCGACTGCAACTGCGACAGCTCTGATTCAAAAAAACACACCCGTTAGTGCAGCCCCTGCCCAATCACGTGCAGCAGCGCCCGCACCCACTGGCCCGAAACGTAACGATATTGCTTTCGTACTTGGCCATTGGTGTCAGCCTTACAACGGTTTGACGATTCGCTACGAAGTTATTCGCACGGGTCCCGATACGGTACTGACTCGAATTAATCATCCGCAAGCGGCGCCCTGGGATGTTGCCACGCGGGTCAAGGCCAGTGGAGCTGGTTTTGATTTCCTGCCACTAGACCCTTCGACCAATCAAAAAGATAGTTTTCACTTCGACATTATCGACGACAAAATGATGAAGCTCACTTCACTTGAAGGTGCAGCCGAAGATGGTTCGATATTGCGCATCCGCTGTGCTGCCGAATAATTGAGTACCGTGAAGGACGCATTATTCTGGCTCACTGATGTTCGCCAGCTCGAAGCACGTGGCGAATTATTGTTGGCGTTTGATACCGCATTGCACGGCCTTGAAGAGCACCCTGGTGATTTGCGTTTGAGTCATCGGGCCGTGCTCAATCTTGCCAAGGCCGGTGCTACGGCAAGTGCAGAATTGGAGTTCACGCGCTTGGGCTTGGATGAGTCTGGCGATGCCGACGTTGCTGCATTAAAAGCGCGTATCGCAAAAGATCACGCACTGGATACCGTCGGCGAAGCTCGTACAACATTGCTAATGCATGCAGCCAATCTGTACGAAAAACTGTATTGGCGCCATCATGATTATTATCCCGGCGTCAATGTAGCCAGCTTACGACTGCTCGCCGGACAAACACAGGCGGCTGAAAAAATTGCACGCGAAGTGCTCGCGATTTGCCGGATGAATACCGGCACTGAAGGCGATGATTATTATTTGCCTGCGTCCGAAGCAGAAGCCGCATTGATACTTGGTGATACGGCGACTGCGCGAAGCGCTTTGGAACGTGCAGCGAACGCGGGCCATGATCTTGCTGCCCGTGCTGCGACACGTAGGCAACTACGAATGATTTGCAGCGCACGCGGCATTAATGAGGACGTGCTTGATCCGCTTGCCTCGCCGACAGTGATTAATTACACCGGGCATATGATCGCTGCAGTGGGCGCACAAGGTCGTTTTCCTGCTATACAAGAAGACCCGGTGGCAAAACAAATTGCCGAACGGTTGGAAAAACATCGTGTCGGTTTTGGCTATGGTCCACTGGCCTGTGGGGCCGATATTTTATTCGCAGAAGCCCTGCTTTCTCGCGGTGCGGAACTACACGTTGTCTTACCGTTTGCACGCGACGAATTTATTGAAATTTCGGTTGCACCGGCCGGGCCCCATTGGGTGACGCGTTTTGAGTTCTGCATGGAGCGCGCGGCATCAATTACCTATGCCACCGAAGATAGTTATCTCGGTCACGACTGGGTGTTTGCCTATGGCTCGTTTGTCGCAATGGGATTAGCGGTATTGCGTGCACGTTTTCTGGATGCCGATGTGTTACAGATGGCGGTCTGGGATGGCGTTGAGACTACCGGTATGGCAGGCACCAGTTTCGACGTGCGCACATGGCGAAATGCTGGGCGCGCGTTGGAAGTGATCACGCCCGAACCTGACGCAAAATCATCAACGGCAAGTAAGCCAGGCACGCCAGCTGTTCATGGTCAACGCGAACTTAAGGCCATGCTGTTTGGTGACGTACGCGGTTTTAGTAAACTTACCGAATCGCAAATTCCTGCCTTCGTCACTCATCTGCTGGGTGCCATTGGCGAAGTGCTCGCACGTTATAGCGAGCGCGTACTTTATCGAAACACGTGGGGTGATGGCTTGTTCGTCGTCCTCAGTGATGCGCCCGTTGCTGCGCAATGTGCACTGGATTTGCAAGCGGCAATAGCCGCCATTGATCTCGAAGCCTGTGGCTTGCCCGAAACACTGGCGTTACGACTCGGCGGCCACTTCGGCCCGGTATTTGAAACGACGGATCCGGTCTTGCTTCTGACCAATTATTTCGGCGCTCACGTTAGTCGCACCGCCCGCATTGAACCTGTCACACCACCTGGCGAGGTCTATGTGACCGAACAATTTGCGGCCAGACTAGCATTGGAACCCAATCCGTTCGCCTGTGATTATGTAGGCCAAATTCCAGCCGCTAAAAGTTACGGCACGATGCGGATGTATCATCTGCATGCACCGCGGAATTATTAATACTTTTTTACACACGAACAGTGTAAGCCGTAAATAAACATCGCCATAAGCCTTTCATGGCTTGCGCAAAGCCAAAGCGATATGCCAGCAAGCTGCATGGTGTAAACAGCAAACGACGTTTGACAAACGACGTTTCAAATTATTCAAACTACCAAAAAAAACCCCGCCGAAGCGGGGTTTTTGTTTACAAGTTACAGGGTGGTTTGGATTAGAAATCCATACCGCCCATTCCGCCCATTCCGCCGCCGTGTCCGCCGCCGCCATGTGCTTCTTCTTTCTTCGGTGATTCTGCCACCATGCATTCGGTGGTGATCATCAAACCGGCAATCGAAGCTGCGTTTTGCAAGGCAGTACGAGTCACTTTGGTTGGATCCAAAATACCCATTGCTACCATGTCGCCGTATTCGCTGGTCGCGGCGTTGTAACCATAATTGCCTTCGCCAGCTTTAACATTGTTCAACACAACTGAAGGTTCTTCGCCGCAGTTGGCAACGATTTCGCGCAGAGGCGCTTCCATCGCACGCATTGCAATGGTGATACCGACGTTTTGATCGTCATTAGCACCTTTCAATTTACCCATCGCGGTCAAGGCACGGATAAGTGCAACGCCGCCGCCAGGAACAATACCTTCTTCTACCGCTGCACGGGTAGCATGCAATGCATCTTCAACACGGGCTTTCTTTTCTTTCATTTCCACTTCGGTCGCTGCACCGACTTTGATTACTGCAACACCGCCGGCCAATTTGGCTACGCGTTCTTGCAATTTTTCTTTATCGTAATCGGAAGAAGTTTCTTCGATTTGTGCTTTGATTTGTTTGATGCGGGCTTGAATACCGTCAGCAACACCGGCGCCATCAATAATGGTGGTGTTTTCTTTCGACACTTGAATTTTCTTGGCGCGGCCGAGATCTTTAATGGTGGCCTTGTCCAAAGACAAACCGACTTCTTCAGAAATCACGGTACCGCCAGTAAGAATCGCCATGTCTTCGAGCATCGCTTTGCGGCGATCACCGAAACCAGGTGCTTTCACTGCGCAAACTTTCACGATGCCGCGAATGGTATTCACTACCAAAGTAGCCAAGGCTTCGCCTTCCACTTCTTCAGCAACGATCAATAAAGGCTTACCGGCTTTCGCAACGGCTTCCAATACTGGCAACAATTCACGGACGTTCGAGATTTTTTTGTCGTGCAACAAAATGAACGGGTCGTCTAAATCAGCCGCCATGCTTTGTTGGTTGTTGATGAAATACGGCGACAGGTAACCGCGGTCAAACTGCATGCCTTCGACGATGTCGAGTTCATTTTCCAAACCGGAACCGTCTTCAACAGTGATCACGCCTTCTTTACCCACTTTGTCCATAGCTTTGGCAATCAGTTCGCCAATGTCATGATCGGAGTTGGCCGAAATCGCACCGACTTGAGCAATTTCTTTGCTGCTATTGCAAGGCTTGCTGATTTTTTTCAGTTCTTCAGTGGCTGCAATCACGGCTTTATCCATGCCGCGTTTCAG
>JAYUUM010000205.1:0-2928 GCA_043754555.1 Arenimonas sp. | reverse complement strand
GATAGGCTTGATCGAGGGCCTTTCGGGCCTAGAAGGCCCTCCTACGGGTTAGTCAATTTGTTTGTAAGCAGGCAGTGTCAAAAAATCTGCCAGCGTGTCTGCGTGTGTCAGTTCGTCGAGTAGTGCAATCGCATCATTGAGTTTTGCTGCGCCCGGCACCCGCATGCGGTCTGCAAGTTTGCTTGGCAATGAAATCAGGCAGCGTTCAAATAATGCGAAGTCGACCGGCGAGCCGTCCTGCAAATGCAGGTTGCCGTGATGCAGCCATTGCCAAAGTTGGGTGCGCGAAATTTCAGCCGTGGCTGCGTCTTCCATCAACCAATGAATCGGTACACAACCGTTGCCGTCGAGCCAGGACGCCAGGTAACGCACGCAAACTTCAACTGAATTTTCAAAACCTTTTTGGGTGATCGTGCCAATACACGGCTTGATTAAATCTTCGCGCGTCACCGACACGTCTTCGCGCAGCACATCGCGTTGATTGGCATTCGGCATATGCGCGTTGAAAATGGTTTCGGCTTCTTTGATCAATGCCGGATGCGCAACCCAAGTGCCGTCATGACCGGCTTTGACTTCGCGCAGTTTGTCGGCACGCACACGATTCAATGCCGCTTCATTAGCCTCGGGATCACCGGAAATCGGAATCTGTGCGGCCATACCGCCCATCGCTAGTGCGCCACGACGGTGACAGGTTTGAATCAGCAATTCCGAATAGGCTTTTAAAAATGGTTGCGTCATCAAGACTTGGCTGCGCTCTGGCAATACCTTGTCGCGATGTTTCCGGAAAGTTTTGATATAGGAAAAAATATAATCCCAGCGGCCGCAATTCAAACCGACAATGCGCGTACGCAGTGCATGTAAAATTTCGTGCATTTCAAAAGCGGCAGGCAGGGTTTCAATCAGCACGGTGACCTTCATCGTGCCGAGCGGCAGTCCAAGGCGTACTTCGATAAAGCTCAGGACTTCTTCCCACAGTGCGGCTTCTTCCATGCACTGCAATTTTGGAATATAAAAATACGGCCCATTCGCTTTTTCAAATTGCGTTTTGGCGTTATGGAAAGCAAACAGACCTAAATCAAACAAGGACGCCGACATTGGCGCGCCAGCGAGCTGCAAATGTTTTTCGTCCAGATGCCAGCCGCGCGGCCGTACCATCAAGACTGCAAGGTTTTCCTTGTTCAAAACGTAGTGTTTACTACCATCCGGCGCCATCCAGTCCAAATCACCGGTAACGGCTTTACGCAGCGCGCGCTGTCCGGTCAACAAATTTTCCCAAGTTGGCGAAGTCGAGTCCTCGAAATCGGCCATATAGACTTTGGCACCCGAGTTCAGGGCGTTGATCACCATCTTGGGCTCCACCGGGCCGGTAATCTCGATACGACGATCGAGCAAGTTGGTAGGCAGTTCGGCGACATTCCAATCACTTTCACGAATTTTACGGGTGTCTTCACGGAAATCGGGTGTGGCGCCGGCATCGAATTGCGCCTGGCGTTTTTCGCGTGCAGCTAATCGTTCTTGCCGTGTCGGCTCAAAGCGCTGATGCAATTCGCTAAGAAAAGCAATGGCGGCAGGGGTCAGTAAATCACCCTGGCCAGGCTGGGTGAGAGCAATGATTTCAAGAGAAGACATAGAAGAAGTACCTAGAAGCTGGCCTCAACCTTAAAACGCTTGTTTTAATTTGACAAACTAAATGTTTGAATAGAATCTATTAACAAATCTTATAGTTAGATATTTATCAATGCCAAAAGCTGTCAGTCCGCGCTTTTATTACAAAGGTGATCGCTTAAAGCCCTTGCGAGCTTTCTGTCAGGCTGCGCGCCTGGGCTCTATTTCTCGCGCGGCAGAGGCACTTTTCCTGAGCCAGCCAGCGGTAACCTTGCAATTACAGGCTTTAGAGCGCGACTTGCAAGTCAGATTATTTGAACGTGGCGGCCGTCGAATGACATTGACTCGTGAAGGCACCGCGCTTTATGAACTGGCTCGGCCCTTGGTTGAAGGCTTGGATGGGCTTGAAGGTGAATTTCGTAATAAGTTAAAAGGACTGGAAGCCAGCGAACTTCACGTCGCCGCCGGCAGCTCGACCATTTTGTATTTATTGCCGCCGATCGTGCAGGCCTTCAAGCAAGCGCACCCGACTGTGCAGTTAGTACTGCACAACGTCACTGGTAAAGATGGCCTTGCGTTACTGCGATCCGACGCCGTCGATTTAGCCGTGGGGTCCATGCTCGATGTGCCGACCGATTTGTCTTATGCGCCGGTGTATTCGTTTGACCCGATGCTGATCATGGCCAAGGGTCATCCCTTGTCAAAAAAAGAAAATATTCAGCTAGAAGACCTAAGCCCGCATGGTTTGATCCTGCCGCCTAAACGCTTAACCACCTGGCGTTTAGTGGATTTGGTATTCCAGCAAAGGCGTGTGCCCTACACCGTGGCCCTGGAAGTCGGCGGCTGGGAAGTGATCAAACAATATGTGGCAATGGGTTTGGGAATCTCCATTGTGACCGGCATTTGTCTGAATGAAGCCGATCACGAGAAATTGGAGATCCGCAATCTGCGGGATTATTTTCCGCCACGTAGTTATGGCGTGGTGGTACGCAAAGGTAAGTTTTTATCGCCCCAGGCGCGCGCGTTTTCTGATCTGGTCAAGCCGGGCGCGTTTGAACGCAATGATTATTTCGAGTCCGGGCATTCGGATCGATAATTAGCTATTGAGTGTCCCATTAGCCAGCGGCATTGCGTATAAGTAAGCCTAGTCGCTGCGCATCGGCTCGCGTAAACTCGGCAACATTGACGCACCGCACGACAGCGCCTAGTCTTTTGCTTCTCACCATTCACTCCTTGATGGACATAGTCATGCCTTTATCGATTAGTTTTGAACTCTCCGACCGCGACTTAGAACATTTCAATGCTGCCATCAAGGCTGCGAGC
>JAYUUM010000204.1:0-26816 GCA_043754555.1 Arenimonas sp. | reverse complement strand
AGCGGTTTCTTTTATTACCGATTCGGTGGCTGAGCTTGAAGATGCTGCGGCTTCACCCGAAATTTCGATCATCGCAACAACATCACCTTCCGACATTTCATCGCCAAGTTTGACTCTGAGCTCACGCACAATACCGGCAAATGGCGCAGGCACTTCCATCGTGGCTTTGTCGGATTCCAGAGTGATTAAACCCTGATCTTTTTTGACGGTGTCTCCCACTTTGATCAAGACTTCGATCACGGGAACACCTTTGCTGCCGCCGATGTCCGGCACCTTTGCTTCTTGCAATACAGACATACAACCCTCCCGCCCGATGGCGTAAGCGCACATTGTCGCCTGTCGGGGCCGTTGTCGCCAAGTTTTTGGGCTTGGGCTTTTGTAGGGGCACTGCTTGCGACCGCCATGGATGGCGGAAGTGCCGGAAATGCAGGAGCATTTTTCGGCCTGCACCTAGAAATTGCAGGTTTTGGGCGCAGCAAACAGCCCACTACGCGGCTCAAAGCAGGGTCCGGAACAAAATAAAAAAACGCCCTCTTGCCATTAGCTAGAGGGCGTAAAGCCGGCATCCGGGGACAGATGCCGAGCGATAGGGAGATTAATTTAAGGCGCTTTGGTTTCGAGTAAGTTTATTTTCTGTTTGTTACTTAAACGCACACTTATACCGTCTTCAATTTTGTCCATGTTCCTGACGCGACTGCACATCGCCTGTGCCAATGGCTCAAGTTTTTTTGCGCGGGCTTCGACTTTGGTTTCAATTTCTTTGCCCATCTTGTCCATACGTGCTTCAAACGCCTTGGCTTTTGCATCGTCGCCACTGAATGCCAGCGACAGAGCTTCTTTGATGGCAGCAGCGACAACATCAGGTACAAAATCGGTCACGATTGGTTCAATGATTTTTTCATCGATATCACCGTTCATAATCAATGCCGGATTTTTATTTAACGAGTTATGCAAAGCTAGTTGAGCATTCTGCAGTTTTTTGACCGTCTGATTATTTTGTTCGCCGTTTAAAGCGCGCGAGACTTCAATAAGCGCAGTAAAGGCAATATCAATGGCTTCTTTAGTGACCAGCTTTACTTGCGGGATTAATAAACGCGTTTCATTTTCAAATTCTGCAATACGTGCCATGTCGTCGGCAGCAAGCTTTAGTTCTTTGCCATCAATGACCATCCTTCCATCTTGAATCATGATGCGCTTTCCGGGGGCAGCATCACGCGAAAAAATTAATGTGCGGCCCTGCTGTGAAAATTCATAGTCACTTTCAAAATTACATTTTAGTGACTCCGCTTGTGCAGAAAACGAAGATGCAAAACCTAATGCTGTGATCAATGCCAGACGTTTCATGCTAATCCCCCTGAGTAGTGCTGCGGTATTTTGACAATGCCAGCATAGATTCCGAATTCAATATTCGCATGTGCCTTTGGCAGCAATGACTTTCGTCATGTCTTTACAAAATACAAGTCGCTGCGGTGCTTTTTTACACTACGTAATTGGGCTGGCGGCTCACTGTTCGCTCAAATGGCTTATCCTTCCACATTGCCGGATAGAGTTTCCCTATGAATTTTCTACGACACCGACCCTTCCTGAGCCTGCTTTTATTAGCGGCGTTACTGGGCTTTGCCTTTATGGGCAGCCGCAGTCTGTTTGAGCCGGATGAAGGCCGCTATACCAATGTTGCGTTAAATATTGCAGACAGTGGTGAATGGATTTCGTTGCACCGGCACCCGGAATCCTTGCACTTCACCAAACCACCTTTAACGTATTGGACGATCGCAGCAAGTGTTCAGATGTTTGGTTTTAATACCTGGGCAGCTAGAGTGCCGATTGCGCTGGCTTATATTTTGAGTGTGCTAATGATTTTTCAACTCGGCAAAGTATTTTGTCGGGAAAAACCCTGGCTGCCCGCGCTAATCTTTGCGACGAGTCCGTTTCCATTCCTTGCCGGCAATTACATAAGCACCGATTTTATTCTAGCCGTATGCGAAACACTGGCGGTTTTATGTTTTACGCAATACGCCTTTTTGAAGAAATCAAAATTCTGGATGGACGCCATGTGGGCTGGCTTTGGGTTGGCCTTTCTCGCCAAAGGTCCGCCCAGCTTATTACCTTTGATGGCAATCATTATTTTGCTTTGGCGGCAAAAAGATTTAAAAGCGCTTTTTCGCCCATTAGGGTTACTGGCCTTCGCAACAATTGGACTGGCCTGGTATGGCATTGTGATTCAACGGCACCCCGGATTACTTGAGTATTTCATAGGTCACGAAGTCGTTGCGCGTCTGGCAGATGAAAATATGCAGCGCAGCCCGGAGTGGTATGGGCCATTCAAAGTCTATTTGCCGGTATTTTTATTGGGGGCGCTACCCTGGTTAATCATGGCGGGCAGAGGCATGGCCAGCAATCTCAAATTATGGTCAAGCCAGACAAGTGAGCAGCGCTTCCTCTGGTGGTGGCTGTTATTGCCACTCATCGTCTTTTCTTTGTCACGTTCTCGTATGCCGCTCTATGTTCTACCCTTGTTTACGCCATTTGCCTTATTGCTGGGTCAAGCTTTATGTAAATTCGAGTTCAACACACGCAAAGCACTATGGCTGACGGTATGGATAGTCGTTCTGTTGGGTATGCGCCTGGGTTTAAGTACTTACAATCACAATAAAGATCCGGAAGTGTTTGCCCAGAAAATACTGTCTTTTACAAAAACGGCACCGCGCGAAGTTATTTTTGTTGAAGACATGACGCGCTATGGTCTGCATCTTTATTTGGGCTCGCAAATCAACAAGGTTAGCTTCAAGCCGCAGTTAAAAACCATTTCCGATAGCCAATTTGATATGACCTTGAGTCAGGCTCTTGAACAAAAACCCGGCAAGCGAATCTTTGTTTTTAAGCGCGAGAATGAACAGTACTTCAAGAACGCCTTGCTGGAAAAAAATATTAAGCCGATTTTTCTCGGCGATATTCCGGACCGCAAGGGCGCTAAAGATCAAGACCGTTTGATCTACACCATACCGGGTGAATTCTGATAGTGGCGACCATGCCGCAATCTAGTTAAAAAAGGCCGCAAGCGGCCTTTTCTCAACAATAATGTTTAAGCTTATTTTGCCTGCGATTGACGCTCGGCACGCATAGCCATACGAGCGATCTTCATTTCTTCGCGGGTAATTTTGCCGTCGTTATTTCCGTCAATAATACTGAAGTTTTCCGACAGCTTCGGCAGTTCATTGCCCAGTTCGGCACGAGTTAATGCCTGGTCCTTATTGGTATCGAGCGCCTGCATTTTTTGCTGGGCAACGCGCATTTTTTCACGGCCTTTAGCACGGCGTTCCAGGCGTTGTTGTTTCTTTTCAAGGTGCACTTGTTTCAACTCTTCTTGAGATAAGCCGCCATCATGATTCGTATCGGCTTTTTCAAAACGCTCGCGATGCTTCGGGTTATTCTGAAGTTCGGTATAACTTAGCTTGCCGTCACGGTTGGCATCTAGTGCTTGAAAGCGTTCTTGCGCCTTAGCCTGTCTGTGGGCTCTGGGATCATTCGTTTGGCTTTGTGCGCTTGCAAAAATGCTAACGGCCATCAAGCTAAGGGCAATAAAAGGAATTACTTTTTTCATCGGGTTTCTCGCTGTTTGCCTTGGGGGTACCTGTTAAAACGCAGCAAGCCCGGAGCCGTTGACAACTACTTTTTGCCGAAAGCCTTCATGAGCAGGATTACTCCTAATCCCCACACACCATTCAACAAGAAAGCACCAAGCCACATTTTCGGATCCCAGTTAGCAGCAAATGGTAGGCCTTTTAATAATGGAAATACGATTAACAAAGCCACCACGCTGGGCAATAAAGCACCTAGCACAAAAGCCAACAACCACTGGCGGGAACCCGATTGCTTTCTGATCATCGCCCACAAGGCACTCCCCCATATCCCACCAAAAAATGCCAATGAGATAACGGCAGGCACCTGCAAGGGCTGGGTTGCAGTCATATCCCAGGCTGGCTTGGGAATCTTTCCTGCCAGATATAGCAAATGAAAGAGGCCTTGATGGAATATCAAGGTAGAAACAAATCCGGCAATAAACGATTTAAAAATCCACATTACTTTTCCCCAAAAAATGATGCCCTAGGCCTACCGGCTTAAGGATGCTCCGCTTCCGCATGTACTTTTTCTTTGCGAATCAAATATAAACCACTTGCAATAATCACCAGCGCTCCAAACAAAGCAATGCCGTCTGGCAGAGTTTGCCAAAGCAGCCAATCCAGTCCCAGGCCCAAGGCAAGCGCGCTATATTCAAACGGCGCCACTACCGAAGCCTCACCTTTTTGAAAAGCGGCAGTTATCGCTACCTGTCCAAAAAAACCAGTGATACCGATGCCAGCCAATACCATAAAATGTCGCGGTTCGATCGCTTGCCAATGAGGTGCGGCAATACAGCCTGCACCAACGGCAATCATCGTCATCGCCCAGAACACCATGCTATCGGAAGAATCTGTTCGGCTGAGCACACGAACGGTAATTGCCGACACTGAATAACACACTGCCGCCGCTAAAATGGCAAGACTGCCCAACGAACCCAGATTTTCTGTACCCGGCCGCAGAACAATCAACACGCCCAACAAGCCGACAAAAATGGCGACCCAACGGGCCATGCCCACTTTTTCTTTTAACATGGGCACTGACAATGCAGTGATCAGTAAAGGGGCAATAAAAAATAGCGAATACGCTTCCGACAACGGCAATGTTCTAATACCAAAGGTGAACAATGCCAGCATACTAATGCCGAGCACACCACGAAGCAGATGCAGTGACCAACGAACTTTCAGCAAACTCGCCGCACTACCGCGCAGCAACACATACACAATGACGAACGGCAACGATGCCATCGCCCGCATTGCCGTCACTTGAATCGCTGGATAATGTGGCGATAGCCATTTCAGACCGGCATCCATTAACGAAAATAAGCACACCGCTCCCAACATAGCGGTAATGCCACGCATCGATGAATCTTTATTGGGCATTAGCGCAGCGGTCTCAACATGCATTTATTGTTGCATGAATTTATTGCGCAATCAGACAATTAAAAACGGCAGCCTTTCGGCTGCCGTTTCGATCCTTCCTTGGAAACGAGATTAAAAAAGATCAGTCGCCTACGAAACGGGTGCCGATAATCATGCTGCCGTTGCTGACGTGGCGGGTATTACCGGTCATACCGATGGTAATCGTGGTGTCTTTTTTGAAGAATTTAGTCGCTTGAGCTTCACTCAAACCATAGCCTTCAATTAAATTACGCTTTGAAACTAAACCACCCAGGCAAACTCGCGAATAGTTGTCGCGAAACACTTGTGATTCGCCCGGTTGCAAACTACGTCCATCACGCACTGCACCCAAAGCTGTGTTGATAAAACCACCATAAGGCAAGCCTGTATTTGGATCTAACAAGGTAGGATCATTAAGCACTTCATTTTCGATTTTATAAGTCGCTGTAAAAACGGTGCGAGCCTGGCCTTGATAAACACCAGTGAAATTATTGTAAACCGAAATACCGAATGGGGTTTGCCAATGGCAGAAAAGTGATTTTGCGCTTTTCCCCGGAATTAACACTTTACCCATATCGGGAAAATTAATAATTGCAGATCCATTTACATCAGGAACGACGCACTGGTCTTTAGGGCCTGGTGGAAACATTGGATCAGGTGTGCAATCGGGCGCTATGGTTAGCACACCACTTTGCACGGTACCGATAAAATTGACACCGCGACCAAAGGAATTGGCATCGCCTACTTCTTCGTCGGTGTATGCGGCTTTAGTGCTGGCAGATGCTTTAGCGACGTTCGGCATTTCGATCATGCCATCGCCGCGCAGGTATTCGCGTACTTCGTTACGAATGGCGACTTGAAGCTTTTTCTGAGCCGGAGTGATTTTTTTCATCAGGCTAGGTTGATTGGTCGCTGCAATAGCGACAGGAATACTGAATGCAAGAAGTGATAATACGGCGATACTTTTTTTCACAACAAAGCTCCTAATGAAATTTCAAGGGCGCCTGCCTGAGCCTTAATTATTGAATCAAAGTACCGGCGGCATGTATAAGAACGCGACACTTCCGGAAAACCGGACACAATTCACATTTATTTCAGATTTATCAGCTAAATTGGGATGTTGCTTGGCGAGCACGTTTCTTGGATAAATATTTTTTGACACGCAATCTTCATTAAATGCCATAAATGTTATTTTCATTTAACAAAAATAGATTTTATGACGTCTAAATCCTTAGAACTCTGGAAAACGGCTGGCGATTATTTTGAATGGCAAAAGCATTCGATTTTTTATCGTGACCAAGGCAAGGGCGAAGCATTATTGTGTATTCACGGGTTCCCCACGGCATCATTTGACTGGCACATAATGTGGCCGTCGCTAACGAGGCACTTCCGCGTTATCACTCTGGATTTATTGGGCTTTGGCTTTTCAAGCAAACCACGGCGTCATGCTTATTCGGTTCTAGAACAGGCCAATATTATTGCTGCACTGTTGGCATCACTGAACGTCGAACGAGTACATCTTCTGGCGCATGATCTTGGCGACAGCATTGCGCAGGAATGTTTAGCCCGTCATGAATCATCAGCAGAGACTATGGCCTGCAAAATCAAGTCTATTTGCTTTTTAAATGGCGGCTTGTTTCCGGAAGCGCATCGTCCGCGCTTAATTCAAACTTTGCTACGCGGACCATTGGGCCCATTATTGGTACATGGCCTGAACGAGAAAAAATTCAATCAAAGTTTTGCTGCCGTATTTGGGACCAACACTCAACCTAGCGCTGAAGAATTGTCCGATTTCTGGCATTTGGTCGCACTCAACAAAGGGCAAAAACTTGCCCATCGTTTGTTGCAATATATTCCCGAACGTCGCAAGCATCGCGAGCGCTGGCTTAAAGCAATGCAAACCAGTGCAATTCCACTGCGTTTGATTAATGGTCTCGATGACCCTGTTTCTGGCGAACATTTGCTGGAGCGATACCGCCAATTAATTCCGAATCCCGATGTTATCGGGCTCGAAGGCATTGGACATTATCCACAAGTCGAAGCTCCAGGCGCGGTATTGGCAGCCTTTCTGGATTTCCATAAAAAGATTTCATGAAAAACAGCAACAATAAATCTATCGGTAAATCAAACTTACCCGAAAAAAATTGCATCGTATGCCAGCTACCGTTTACATGGCGAAAGCAATGGCAGAAGGTCTGGGATGAAGTAAACTACTGTTCAGACGCCTGTCGTAAAGGTACGCCACGCATGGGAAAGCCAAAGTAAGCCTAATGTCCCAACGAAAAATTGTTCATGTCGATATGGATGCATTCTATGCTTCCGTTGAACAACGTGATGACGCAAGTCTTCGCGGCAAACCGGTGGTTGTGGCATGGCGTGGTGCACGCTCGGTGGTCTGTGCAGCTTCATATGAAGCTCGAAAGTTTGGAATCCGTTCCGCGATGCCGGCAATACGCGCCGAGCGTTTATGTCCGGACGCAATTTTTGTACCGCCTGATTTTGCTCGCTACAAAGCGGCTTCAAAACACGTGCGGGAAATATTCTCTCGACATACCGACTTAATTGAACCTTTATCTCTAGATGAAGCCTATCTGGATGTCACCGAAAACAAGCTTGAACTGGCATCTGCTACCGAAGTGGCCTTGCAAATTCGCCACGCTATTTTCGAGGAAACCCAATTAACGGCATCAGCCGGTATTGCACCAAATAAATTTCTGGCGAAAATTGCATCGGACTGGAAGAAACCCAATGGCCAATACGTGATCAAACCAGCGGCAGCCTTTGACTTCCTGACGCCCTTGCTGGTGGGCAGGTTACCCGGCGTCGGCAAAGTCATGGAAGCCAAATTAGCGAAATTGAATATCAGTACCGTTGGCCAACTCCGCGAACACTCTGCGCAAAGTCTGGAACTCAGATTCGGACGCTGGGGTTTGCGCCTGCACGAGCTGTCCATGGGTATTGATCATCATCTGGTGGTGTCGGAACGACCCACACAGCAGATTTCCAGTGAAGATACTTTTCCAGACGACCTATTGCTGGATGAAATTGCACCGCATATTTTGCGACTGGCAGAAAAAACCTGGACTGCGTATCTGCGCGAAGAACAACGTAGCGCCCGCACCGTAGTCCTCAAGTTAAAGACGGCGGACTTTCAAACATTGACTCGCAGCTCTACGCCCGAGAGTCCTACCGACACTTTGGGCGATTTTCAGGCGATTGCCATGCAATTGCGTGAACGGGTCCAGATGCCCGACGGCACCCGGTTTAGATTGGTCGGCATTGGCTTGGCAAATTTCATCGACAGCAAGCAGATCAGTTCGCAACAAGGCTTGTTTAGCTGACGCCAGCAAATTCATCGCTTAAAATACCGGGTCAAAATACAGGATACCTGGAACCGCTATGCCCTCTTTCGATATTATTTCAGAAATCGACAAACACGAATTAACCAATGCGCTCGATACCGCCAATCGCGAGCTCGGCACTCGCTTCGATTTCAAAGGCAGTGACGCGAGTTTCGACGTCGATGGCTTTGTGATTACCCAGCGCGCGCCAAGTGATTTTCAACTAAAACAAATGCTCGATATTCTGCGTGCCCGATTAATTGCCCGCGGCATCGATATTCGCTGTATGGAAGTCGGTGATGTGGAAACCAATCTGGCAGAAGCCCGCCAGAAAGTGACCATCAAACAAGGCATCGAACAAAAACTGGCAAAGAAAATTGTCGGCATCATTAAGGATGCCAAGCTTAAAGTGGAGGCCCAGATAAACGGCGAGAAACTCAGGGTTACTGCAAAAAAACGCGACGACTTGCAGGACGTAATGGCACTTTTGAAAAAATCGAATATTGAACTGCCACTGCAATTCGAGAATTTCCGGGATTGATGTAGGGTGGGCACCACCCACCATGCCCGGTATCACGGTCAATACTATTGGTTGGCGGTGCCTACCCTACCCGCCATGCTTCAAGCGCTCAATCGTTTTTTGTTTTTCTTCCCACACCGTATTTAACCATTTCTGAAAACTGCTACGAAACTCGGCGTCATTCTCATAATCGCCAATCATCTCCGGCCTTATCTCACGCTCGACGATATCGATCATTACATGACGAATTCGGCCGGCGAATAAATCGACCAATCCCGGTTTTTGATCAGAATACACAATGGTCACATCCAGGATTGATTTCATGCTGTCGCCCATCGTATCGAGCACAAAAGCGATGCCGCCTGCCTTAACTTTCAATAGATCGGCGAACGGAGATGCTTGCCTCTGATGTTTGGCAGCAGTAAAACGAGTTCCTTCAACAAAGTTCATGACCGATACCGGCTGGAATTTAAAGCGTTCGCAGGCTTTGCGGGTGGCTTCAATATCTTTGCCTTTTAACTGTGGATTTTTTTCAAGAAACGCTTTTGAGTAACGCTTCATAAAGGGAAAATCTAGCGCCCACCAGGCCAAGCCTAAAAATGGCACCCAAATCAATTGGTCTTTCAGAAAAAATTTCAGGAACGGAATTTTACGATTGAATATTTTCTGCAATACTGGAATATCCACCCAGCTTTGATGATTGCTGATGACCAGATACCAGCCTTCGTATTTCAATGAGTCCAGACCGGTAACAATAAATTTTGTCGGCGTTACCACGTCAATCAACCAGCTATTGAAGGCTACCCAGCTTTCGGCAATTTTTATCAAAAACCAGGACAGCCATTTTCTGATAGCCTGAAATGGCAATATCCATTTGAGCATAGCCATCACAAACAGAAAGGAGGTATGCAGCAGAGTGCTGAGTATTACCAAGCCAATAGCGATGAACGCAAACACCGAAGAAAAAAACTTCATGCTTATTCCTTCACGAATAATTTAGCTTGATCTTGATCGTTCAACAGCCTGTATTCCCCACCGGCTAGCGAACCTAAATTTAGCGCACCAATCTCGCTACGATGAAGACTGACCACGTGATTGCCTACGGCGGCAAACATTCGACGAATTTGATGATAGCGACCTTCAATAATCGTCAAACGAACCCGCAACTCTGCCATTGGCTGTAATACGGCAGGCGCAAGTGCGGTGTTTTCAGTTTCGAGCATCATTTCACCGCTAGCGAATAATTCGACTTCATCACCGCGCAGCGGGCTAGCCAATGTTGCTTCGTACACTTTTGGTAATTTATTTTTTGGTGAAATAATACGATGCAGTAAGTCTCCGTTATCAGTCATCAACAACAAGCCGGTTGTTTCTTTGTCGAGACGGCCGATCGGTGCCAACACCGGGCTACGAATACGGAAACGATCGGGCAATAAATCATAAACCAGACGACCTTTGTCTTTGGTTGAACAGGTGTAGCCCGCTGGCTTGTGCAGCATCAACAGCATCCCTGACGGCGGGTCGAGTGGCTCTTCATCGACACGAATATTTTCATGCGTCGTTACATCATCAGCGTACAGCACGTCGCCTGCCGCATCGCTAATGCGTCCTTGGCGGAACATCTGGGTTACTTCCTTTCGGCTGCCGTAGCCTAAATTAGAAATATGTTTGACTAATTTCATTATCTTGTCGATCCATTACTTTAATTTTAACTTGGTAGCTTCAAAGACTTTATAGCCGTCTTTGCTCGCTAACACTGAGACACGTGAAAAATGTTTTTGCAGAGTCGCTTCATACGGTAAATGCCGGTTGGCTACCATATAAAAACGACCATCGGGTTTCAGCGATTTTGCTGCCGATTCAATAAATGCCTGGCCAAGTGTCTGCACCTCGCTACGACCCTGATGGAAAGGCGGATTACTAATCACAAAATCGTAAGGACCTAGCGCACCCTGAACCACATCATGCCAGTAATACTTCAATTGTATGTTTGGATTAGATGACGATAAATTTAATCTTGCGCATTCCAACGCTCGGGCTTCGGCTTCAAAAACATCCATTGCAATGACATTTTCACAATGCTTTAAAATGGTATGCGTCAAATAACCCAGGCCTGCGCCTAGGTCGGCGCCATACCCCGCCAAATCTTTCGGTAAATGCTCCGTCAACAATAGTGAGGCGGCATCAATCCGGTCCCACGCGAAGATGCCTGGGCGCGAAACAAAACCGGTAGCCTCAATGATACGAGGAGCGTCTAATTTCAACCATGCTTGCAATAGTTCTTCGTTGATATTTTTTTTATTAACCCAAAATACCCGGCATTTATTTTTGCTTATCGATTGAAGATTCGGTGCCAATTGCCTTAGATCATTTTCGCCTGATTTTGCGCCTGCGCTGTTTTGCATACTCACGACGACCAATCCATCTTCACTTACCCATTGAAGTGCTTGCGCAAACAGAGTGCGGGTTTCGTCGCGTTGCGGCGGTGGCAACACCAGCACTATCGGGTAGGCTTTGTGTACCTGTTGAATAATCGGCCAACCCGCGCGCTGTAACCCGTCAGCAAAGGGTTTAAAGCTTTGGTGACAATCGATTTGTTCTGCATTTATTTCCGCCGGAAGCGAGCCGGAACGAGCACGTAAAAAAAGATAGCGTTCGCGCCAGCCGATCGCGCCCGTCAGGAACGGTTGCCAAAGAGAAGTCAATGCAGGGTTTTCATCAGTCATGGCGGTGATTTTACCGCGATTGGCCTTATCCTGAAGAATACTGGCCGAATTCATGCCTTTTCACGTTTAATAAGGCAATCTAGAAGGCTTAAAATTCACCGCATCATTGATTAGGAGAAAAACCATGCGTCACAGTCACATGCTGATGGGTAGTGCTTTGCTTATGCTCTTGCTGGCATCTTGCAAAAAAGAAGAGGCCGCCACGACAAACACTCCTGTCGCGGAACCGGCAGCATCTGCAAAGCCTTCTGAGCCAATGGCAGAGCCCGGTACTACTGCTGCACCTGTCGAAGCTTCCGCTGCAGCGCCTGTCGATACCGAATTCAGCGTAGAAAGCGTGCCGGTTTCGACCGTGTCATTACCGCCTTTTCCTTTTTTCAAGACACCCGAAGGTCTCGAAAATAATCTTAACGAAAAGGACAGCAATATTGGTTTCGAGCGCCATTTTTTTCTTGCCGGAAAAAAATTAATTCCGGTGGAAGGCAAGCTTTATCATAATTTCATGAAGCTCAATAATGCCGACTCCGGTCGCCAGTATTCCGAGATTGAATTTCATCGCAATTATGAAAATGCGATTACCGCACTCGGCGGCAAAAAAATAAGCACCACGCAATTTACCCGTGCCATTGTCGATGCTGCCGGTGGCCTTGGGCCGGTTGAAAAATACTGGCGCAGTGTGCCGCCCACTTCTGGCTACGAACACTACACTTACCTGATTCGCACCGCCGACAAGGAATACTGGATTCATATCGCCACCGGCGCTTTCCCGACCCATGGCTATGTGACCGTGCTTGAAAAAGAAGGCATGAAGCAATCGCTTGGCTTTCTGGATGCCAGCGCCATGAAAAAAGCGCTGGATACCGATGGTCGAGTCGCTTTGTATATTAATTTCGATATTGACAAAGCTACACTGCGTCCTGACAGTCAGGCAGTGATGGATGAAATCAATAAACTACTGACTACCAATACTGGCCTGAAAATTTCCATCGAAGGCCATACCGACAGCACCGGTGCGCCGGATCATAATCGTCAACTTTCCACTGCTCGTGCTCGTAGTGTTTTGGGCGCCTTGGTAGGTTTGGGCATTGATCCCGCACGTTTAAGTTCAAAAGGCTTCGGCCCTGACAAACCAATCGCAGAAAATAATAACGAAAGCGGCCGTGCGAAAAACCGCCGTGTCGAACTTGTTAAAATGTAACGCCTGTATTTAGTTGTGATAATAAGAACGCCGCCTACCGCGGCGTTTTTTATTGCTGAATAACCGTACAGATAGCCAGCTACAAGATGAACAAGACTATTTCATCTGTAAACTTTACTTCTGACCGGTCGTTTTCCTTTGCGTGTCACAAGACACCACTCAAGGAAATCTCGATGAAAAAACTTTTCATAACAACCATCACCTTATTCATCGGCTTTGCTGCAACTGCCGACGCGGCTCGTTACGACAGGGTCACGCATCTCGGCAGTACGCGCTTAAGCCATTCTGAAAACGATCGCGATGTTCTACGCTTTCGTAATTGTCGAAACGGTATTCACGCTATACAACTACGCTCAAGCCGAGGTCAAATTGAAATCGAACGCCTCTGGGTACGTTATGCAAACGGTGAGCGCGATAATTTGAATGTGCGCGACCGTATTTCAAAAGGTAGCTCAACTCGCTGGATTGATTTGCGCGGTGGCAATCGGTGTGTAGTGGAAATTGGCATTATTGGCGACACCGAACGTAGCCGTGACCAAGCACGTGTGGATATTTGGGGTCGGTAATTTCCAAAACGGCCTCGCTATACACCATGCAAAACCCTCTTCATCTTTTGGGGAGATTTTTGTTGGGCAAGCATTAAGCCAATTTATCGCTTAAATGCTCGCCACGCCGTATTCTAGAGGCCTGCCTATTCTGGGAGAATCCAGATGCCTCGCCCAATAAGCGCTGCCACTTTTGTTCTCTGTATTGGCTACAGTTTGATTGCAAACGCTGAAGCGCCTCCGCGCTTCCCACCTCAAGCGGTCTGGAATCAAAATATCAGCCAGGCGCCTACGCATCCGCAATCGTCCTCAATGATTACCAGCCTTAACAATCTGGGCGGCTTTGGCTTCGGGCGTATGCAGATTGATTTCGGTATGCGCATTGTTCGTGCACCACCAGGCGCACCGACTCGCAGCATTGTCGGGTTTCCGGATGCAAGCGAATACTACGCTCCCGATTGCGAGCCGATTGGCACTTCAATGCCGGTACCGGCCAATGCAGCCATCGAGGCTTCCACCAATCTAACGTGTGACAATAATAATGGGGATTGTCATTTGCTGGTTGTGCAAGACAATGTTTTGTATGAAGCCTACCGTGCGAATGCTTCCGGTAGTAGTGGCTTGCAGGCGCAATGTTTGGCTATCTGGAAACTCGATCGTGTTTATCAACCGAGTAACCGTGGCGAACATTGCACTAGCGCCGATGCGGCCGGTTTTCCGATTGCACCGCTTTTGTTCAATGCCGATGAAGTCTATGCCGCAACACAAATTTCCAACGGTGATCTTGGGCATGCTATTCGTTTTATTTTGCCTAATGCTCGCATGGCGTCGAACGATCCGGCTCCCAATACCACGCGCCGCATTCCGCTTTATGTACGCCCTGCCAGCCATGCTGGCGGCCCTAGCGGCCCGACAACGACAATTCCGTACGGTTCGCGTTTACGTTTGCGCGCCGACTTTCCGGTCAATTTATATAACCCGGCAGCACAAGTTATTTTGCGCACCATGCAGCGCTACGGCATTGTGCTTTCAGACGGCGGCAATATTGCACTAACTGCCGAAGATGATATTTACACCACACGTAAATGGAGTGAACTTAATATTGGTTCACGCGTGTTTGACCAATCGGTTCCTGGCACGCCCGTGCGGATACAGGATTTTTCTGTGCTTGATACTGGCGATCGTATTATTGAAACCTACGACTGTGTTCGCAATGTCGAGCCGGCATTAATCATTCCTAAAAATTTAACGGCTCGTTTTTCTCAACGCCGTAATGCAGCAAAAACAATCCACTTGAATTGGCAGGACGGTACTGCAAAAGTCGACATCTATCGTGACGGCATCTTTCGTGTAAGCGTAGATAACGTCGGGTCTTATTCAGAGAAACCAGGTAGCAATCTGCGCCCCAGTTATATGGTGTGTAATTTCGATACCAATAATTGCTCCAACGCTGTCGTTGCAATGCCCGACAGATACATCGAGCCGCCGCGGCCGCGGCCACAGTAGGCCTATGCTTTTCATGCGAAAATCAGCTTTGACTCAATGTGATTGTTTTTACCGAACTTTGATACTAGTCTGACGACAGATTACTGTAGAGCGTACTGTCATGAAATTACCGCATGTCTCATACAAACTGATAGGCGCCACCCTATTTACGATGGTCGCACTGTATTTTTCGTGGTCCGTAATGAATGTGCAGACGCCATTGCTAACACCTGCCAACCATCCGCCGCCAGCTGCTCCAGCACACGGCGTTGATGGCTGGGTCTATGATCAGTATCCCAATTTCGTTCCAGTACAACGCTTAATCAAGCCAACAAAAGGCGAGCTTCCGCCGCAATACCGTGTCTCTCCGGTTTCGCCATTTGGGGTCAATTGTGAAGGCGCGGCTCAAACTGGCACCTCTTATGTGAATGCTGAAGTAGAGCCCTCCGTTGCCGTAAATCCAGTTAACCCAGACAATTTAGTGGGTGCCTGGCAACAAGATCGCTGGTCAAATGGTGCCGCGCGCGGTTTAGCGTCCGGCGTTTCTTTTGATGGTGGTAAAACCTGGACTCAACGCCTTATACCGTTTTCGCGTTGCAGTGGCGGTACCGCATTAAACGGTGGCAATTACGAACGCGCTACCGATCCTTGGGTAACGTTTTCTCCGAATGGCACTGCACATGCTATGGCTCTGACCTTAAACCGGACGACTGGCTCGCAAAATGCCATGCTGGCCAGTCGCTCGACCGATGGTGGCTTGACATGGAGCAATCCGGCAACCCTGATTTTAGATATTGATGGCGCCGCATTTTTTAATGATAAAAATGCAATCACTGCCGATCCGACCGATTCCAATTTTGTTTATGCCGTTTGGGACCGCTTAGCAACCAACGGCAATGGCCCGACTTATTTTGCACGAAGTATCAATGGTGGTCTGAGTTGGGAAACAGCAAAAATAATCTACAACCCCGGTGGCAGCGGACAAACCATTGGCAATGTTATCGCCGTGCTACCCGATGGCACCTTGATAAACCTGTTAACTAAAATTGTCACTGTTGCAGGCAATGACATTACTACGCTTGAAGTCATCCGCTCAACCGACAAGGGCATTACCTGGTCGCAACCTATTTTAATTTCTGACCTGCTGGCTATTGGCACCAGCGACCCGGAAACCGGCACTAAAATTCGTGACGGCTCTATCCTGGGACAGATCTCTGTTAGTCCCGATGGCAAACTATTAGTGGTCTGGCAAGATTCGCGATTTAGTGGCGGCGTGCGTGATGCCATCGCGTTCTCACAATCACTCGATGGCGGCTTTACCTGGTCTAGCCCTACCCGCATTAATCCCGATAATAATGTGCAAGCGATGATTCCTACCGTGCACGTCCGGGCCGATAACATTATTGGCATTAGCTATTATGATTTACGCAGTAATACATCAGATCCTGGTACATTGCTGACCGATTACTGGCTTGCCACCTCCAGCGATGGCATTACCTGGAGTGAAAGCCGCATTACGTATCCTTTTGATTACACCACGGCACCGTTTGCCGGTGGTTACTTCATTGGCGATTATCAAAGTCTGGTTAGTAGCAATAATGTGTTCATTCCTTTTTACATAAAAACCAATAGCGGTGATTTTGCCAATCGTACTGATGTATTCGCAGCACCGGCTATTTTTAAACCCGTCAGTAAATCATTCACAGCCAGCTCCTCGACCCTCAAAAGAAGTGCTTCGTTAAAACAACGCGTACATCAAAATATACGCCGCGTGAAACTACAACGTAAAATGCGCCACAACAACTCATCTAGTCATAGCAGGATGTAGTGAGCAACCTAGCCTCATCGCCGCCCTCCCCTTGCGTGCGCAATTGCTGCCTGGATGAAAACGATGTGTGCTTGGGTTGTGGTCGTCATATCAATGAAATTCTGGCTTGGCATAAAGCCACCGGCGGCGAGCGAGAAGACATCATTGCAATGGCCTTGCAACGGTTGAAGGATAGAGCGAGTCGTCATCACAATTGACAATGATGACATTTACATTCGGCTACAAATCCAATAAGAATAGCCACTGTTGAATGCAGGCACACTCGATGACACAAAACCATTTGCAACTGCGTACGACCCTGGCCTATGCAAAGGGCGCTTACACCGTCGAAATTAAAATTGGCAGCCAACGTCGCCCCGCCAATGTATTGCTCGATAGTGGCAGTAGTACCCTGGTGGTATTACCGCAGGCTTATGACCCGTCACACGATCAAAATCTAACAGCCACCCACTTGGCGCAATCGATTGCATACGGTATTGGCACCTGGGCCGGACCGGTACTGAAAACCAAAATAGCCTTTGGCGACAAACGCCATGCGCGGGTACTCGCCGACGCTGAAATTGCAATGATAGAAAGTTCGGCACAAAACTTTCGCGATGCAGATGGCTTGCTGGGTCTGGCTTATGGAAAGCTAAATAAGGCACACGATGTTACTGCCTTGCTGGCCGAGAAGAAGATCGAGCCTAACCACACTTGGCCCTGGCCGTTCAATACTCGGGAGGCCACTGATTTATCCGCTTTCAAAACACAATTACGCGAGCAACCACTGGTTAACCTGACACCGTGTTTCAGTGCACTTGAAGAAGAGGATATTATCTGCGATAAATTTTCGATGCTGATTAAACGTGCACTGGTGCACGTGCTTGATGACGAGTCCACAGCAGAACAACTGGCTTCAGATCCACTAAACGAAGGTGTGTTGGTGTTAGGTGGCGGTGAGGAATGCCAGTCGCTTTATCAAGGTGGTTTTGAAACGGCGAAAATTGTGCATGAGCTTTATTACAATGCCAATCTAATCGCTGTCCAGGTGGGCGACAAACCACGAATACCCGCACCAGCCTTACTGGAAAAATATCAATCGGCTTATGCCAGCAACGCTATTTTTGATACCGGCAGTAGTTTTTTGGTTCTGGAATCGTCTGTCTATGACGCTGTACTCGCCCACTTTGCCGCATACGATAAAAGCTTCCCCGATTTAATCGCCCGCTTTCAAAAAAACTTTCAAAAAGAACACGGTCTGCCAAACGACAGCATAAAAACACAGCATTGGCCAAAACTTCATTTTCATCTTGAATCGCCGTCGGGTGATGAAGTCACTTTTAGTTGCTCACCGGGTAATTACTGGCAACGTAATTCATTGCATGCTGGTGAATGCTTTTTTCTGTTGATGCGACAAATGCCCAAATGGCCAAATCAAAGTATCCTGGGCTTGCCATTGCTTAGTGGTCATTATTGCGTCTTCGACCGTCGAGCCGACGGTGATGGTGTTTTACGACTTGCCAAGGCGAAACAGGCCTGATGCAAAATTTTGAAACAGCCCGTTTATTGATGCGGCCATTGCAGCCTGAAGATGAATCGCTTTACTGTGCCTGCTATACCAATCCGGTTTTGATGCAGCATATTAGTGAGCCGCTTACACATGATGCTGCTTTACGTAGTTTTGCAGTGGCGCTGAAACTTGCTACAGAGATTCCGATTCGTCGTTACACATGGGTGATGCAGGAAAAATCCATACAATTAGATATCGGCTTACTTGCACTGGTTTGTGAGCAAGCTGACCCCGAGTCTCTAAATGCCGAGATCGGCGCCATTATTTTTGCTAATTTTCAAAACCTGGGTCACGCAGCTGAAGCCATCAATGCATTGGTGGATATTGCATTCAATAAAACTTCGCT
Organism: Arenimonas sp.; assembly: GCA_043754555.1. Lineage (GTDB taxonomy): Bacteria > Pseudomonadota > Gammaproteobacteria > Xanthomonadales > Xanthomonadaceae > Arenimonas. The sequence goes on along the minus strand of JAYUUM010000204.1, from coordinate 8,260 downwards.
AGCTATACTCCGCACCCAACACACGACCAACAATGGTGCCGCCTGTGGGCTGATGGAAAAGCTCGGTTTTCGACGTGACGGCATGCAATCCGAACGAGGTTCACCTTCCTGCTGGCTCTTACATCGGGCTGACTGGCAACAACGCCAATCCTCATCAGCATAAGGCGATTACAATTAGCATCAGGTTCCGATAAGGTAACAAGCTTCGGGGAACTAGGCTGACGGGACGGCCATATCGCATGAATAATTCTGGCAGTATCGTTTGCGTCGGCACGGGAATGATGCTCGGTGCGCATATCAGCCCACGTTCGCGTAGTCATATCGAACAAGCCGATGTGGTATTTACTGCAGTCTCCGACCCCGTCGTTGAACTATGGTTGCAAGAAATGCATACCGACGTTCGTAGCTTGCAACCTTACTATAGCGAAGGTAAATCCCGACACGAAACTTACCGGGAAATGGTAGAAGCCATGATGATTGAAGTGCGTGCTGGCAAAAAGGTATGCGGCGCCTTTTACGGCCATCCGGGCGTGTTTGCTTTAGCACCACATAAAGTTATAGAACAAGCACGTGCAGAGGGCTTTCAGGGGCATATGGAGCCGGGCATTTCGGCCGAAGATTGTTTGTACGCCGACTTGGGCATTGACCCAGGGCGCTTTGGATGCCAGCACTTTGAAGCCAGCCAGTTTATGTTTTATCGCCGTCAAATCGACCCCTCGGCTTACTTGGTCCTTTGGCAAGTCGGCATTGCCGGTGATCGTTCTTTTAAGCGTTATGCTACCGAACCAGCTTACCGGGCTCTATTAATTGAGCTTTTAGCAGAACACTATCCCCTGAACCATGAAGTAATAGTCTATGAAGCCGCCACCCTGCCCATCGGCGCGCCACGCATGCAAAAATTGGCGTTAAGCGAGCTGGTTAACGCTTCGCTATATTTGCAATCGACTTTGGTGATACCACCCGGCCAGGCCATGCAGAGAAACGAATCCATGCTTGCCCGCATCGAAGCACTCGATCGTGTGCTAAATTCCAATTTAACCGCAACACCTACGCAACAATAATGGGAGTCGAAAATGTCGAATGTAATTCAGTTTCTTGAGTCAATGGGCAAAGATGCTGTACTAAGCAATATGTCGCCTGAAGAATTCACCACTGCGGTAAAAGCTTTGGCTGTTGACGATGTGGCACAGTATGCTCTACTGAATCGTGATCATGCTGCACTTAACGATTCTTTGGGCGGACGCATGAAAATGATGATGATGCTGGCACCGGCCGAGGAAGAAGAAGACGAGACACAAAATGACGATGACAAGAAAGAAGAAGAAATTTCAATCAATTGATTCTTAGAAAAGGCAATGGTATGGCGGCGTGCATTTGCAGAATTTTAAAGTGTCTGATTTTAATCAGCCTTTGCACGCTGCCATCTTTTTTGCTTGCTTCACCTGCATTTGAGAAGCAGCTTGAATTAGCCGACAGTGTACGCACTGGTAATCCTGAGCAATTCAATCAATTGCTAATTCAGCTAGAAAACAATGTTAAACATGCAAGCGCTGACCAAATTGAACGATTGCTTTACTTGCAGGCATATCAACTGGCCTATTCAGGCCAACACAACTTAGCCATTCAAAAAGCAAATAGTATTTTTGAGCATTCAAAAAATATTGCTGTCAAATACCGTGCAGGTTTGCTTGCAGTGAATAGTTACGCCATTACCCGTAACTTCAGTGCCGGCTTTACAACCTTGAACAAAACATTACTACTTCAGGACAAAATTAAAGACTCGCAGCTTCGCGTGCATGGATTCACCGTAGCCGCTATTTTTTATAATCAAGCAGGCCAATTTTCACTGGGCAAAAATTACGCTGAAAAAATCTTGCTGGACACGCCAACACCTAGATCACGTTGTTTCGCACACAATTTGTTACTTGAAGCGTTGTTTAATCTCAATGCAATGCCAGAAAAAGAAAGCCAAATTCAAGCAATGATTGCTACATGTTCTGATATTGGAGAGTTGTTGTTAGCAAACGGGGCGCGAGCAAATTTGGTCCGCAGTTTAGGTCGCAAAGGCGAGTTTAAAAAATCTATTTCTTTACTGGAGCAATATTTACCTGAGGCTGAAGCAACGCAGTACCCGCCTTTGACGAGCGATTTTCATTCATTGTTGGCCGAACACCAATTTAAAGCAGGCGATTTCGCAAATGCTGAACGCCATTCCAATATCGCTGTTGATCTTAGTGCCACCACACCATTTTCACTGCCTCGCGTCATCGCAGAAAAAACCCTCTACGAAATTGCCTTACGCCGTGAGGATGCTGCCGCTGCACTTGAACATTATCGAAAATACGCCGAAGCCGACAAAGCCTATCTCAATGACGTAAAAGCGAGAGAGCTCGCTTATCAATTGGTCAAACATGAAACTCAAGGTAAAAGCCAGACCATTGCTTTACTCAATAAAAAGAACCGGGTGCTTGAGCTCGAGCAAACCGTTGCAAAACAAAAGGCGAATTACAATGCCGTGTTGTTAGGGTTGCTAACTATCCTACTCGCAATCCTTATATTTTGGGCTTACCGCACCAAACGCATGCAAATAGCGTTTCGTCATCTTGCCGAGACCGATGCCCTGACCGGCACCAGTAATCGTGATCATTTCACCAAAAATGTTGAGTTCGCTCTGATTGAAGCATGCAAAAAAACAGAACAAATCGCCATGATTATGTTTGATCTGGACAATTTCAAATCCATCAATGATCGTTATGGGCACTCTACCGGTGACTGGGTATTGAAGCGGGTAATTGAAGTCATCAAGCCTGTCTGCCGTAAGCAAGATTGCCTTGGCAGAATTGGTGGTGAAGAGTTCGCCATTCTATTGCGCGCGAGCGACCTAGAAAGTGCCGCCCTAATGGCGGATCGCTTTCGTGAATGTATTGCAGATATTAATACCAAGGAAACTGGCCATGCATTTACACCTACGGCCAGCTTTGGCGTGACTACTACCATGCAATCGGGCTACGTCTTTGACACCCTGATACGCCAAGCCGATGAGGCGCTTTACCAATCCAAACGTGAGGGTCGGAATCGGGTTAGCACCTACAATAATTTGAAATCGGATGCCGATATCGTTGCAGAAGCGGCTATTGGCTTGTAAATCCTGGCGACTGAGGCATGAAGCCCTGCTAAAATAAGGCATCACTTTAAACTTGAGATTCTACTAATGAGCGACACTCCTCCCGACCGCCTCGCGGTCAACCCCAAAAGCCCTTTTTATGATGCCGCCATTCTTGAGCGCGGCGTCGGAATTATTTTCAAAGGTGAAGAACGTCATAACGTCGAAGAATATTGCCTCAGTGAAGGCTGGGTTCGTCTGCCCTTTGGCAAGACACTTGATCGCCGTGGCAATGCTATCACCATGAAAGTAACCGGCGAAGTGGTCGCCTATTTTCTGGACACCGCCGAAAAGAAATAAACCTTAGCCCGGGTCACGCTGCATCGACCCGGTTTGCCAAATGTCGATTGACCCTTCGTGCTTTATCTATCATCAGGACAAAAAACTTTCATCACGCTATGATCACAATGTCGCAGGTTTTGTTTGGTGAAATAGAGCTACCAACCCTACACTCTTTTTAAACATCTCCACCGGGTGTAGTCTTAGCTTCTTGAACGAACAGAGAGCTGCCATGAGCCTGATATTTAAACTTTTATCGGTCTGTATTTTTACTTCTCTTTCTCTCGCCACTCCCACGGCTAGCGCCAGCGGTGGCAGCAGTTCAAACAACTCGATGCCAAGTGCGTCGGCGCCGCAATACGACCCGGCGGTAGAATTTAAGAATGGCGTAGAGGCCATGAAAGAAGAAAAATTCAAAGTCGCCGAAAAGGCATTTGATCGAGTGCTTTCGGTCAATCCAAAACATGCAAAAACGAATTTTCTTGCCGGACTGGCTCGCTCTGCTCAAGACAATTTCAAGGGTGCGCGACGCTACTACGAAAAAGCAGTCAAGTATGATGACAATATGATTGCCGCGCATCAGGAATTAGCTATCGCACATTCCAAACTTGGTGATACTGATAAAACCAAGGTAATTCTGGAAGATTTAAAATCGCGGGTTACGGCCTGTGCCGACACTTGTGCACAAGCGGCCGATTTAAAAGAGGCGATACCCACGATTGAAGCTGCACTAGCCCCAGCTTCAACTACACCAACTTCGAATGTGAAAGTTACCAATGATTTATTGATGACCAGTTCCGAAAATGGCGACCGAGCCTACCTGGATGCTGTTGGTTTAATTAACGAAGGTCGTTATCAAGCTGCTATCACGCAACTTAATATTTCATCACAAACATTCGGACCGCACCCCGATATTCTTACCTATCTGGGTTTTGCCAATCGTAAGTTGGGTAAGTTAGATATTGCCGAAGATTATTATCGTCAAGCGCTCGCTGCATCACCTAATCATCTTGGCGCCACCGAATATTACGGTGAATTAATGGTCGAACGCGGCGACTTGGCTGGCGCACAGCGAATGTTGGTAAAACTGGAAAACTCCTGTGGCTTTGGTTGTGCTCAAGCGGATGAATTGCGCCGATGGATTCTCGCCGCCAAATCAAAAGCTTCGTAATCGCTTGGCTCATATTTACCACCAGCGGCGCAGCTACTGCACTGGTGGCAGACACGCATCTGCAAGCAGCACGTTGGTTGCCCGCCGAGCGACGATTACATGCATTAAGCCACGAGCCCAGGGAGTGTTTATCAATTAGTCTTGATCATAAAACTGCACGTGCAGTGACTATTGGTCGGACAGCATTTCGTACTCCACTGTTGCTAGGTGGACAAGCCGCACGCGCTGGTTTGTCTTGCAACAGTTGTCATCGCAATGGCCGCGGCAATCCAGACTTTATGTTTACCGGACTCTCTGGCGCACCTGGCACTGCGGATGTTACGTCTTCTTTGATGAGCTCACATCGTGGTGATGGCCTTGCAAATCCGGCGGTAATTCCCGACCTGACCGGACCCGAATACTCTCGAAAAATATCACGCGAAAACAATAGCCGAGCGTTGGAAAAATTTATTCGCGGCTTGATCGTTGAAGAATTTGATGGGCCAGAACCGAGCAGAATGACTCTTGATAGTTTGGCTACTTATGTTCGAATGTTGTCACCCAGCGCTTGCAAAATTCGGGCAGAACAAAAAATCCAACTGAAAAATTACTTGGCGGATGTACGCAACGCGATTCAAGCTACTCAATTTGCACTCGACGACAATGACCGCGCGACGGCTCGTTTAATGATTGCCAGCGCTCGCAGTACGCTCGGCATAATCAATGAGCGTTACGCATCAGACAAGCTGAGTGACCATCGTCGTTTGTTGCATAATGCCGACCTCCAATTAGCCGCCATTCAAAAGGCTATCGATCTCGAAGCAGATGATATTTCACTGCGAATTATTACTTGGCAAACCAGGATGCCGCGTTGGTCGAAACCACTCGAACGTGACGAGGCTATGTCGTTGTTCAATGCCGAGAATTTGATATCAAGCAAGCAATCTGATTGATGAATATCCCTGGGAAATCCGCACAGCAGTAGCAGCCATTGCAATGACTGCAAGAATTAGCCACAGGATTCCAACTAGGGCTTTACCGTCAATGCGCCATTATTGAGCTTAAAACCCCTGGCATTACTGAAAACAGGTCGTTCCGCGCTATACTGCTGCGGGGTTTAATCCGGGGCTATATGATTCGCATGAGCGGGCAATCATTCTTTGTGTCACTGACGATACTGACTCATCGAGCCTTTGTCTCCCTGACTTTAATCGTGTGCTTGTTTGTCATCATCAGTGACCGCGCGAGCGCCGCAGATACAACATTATCCAGACATGCACTGGAAACTCGTGCACTGGTCGATCCCAAAGGCGTGCTCACCGAATTGCCCGCGCTGCTGGAAAAAGCCCAGTCATCAAAAGACAATAAAGAATTAGCCTTACTTTATTTGTCGCAGTCTAATGCGTGCCGAGTGATTGCCGATTGGTCTTGTCAAACCCAGTCTGCTCAAAAGGCGGGTATTGCGGCCATAGCCGCCGCGTTACCAGAACTACAGATTCGCGGACTAATTGCAGAAAGTCGCGGACTAATGCCATTGCAAGAATTTAAACGCAGTGAGAATTTATTGGGTGAAGCGTCACGCCTGCTCAAATTACATCCGTTTCCTGAATTATCTGCCGACGTTTATCTTGCTTATTCTTCCATGAGTTACACGCTGGGCAAACATGCCTTGGCCGAGGACTATGCAGCGCGTGGCTTGGTAGCATTAAATGACAATCCCGCCTTATTAATACGGACCCGCTTGCTCAGGAATCAGTCGCGCGCCATGGCGCAATTGGGCAACATTACGCAGGCACAGATTGTATTGAAAACCGCGCTTGCACTGACTGAAAAAATGCAAGATCCAAAATTGAGCGCCGAACTTTTTCTGGAAGATGCCCGCATAGCTCGCCTGAAAAACGATGTTCCTACACAAGTTTCCAACGGTCGTAAAATACTGGCACTTGGCGAACAATTAAATAATTTGCAACTTGCCGGCCTGGGTCATGAAGTGCTGGGCTTGGCGGCTGTTAATAGTGACGACAAGGCGCTGGCCGAACGCGAGTTGTTTATGGCCTACGAGGTCTATCGAAAACTAAATCTAGAACGTGACGAGCGTCAGGTTCTGCGCGCGCTTGTCCAGAACATGCTGGAGCAGCAAAGGCCGAAAGCAGAGCTTGCACCATTAACAGCTCGCCTGATCAATCTTGAAGCATCTCTGGACAGCTATGACCGTATGCAAGCTACTGACGATTTTAATGCGCGCTTAAATTATGTACAGCAAGAGTTTGATGTAAAACAATTAAAGGCTTCTGCCGCACTGGCGACACAACGCGAAAAAACTCTTGAAGTACAGCAACGCTTTAGCGTGATAGTAGCCGCCTTGAGTCTGTTGCTGTTGCTGGTAGCTGTTGGTTTTTATCTTTCACAGCGTCGTTTCAATCAGCAGTTGAGAACTGCCAATGAGCAATTAAGCTTAAGCGAAACTAGAATGCGCGCTATAGCCAACAATATCCCGGCATTGATTTCGCATGTTGACAAGGATCAGCGTTACCTTTTTTCAAATTCGTATTCAGGACAAGTATTCGGCATTAACACCAATGCGATGCTCGGTAAGACCGTTCGCGAAGTACGCGGGGAACAAATATATCAAGATGTCCAACGCTATATAGAAGTAGCATTGCGCGGTGAATCGGTCAGCTTTGAAGGCAAGAGCGATGTCAATGGAAGAATATATTATTATCAAACCAACTACGTACCAGACCGCGACGCAAATGCCAATGTCCAGGGCTTTTTTGCATTGACCTTTGATATTACTGATTTAAAACTTGCTGAAGAAGAACTCGAACACTTATCGCGTATTGACAGCATGACTGAGACCGCAAATCGTCGGCATTATGAGGAGCGACTTGCCGCTTCGCTTTCGCAAAGCCAACGAAATATGCAGGCAATCACTCTTTTATATCTGGATATAGATAATTTCAAATCAATCAATGACAACTATGGTCATTTAGTGGGGGACGCCGTTATAAAAACGTTTGCGCAGCGACTGCAAACCTGCGTTCGCATCGAAGATTTGGTAGCACGCCTGGGTGGTGATGAATTTGCGATAATGATTGAGAATACCGAAGCCGATAGTGGCGACATCGTCGCCAAGAAATTACTGGCTATCATGCAAAAACCAATGGTCATTGACGGCATTACGGTTCACGTAAGCACTAGCATTGGCGTGACTTTTAGCAAGAATACAATCTCATCTAATGAACTAATGAAACAAGCTGACCAAGCGCTTTACGCTGCGAAGGCAGCTGGTCGAAACACCTACCAGACTATTGTCGCTGCATAGTTCGGGTCACGCTTTAAATTTTGTAGCGCGCCGGAAAATTAGTTGCATCACCAGTCAGATTGGCTTTACCAGTCAATTTAATGCGTTTACTTTTTCATGCTTTCTAACAGTGGAAACATAAACCCAATACAATTCAATTTCCGTGCGGGATAACACATAGCGCTGAGTATTTTATGTTCATCACAGGTTGATAAATACGGTGTTACGTTGCTGATTCGATAGACACTGGAGAAACAGCAATGAACAAATACCACTTCTTAAGTTGCAGCATGCTAGCCTTCACGCCCGCCGCATTTGCACAAGTTGCCAATACGGCTGAAAGCGTACAAATTCAAGCAACAAC
>JAYUUM010000203.1:0-2952 GCA_043754555.1 Arenimonas sp. | reverse complement strand
TTGCACAATCGAAAACCATTGTCATTTCCGCCATTGGCCATGAAATCGATTTTTCATTATCGGACTTTGCCGCCGATATTCGCGCGCCGACACCTTCTGCTGCCGCCGAATTACTGGTACCCGACAAACTTGATTTAAGCGCGCGCACGACTCAATTAAAAAACCGATTGGAAACTGCTCAAAAACGCTTGTTGCAAAACATGCAGCAACGCGTCGATCAACACTATCTGCGCCTGCGCTTGTACGACCCACAAACACGCATGGCTCAAGCGCGAGCGCGCCTGCTGCAAAGTCGGCAGTACCTTGCCAAGAATTTTCAACTGCTCGCACAAGCCAAGCTGGCGCGGCTGCGCGTTGCCATGGCAAGACTGGAACGACAGCATCCACAGCTACAATTGCAAAGCCATCAACTTCGTTTGAGCACCTTGAACCAAGCATTGCACAATGCCGCTGCACGTCAGCTACAAAACAAGATTGGCCATTTACGGGAACTGGGACGCGGCCTATCCGCCGTCAGCCCACTGGCTACTTTGTCACGCGGTTACGCGATTATTCGCAAGCAAGACGATGGTTCGGTAGTGCATGACAGCAATAATATAAAAAAAGGTGAACTGCTTACTGCACAGCTGCAAACGGGGAACATTAATCTTGAGGTTAAATCGTAGAAGGGCCACCGATTTTCTTTGGGGCAAGCGCTTGGCCCGGATGTTGCTGAACTGTCGCCCGGCCGGAAAATGCTCCTGCATTTCCGGCACTCCCGCCATCCGTGGCGGTCGCAAGCGGCCTTCTACGAATTGTGATCTCGGTCAAACAGTGTGTGCAATTTCTACTCCGGAATTTTTTTCACGTTTGGCCCGATACATCGCCTGATCTGCTTCACGCATTAAAGCATCGACTTGTTTTGCATGCGATGGATACGCCGCAACGCCAATACTGGCACCCACATAAACTAACGGGCCTTGTAATAATTGTATAGGCTGCGAAAGAATATCGCGCATTCTGGATGCGTAAATAAGCAAATGGGTTTCATCGTTAGCTTGCGGGTCATCAATCAAGACAATAAATTCATCACCACCCATACGAGCCACGGTATCGCCCGTTCGGACTGCTGATTCCAAACGTCTGGCGATTGCCTTCAAGACTTCATCGCCGGCATCATGGCCATATTTATCGTTGACTGGTTTGAAACCATCGAGGTCTATTGACAATACAGCGAATGGCTGGCCACTTCGTTTTCCGCGATTAGTTAGTGCATATAAATCTGTCAGCGCCTGACGACGATTCGGCAATTGCGTTAGCGGATCATGATCAGCTAAATGCCGAATACGCGATCGGTCAAATAAAATTCGATAACTTGCCAACGCTGAAAAAAATGATACTAATAACCCAATAATTCCTGCACTGGTCTGCCACCACGGTTGCAATCCAAAACCTTTTTTGGGCTGTGCTGAAATCAACCAGCTACCGCCGGGAACAAACACCGGCACACGGACTGCATCTTTTGAAATTAAGCGCTCGTCACCAAAAAAATATTCACCCGCAGGCCCGGTCGCGTCTTGACCACGAATGGAAATATCCAGATTCCGTTCCAGCTGCGCCAAGCCCGCTTCTTTCATCAGCTTTGGAAAATCCAGCGTTACCGACACGGCTCCCCATAATCGTGGCACACCATCAACCTTGATCCATACCGGCATTCGACAAATCAGGCTGACACCGCCTTGGGCGAGTTTAAAGGGCCCCGCAAGTACCGCGTCGTCTAATTGTATCGAACGATATACCGCAGCTTTTTGCTCGGGATCAAGTAATAAATTCAAACCGATAATTTTTTCATTACCGGCAATGGGATAGACATCACGAATAATAAAATGAGGCGCCAGTGATATATTCCTTTGCGTAGGATCTGTATTACTTAATTCTTTGGCAATCAAGGCAAATTGTTCCGACGTCATTTCTTCGCGGATGACTAAATCGATTGCCAAGCCCTTAACCAAGGCGACGCTGTAATTGAGTTTCTTTTCGAGTTGGCCACGAAAGTTTGAAACCTCGGTTTGAATTTCGTTTTTTTTCTGGCTTAAATCATGTTGATATTCGAGCTCGCCAGCACGCCAACTTAGAAATATGCCCACGGTCAAAATGATTGCCGCAGTGAGCTTCGGCCTTTGGGTAAGCCAAAACAAGGGCCTGATCGGTAAGCGTTTCATCGCCGCATTATAAGCCCTGAGTACCGGGCATTTAGGCAATTAACCCCGATCCCGGCTATGCACCGTTCATAGGCTCACCCGCCCAACAGGAGCACGCCATGAACCGCAACCCACTCGTCTTCGCCATTGGCTTAATTTTATTGACAGGCTGTAACACGTCAGTAAAAAAAGAAGTCGCTGCCGAGTCCAAAGTATCAACAGAAAAATACAAGGCAGAGAACGATAAGAACAACCGCCAACAATTAAATGAAATTGAAGTTCATGGCTCACGAACTAGACGCGTGAATGCCGAGTCAGCTAGTTCAGCGCAAGTGCTTAGCAAAGCCCATGTTAATGATGCCGCTGCGATCAGGTATGCATCTAGCGTAACATCCGGACCGCCACCTGCTGCTGTGTTGGCTAGCAAGGCAATGCAACTCAATGGCGCGCGATATGCGATGGCGCAGCAAGCCCAACAAAACACCGAAAAATACAAAAACTTTAGCGACAATCCCATTCAACTTGCTGCAGAAAATCCGGTCAGTACATTTTCAATCGATGTCGATACCGGCAGTTACAGTAATGTCCGTCGCATGCTCAATGGCGGCACCCGCCCGCCTGCTGACTCTGTACGTGCTGAAGAAATCATCAACTATTTTGATTTTGGCTACACCGCACCCAATTCCCGTAAACAACCGTTTTCGGTCACCACAGAAATTGCTACCTCGCCGTGGAATTCAAAACATCAGTTAATGCTGGTCGGCATCAAGGG
>JAYUUM010000202.1:0-3027 GCA_043754555.1 Arenimonas sp. | reverse complement strand
CGGAAATATTGTCATTTTTATAATCGATAACTTCATCGGCACCGAGTTCGTTCTTCACAAAAGCACATTTATCCGGACCACCGGCAATACCAATCACGCGGCAGCCAAGATTTTTTGCAATCTGTACCACGGTAGAACCAACGGCGCCCGCTGCTGCAGACACCACCACGGTTTCACCGGCTTTCGGTTTGCCAATTTCAGTCAAACCAAACCATGCGGTTAAGCCGGTGCCGCCGAATACGCTCAGTGCCCATGCCGGTTCCGGCAATTGCGCTGCATCGAATACTCGCATGCCTTTGCCATCACTAACCAGGCTATTTTGTACACCCATCATGCCAGTTACCCAGGCGCCGGCTGCAAATTTTTCATTCTTGGATTCCGACACCACACCAATCGCCGATGCGCGCATGACGGCATTCAACTCCACTGGAGGCCAGTAAGATTTTTGCTCGGTCATCCAGATACGCATTGCAGGATCAATCGAAATATAACGAACATCAATCCGGATTTGTCCATCACTTAAAGCGACATGGTCTTGCGTGCGGAGCTCAAAGTCGCTGTCCTTAGGTTCGTCTTGGGGACGGGCAGCAAGATGCAGGGCGCAGTGTTGATTACTCATGAATATTCCTGGATGAGAAAAGGATGGATCGATTCTAAACCGGGAATGGGCAAGCTGAGTTATCTGTTTGTGAAAAAAATATTTGGTCGTCCCCGCGTAGGCGGGGATCCAGCGTCGTCGCTGTGATGCGTGAAGTCGCTGGGCCCCCGACAAGAGCATTCGGGGGTGACAGAAATTTCTTATTAATTTAGAAATGAAGTAGGGTGGAACCGCCCGCTCTTGGCGATTCCACCATGCATTGCGATAGTGTTTCAATCATGCGTTGCGACCACGGGTAGGTTCGGTGGACACCGCCAAAAAACGGTGGGATCCACCCTACGCATTGCATGCAATTCATTTGCCAGGCGATATGCGTCACCGGGCCAGCGTGCCGATAAATAATGTCTGTCGCACACAACAAAGCCGAGCTTTGCCGGTTTTGCGTCCGGTGTGGCAAAGACAAGTTCATGTCCGTGTTACTTCCAAAATCGAAATGGCACTGCGCTTTCGGTCGGATTGAAATCCATTGAAGGCAGTGGCATCAAGATTTTTGCCATCGTTGAGATTACTCGGTGCGAGGACCTTTGCGATGCGCGCCCGGTTTGCCCGATTTGAATGGGCTGTCACCGAACTCGCGTTTTGGTTTGAAAGATTTACCGCCACCGGGACGTTCCGAACCGAAAGACTTCTTGCCGCCGCCGGATTTTTTACCTTCGGTATCAGGCTTTTCGCTGTCTTTAGTAATGCGTAATTGTTGGCCAGCGCACCACACGGTTTTAAGGTGAACCAGAACATCTTTCGGCATGCCTTCGGGCAAATCGAGAATGGTGTGATCTTCAAAAATTTCGATACGGCCAATATGTTTCGCATCTAAACCGGCTTCATTGGCAATGGCACCAACAATATTGCCCGGCTTCACGCCGTGGTCGTGACCGACTTCAATACGATAGGTTTCTTTGCCGACATCGGCATCGCGAGCGACGCGTTCTTTCTTCGGCATAGCAGGGCGGTCGCTACGATCACGTTCAGAACGATCGCTACGCGGACGTTTTTCTTCGTGAGCATATCTGTCGGCACGTGAAGGACGATTACTTGGTGACACTTCCGGCTTGGGTTCGCGTTTTTGTTTTTCCATGACTAACGGAACTTTGCCGCGCGCCATTTTTGCCAGTGCTGCGGCAATTTCAATGGCGGGAATATTTTTCTCGCGCTCAAAATCTTCAACGACCGATTGGAACAAACTCAAGCCGCCAGCTGCGATGGTTTCTGCAATCTGATCTTTGAACTTAGTAATTCGAACCGTGTTGATGTCTTCCAGTGTCGGCAATTCCATCGGGGTAATCGGTTGCTTGGTGTGACGTTCAATATTGCGCAATAAACTTTGTTCACGCGGGGTGATGAAAATAATCGCATCACCACTACGGCCAGCGCGGCCGGTACGACCAATACGGTGAACATAGGATTCGGTGTCATACGGCACGTCAAAGTTGATCACGTGGCTAACGCGTTCAACGTCCAGTCCGCGAGCAGCAACGTCGGTTGCGACTAGAATGTCGATTTTGCCATCTTTCAGATTTTGAATAGTACGTTCACGCTGAGCTTGTTGAATATCGCCATTAATGGCGGCTGCGGAGAAGCCACGTGCCAACAATTTTTCGGCGAGTTCTTCGGTGCCGAGTTTTGTGCGGGCGAAAATAATCATGCCGTCAAAAGCTTCGGCTTCCAGAATGCGGGTCAGTGCATCGAGTTTGTGCAAGCCGCTCACCATCCAGAAACGCTGGCGAATATTGTCGGCGGTACGGGTTTTTGCTTCGACGGTAATTTCCGAAGGCGATTTCAAATAGGTTTGAGCAATGCGTTTAATCGCCGACGGCATAGTGGCTGAGAACAATGCGGTTTGACGAACAGCTGGCATTTTTTTCAGAATACTTTCAACATCGTCGATGAAACCCATGCGCAACATTTCGTCGGCTTCATCAAGAACCAAGGTTTTGATGTTCGATAAATCAAGTGTGTTTTTATCCAGATGGTCGATCACGCGGCCGGGCGTACCGACAACCACATGCACACCGCGACGCAAGGCCGACAATTGCGGACCATAACTTTGACCACCGTAAATTGGTAGTACATGAAAGCCCGGCATATGGCTGGCGTATTTTTGGAAGGCTTCGGCAACTTGGATCGCAAGTTCGCGAGTAGGAGCCAAAACCAGAGCCTGCGGTTTGGTTTGTTGAATGTTGATCTTGTTCAAAATTGGCAGGGCAAAGGCAGCGGTTTTACCGGTGCCGGTTTGTGCCTGACCGATGATGTCGCCGCCTGCAAGAATTAAAGGGATGCAGGCCGCTTGAATAGGGGAGGGTGATTCGTAACCGATATCTTTGAGAATCCGCATTAGCGGTTCACTCAATTTTAAATCGGAAAATAAGGAT
>JAYUUM010000201.1:0-9048 GCA_043754555.1 Arenimonas sp. | reverse complement strand
ATTTCGCCATTGGCTCGTACTGTAATTGTCATTGGCGGCGTTTTTATAGTTGGCTTTTCTTCCAATGATGCTTTTGGCAAATCGACCTTTACTTTATGCGTCATCAAAGGTGCTGTGATCATAAAGATAATCAATAGCACCAACATCACATCCACCAAGGGTGTGACATTGATATCGGCCATGGGGCCGCCGCCGCCGGAATTTGAGCTAAATGCCATAAAGCTTCCTTAATAAGCCTACTTACTGCTTGCTATGAATTAACGCTTATCGCCGCCGACGCGGGCACCGGTTGCAAAGAAGTCATGCAGGTCATGAGCAAAAGTATCGAATTTTGCGTAGGTATTGCGGTTGCTGCGGGTAAAGAAGTTGTAAGCCAACACCGCTGGAATTGCGACGAACAGACCGACAGCGGTCATAATCAAGGCTTCACCTACCGGGCCTGCAACGCTACCGATATCTGCTTGGCCGGAAGCACCGATCGCAATCAAGGCGCCGTAAATGCCCCAAACCGTACCGAGCAAACCAACGAACGGGGCGGTCGCACCCACTGTTGCCAACCAAGTCATGCCGTCTTCGAGGCGGGCGCTTTCTTTGGTGACAACTTGACGCAGCGTACGGTCAATAAATTCTGAGCGATTCAGTGATTCTGCCAAACGGTTGCCTTCGCTACGCTGATGATGTGCTGCAGCTTGAGCGCATTCCAAAGCAATTTTAGAGAATGGTTCGTTAGCGGGCTGCTCTTCCATGAAGCGGATAGCATCTTGTGGATTGCTTTCCCAGAAAGTAGCCATGACTTTATCGGCACGGCTAGAAACAACGCGACCTTTAATGAAGTTGACGGCCATGTAATAAAGCGAACCGACCGACATAATCATGAGGGTAATAAACACGATCAGACCGACGTAATTTTCGCCGTTCATGAAAGTGCCCCACATATGACTGAAGCCCATTTTATTGAAAGCTTCTGCAGTGTTATTAGCGCCGCCTACTGCTGCGGTTGAGAGGGTGAGGATGTCCTGTAGCATAAGGATGACCTTTATCTTAGTGATTAATTAGAGGGTGAAATTAACAGGAACGATAACATCGCCCCCAACATTCTGACCATTTTTCATGCCAGGATTGAATTTCCATTTACGCACAGCTTCAATCGCGGCCCGATCCAGATTACGGTTCCGGCTTGATTTATCTACCACCACGTTTAATACGTTGCCGTTTCCATCAATACTAACCCGTAAGCGTACTGTACCCGTGACTCCATCGCGTAGTTCCTGTGCTGGATACTTTGGTTTCAAGATGGAGTTGGCACTAATATCTTGTGCAGGAGCCACATCGCTTGGAATCGCTGTTTGCACGGTTGGCGGTGCTGGCGGTGGTGCTGCTACCGAGTTAGCGTTGGGATCGTTATACACCACAGGCGGCTGTTCCGGCGGCGGCGGCAGTACCGTTGGTCGCGGAGTATTCACAACCTGAGTAACTACAATCACTTTTTCTGGCGGCGGCGGTGGCGGTGGCGGCGGTGGCGGTGGCGGATCTGTGAAACTGACCGGCACCACTTGCTCTTCGTCCTCCACTGGCGGAGGAGCTGAAACTGGGGCCATTAGCATCATGAAGCCCGCTACGTGAAGTGCCATTGCGAATGCAACGCCACCGATTCGCGGCCAGCTCAATGTAGCTTTGTTATCTCTGTTGTTGGGATCCGTCATGCGGTGGCGGCTCTATCAATATGTGTTCGCGACGCTTCCGCGCCATGACCCACGACAACCATATCGCGGGAACCTCTAAGCTTATACCAAGATACGGTTTTATCCAATCCTGCGTCTTTTCTAACTGTGCGTTACATCGCTTTACTCATTACTTGGGTTTGCTCAGCGCTTTATCTGCATTGGCAATTTGGCTTTTCGCATCATTGGCGTTTATTCCACCCTTGGCAATGGCATTTTTAGCACTTTCTTTACAAGCTGCCCACATTTCTTCCTGACATTGAACGATAGCAAGATTCAGATACACCGCTCCATCTTTGCTTAGAGGCGCGGCTTTCGACCAATTTTGCATTGCTTTGGCGGTGCCATCTCCTCGGCTGCTGTAATAGTAGGCTTCTGCTAGGACATTGTAGTTGCTGGCAGTTGGTTTTAGGACGCCTTTGTCCAGACCTTCTTGAACAACTTCAACCATATCATCTTCCTTGTTTTTCATCGCAGAATAAATATTCATTGCGGTTAAATAATCACGTTCTTCGACAAGTTGTTTTGATTGTCTCAGCTCCGCGATTACGTCTGCTGCCTGCTGGTATTGTTTAGCATCCCTATAGCCAATAGCCAGATTGATTTTAGAGGAGCTGTCGTTCCCTGCTGTCTTTGCAAGGGTTTTCGTAAGAATTGCTGCTTTTTCCAACTGTCCGGTTTCAGCATATGCGCGTGTCAACATTTGCGTAATCGGTACGTCGGTGGAATCCAAGGCAAGAACTTTTTCGAGTACCGGCACGGCTTCCTGGAGTCGTTTTAAGCGATACAAGGAGTTTCCTTTAACGGATAGTATTTCCCTTGTCTCCGTTTTTGTTTCAGCTGTAAATTTATTCGATGTATCTAAAGCATTTTGGTAGTCCTGATCCAGCAAGTAACGCTGTGCTAGCTGGTGCATCATTCCATAGTGGTTGTCGTTATCCAATGCATCTAGCCGAATCATGTCTTCAAGCAAAGGAATGGCGGCGGCATGATTGTTGTTGTCTTTCTTTGATAACAGCAATAACTTCACCTGAATAGCAGTTGCTCGATCATTAGCATTTGAATCGTCGTTCGCCTCTAGTTTATCCGCTGCTATTTGCGCATCGTCATTCTTTTCTTTTTGGAATGCAATGATCATCTGATTTCTTAATTTAACTGCGTTAGGTGCGCCTTTTTGACTTGGGGCCACTCGCGAGGCTAAAGGATATTTTTTGGATTCTTCTTTTTGAGCTATTTCTTTTTCAGATTCCCCTACTTTTTCGCTATCGGTATTATTGGATGATGCCTGCCTAGCTGATCGATCTCTATGTGGATTAGATTTTTTTTCTTCGGCATTCGTGATCACGGCCGTTGATAAGAAGCTAATTCCTGTCATCACGGCGAATAAGGATGGGCGCATAAATTTCATCTAACTCTCCAAAGAGCAAAAGCACTAATTAAGGTGATAGGGTACGTACCTCGCGCTTCATACTCAAGCTTTTGTTATATATTCAAGAACATGAAGAGTTTTTCTTTATTAAAATTATGGCTTCGCTTTATCTTTCCTACGACTCCGCCTTCATGTTTAAAAAAAGCGCCGACCTGCGTCTTAAACGCATAATGCCGCGCCTAGAAGCAAGTCTAGTCAATGCATAATCTGAAAAACCTTTTTGAATATAGCGCGCATTAACTGAACGTCAGCGCATCGACGCGCTAATCAATAATGCCTTCATCGCAAAAACATTATTGCTCGCGTGCTCCAGGATGGCTGGCCATAAGCGCCCAGTCTTTTGATAGACCCAGGCAAAAACAGCTCCCATCGAGCCATATACCGCCAACATCAGTACCCATCTGGTAATCCCTTGCGTAGGCACCGGTTCGTGCATCAAGGCAAACAACATGCTACTCAAGCAATAACCGGGTAGCGCATATCCCGCAGCCGCGAAACGCGCGAATAATTGTTTACGAAAAAATAATTCTTCAAATACCGGTGCAATGAATACTGCCAACATAGTGAAGCGTTGGCCATTGATTGCTAAGCGTTTCGAGCAAGGCTTGATTGCTTGGCTTGAGTTCCATTCCATAAGTGTTCAATAAGTAAGCACTAGATACGATGACCAGGAATGTCGCAAAGCCGGTGATAATCGCAAATACAGCCAAGCGTGCGTTGGAAGTGGGTGATTGTTTTAGAAACAATTTACGCCCACGCCATGCCGATAAAGCAAGTATCACGAGGTAAAGTGTTGGCATACTAATCAGTAACAGTGCCAACGAGCCAGGCTGCGGATTCGGGGTTTTGCCATTGTGGGTAATCAGTTCGTATATCGCCCAAAGTGCACTGGCAAAGAACATGGCAACAAACCAGAAAACGCCAACAAGCCCGATATCCAAAACTGCTGCGCCCAACACTTGAAAAATGCTGGGCGCTTTGTTTTTGATCTCGCTCGTTTCTGCAAGATCCAGATTGTCGGGACACATCGCGTGATGTATCTAATTTATATATCTAAATTACCGACACGCAGCGCATTGTCTTCAATAAATATTCTGCGTGGTTCAACCACATCACCCATCAAGGTTGAAAAAATTTGATCGGCTGCGACGGCATCTTCGATGCGTACTTTCAATAATCGGCGAGTCTCTGGGTTCACCGTGGTGTCCCACAATTGCTCCGGATTCATTTCACCCAGGCCTTTAAAGCGCTGGATGGTCCGGCCTTTTTTGGCTTCTTCCAGCAGCCATTCCTGCGCTTGCTTGAAAGTGCTGACAGCCTGTGATTTCCCGCCTCTCAGAACCGAAGCACCGGCTTGTAGAAGACCACTGATTTGTTGCGCTACCTCTGTCAACAAACGTAACTCGCCGTGCACTAACTGTTGCACGGCAAGGGTTTGTGAATGCGTTAAACCATGGTGGCGTTTTTCAATAATCAATGCGCCGCCCAGGCCTTCTTCTTGTGCCACTTGAATGTGAATGGAAAATTGTGGACGACCCAAACCGACATTATTGAGTTTGGTTTCAAGCGTTTGGCACCAAGGCTTCAAAGTATCTGCGTCTTTGAAATCTTCCAATTTCAGCGCCGGCATTTCGAGAATATTTTCCAACACGGTGGCATCGACGCGATAGGCGTGGCGTTGAATTACTTCATTGGCTGCGACGACTTCGAGTAATAATTTTTCAAGCGCCATGCCTTTGATCGCTGGCTCGGATTCCGAAGGTCGTAACTCTGCACCTTCCACCGCATGGTTAACCAAATAGGCATTCAATGCGGCATCGTCTTTAAGGTATTGCTCGTTCTTGCCTTGCTTGATTTTGTACAGTGGCGGCAGACCAATATAAATATGACCGCGCTCCAATAATTCTGGCATTTGTCGATAGAAAAAAGTCAGCAACAAAGTTCGAATATGCGAGCCGTCAACGTCGGCATCGGTCATCAAAATAATGCGGTGATAACGCAATTTGTCCGGGTTGTACTCGTCTTTGCCAATGCCGCATCCGAGTGCCGTGATCAGCGTACCGACTTCAGCCGAGGCTAACATACGATCAAAGCGGGCGCGTTCAACATTCAGGATTTTGCCTTTCAAGGGCAAAATGGCTTGGGTTTTACGATTGCGACCTTGTTTGGCTGAACCACCGGCGGAGTCACCTTCGACGATGAATAATTCCGACTTGGCCGGATCTTTTTCCTGGCAATCGGCGAGCTTGCCGGGCAAACCGGCGATATCCAGCGCGCCTTTACGGCGGGTTAAATCGCGTGCTTTACGGGCGGCTTCGCGGGCGCGCGCGGCATCCACGATTTTGCCGGCAATGGCGCGTGCTTCATTCGGGCGTTCTTGCAAAAACTCTTCCAGTTTTTGACCAATCACGGCCTCTACTGCAGGACGAACTTCGGATGAGACCAGCTTTTCTTTGGTTTGCGAACTGAAGCTTGGATCCGGCACTTTGACCGATAGCACCGCAATCATGCCTTCGCGCATGTCATCGCCGGACATCGCCACTTTGGCTTGTTTGGCAATGCCGCTTTGTTCGATGTAATTGCCCAGCGTCCGTGTTAGCGCGGCGCGGAAGCCAATTAAATGGGTACCGCCGTCTTTCTGAGGAATATTGTTGGTGAAGCAAAACATGGTCTCTTGATAGGCGTCGGTCCATTGCAGGGCAATGTCTACCACGATGCCATCTTTTTCGCCGGAAGCTGAGATAACTGTTTGATGTAACGGGGTTTTTACCGAAGCAAGATGCTCAACAAAGCTCTTGATGCCGCCTTCATATTCAAACAGGTCGCGCTTGCCTTCGCCGCGCTCATCGATCAGTTCGATTTTGACACCGGAGTTGAGGAAGCTCAGTTCGCGTAATCTTTTTGCCAAAATATCGTAGTGAAATTCGACGTCGGTAAAAATATCGGCGTTCGGCAGAAAGCGTAATTCGGTGCCGCGCTTGGTTGATGGTCCGATGAGTTTTAACGGATACAGCGGTTCGCCTTCGGCATATTCTTGCTGGTGGTGAAAACCGTCGCGCCAAATATTAAGCCAAAGCGATTTTGACAAAGCATTAACCACCGACACGCCAACGCCATGCAGGCCGCCGGAAACCTTATAACTGTTGTCGTCAAACTTACCGCCAGCATGCAGCACAGTCATGATGACTTCGGCGGCGGAGATGTTTTCTTCTTTGTGGATATCGGTTGGAATACCGCGACCGTTGTCCGATACCGAACAGGAGCCGTCGTTGTGCAGGGTAACGATTAAACGATCGCAATGGCCAGCAAGCGCTTCATCGACGCCGTTATCGACCACTTCAAATACCATGTGATGCAAGCCGGTACCATCATGTACATCGCCGATGTACATACCTGGCCGCTTGCGGACAGCTTCGAGGCCGCGCAGTACGGTGATTTTGCTGGAATCGTAAACATTAGTCAGGTTTTGCGCGTTTTCTGGGATTTGCGGGTCAGTCATTGTGAGTGTTTTTCCATGGTGTCTTACAGCTAGCGCCAAAGGGCGTCTGAGCTCGGTATCAAGCGTTCGATTATACCTTGGATTAGCTTGCGATTGCCTGAGGACTACACCTTATGGCTGGCTTGGGCTATGCCCGAACCGGGACTACGTGTCCGTGTTTCACGTGAAACCTTGCCCAGGTACGAATCTGTTTTCCCAGGATTGCCGGACTTTCGGTGGCGGTTAGAATTACCTGGGTCTGCGTAGCAGCCAAATGATCTAAAACCTGCTCCTGATGCTCAATATCCAGTTCGGACGCTAGATCATCCATGCAAATCACTGGCCATTCGTTTTTTTTGTGCGCGTAGTTTTCAGCCTGCGCCATTACGCAAGCCAACGCAGTTAGTTTTTCCTGGCCGCGAGACAGTGTTTCTTTGTTTGGCAGCATTTCATAATGAACTCGCCAATCTGCCCGGTGTGGACCGACACTGGTGCTGCCGGTCTGCAAATCACGGGCCCGACTGAGTGTTAAAGCGTCTTGCAAGGACAAGTCCGCACGTTTCCATCCCGGCTGAAAATTCAGCTGTGCTCGTCCGAGTTCGGGCAAGTATTTGGCCACTGTGTCATTCAATTGCATGTCTAGTTGTTCAAGGTAATGCGAACGATACCGGCTGATGGTTTCACCACTGGCTGCCATCTCCCGCTCCCAAGGAGCAAGTAAGCTCGGGCCGGCTTGGGTTTTGAGCAGTGTGTTGCGTTGTTTCAGGGCTCGGGCATAGCGGCGCCATTGTTGTACAAACTCCGGTTCCACGTGGAACAAGCCCCAATCCAGGTACCGGCGGCGGTGTTCAGCCCCTCCTCCTATTAGTTCATGACTCCCTGGCTCGAAAGTGACAATCGGTATCTCAGCGCACAACTCGATAAGGCTCGTGGTGTTTTCGCCATTAAGTTTTGCCTGCCACGCGTTACCGGCGTGCAATAAACCAGCATGACGCTCTCCAGGTCTGTTTTCCAACCACCGGATAAAGACTTCGCATTGTGTGGCCCCGCTACGGATCATGCCATCCCCCACTCGACCTCGAAAAGAACGGCCGTAGCCCATTAAATGTATTGCCTCAATAACTGAAGTCTTGCCCGCGCCATTAGCGCCTGTAATCAGATTAATGCCGGGGGCCAGGCGTAGTTCTGCCTGTTGAATGCAGCGCAGATCCTTAATTCTCAGTTCAAGTAATTGCATAGTTCTCGTAGCAAAAAGCCCGGCATGACCGGGCTTTCAGGTAAAAGGTTAAGTTGACCATCACAGACGTAGTGGCATAACCACATGGCGGCTGCGGTCATGGCTGGCTTCTCGGACGAGAGCTGAGGAATTACCATCACGTAAATTCAGGATAACGTCCTCTTCGCGCAGGGCTGACAAGGCATCGAGCAGATAGGTGACATTAAAACCAATCGATAAATTATCAATTTTGGTCTCGGCCTCCAATTCCTCCTGGGCTTCTTCACTTTCTGGATTATTGGCAATGATGCGTAACTGACCCGGTGATATCTCCAGTTTCACGCCACGATATTTTTCATTGGACAAAATCGCGGCACGTTGCAAAGCAGCTCTCAAGGCTTCGCGATTGACCTTAACCTCCTTGTCAGCCCCTATCGGAATCACCGCTTCGTAGTCTGGAAAACGACCATCAATCAGTTTGGAGGTGAAAGTGACATCAGCCCGGCGCATACGCAGATGATTACGCCCGACTTCCAATTCTACTTCTCGATCGCCACCTTCCAACAGGCGTTGAAGCTCCAACACGCCTTTGCGAGGAACAATAATCTGTTTCCGAGTTTGGGCACCTTCGGGTAATTCTGCTTCACAAAGCGCTAAACGGTGACCATCGGTAGCAACACAACGCAGGCTGCTTTCGCGAAGGTCGAGCAATAAACCATTCAAGTAATAACGGACGTCTTGCTGCGCCATCGCAAAAGCAGTGCGTTCGATTAACTCTTTCAGCGCCGATTCCGACACACGGATACGTTCGACTAAATCCAGATCTTCCACTGCCGGAAAATCTCGGCTGGGCAATGTGGCTAAACTAAAGCGGCTACGGCCGGCTTGTACTGTCACCTTGTCGCCAATTTGGCTAAGGGTGACTTTACTGCCATCGGGTAATGCCCGAACGATCTCAAATAGCTTGCGAGCCGGAATCGTTGTTTCTCCACTCTCTGCGTCTTCCACTTCGGATCTGGCTATCATCTCGACTTCTAGATCTGTCCCTGTCATTGACAGTTTATTGCCTTCAACCGAAACCAATAAATTAGCCAAAACCGGCAGCGTCTGTCTGCGTTCAACCACATTGACGACTTGCTGTAAGGGTTTTAAAAGAACTTCGCGAGAAAGACTAAAACGCATGCCGTATGCCCCATTAACCTAG
>JAYUUM010000200.1:0-9168 GCA_043754555.1 Arenimonas sp. | reverse complement strand
AAAAAACGCAGACCCGTACACGGCAGTTGATACAAATGTGAATACGCATGCGCCATCAATTCATTGGCCGCCTTGGTCGCGGCATAAAAAGACAAAGGCTGATTGACGCTTTGATCTTCCGAAAACGGCGGCTTCGCATTGCCACCATAGACCGACGATGAAGACGCATAGACCAAATGCGTTACCGCATTATGGCGACAGGCTTCCAGCATATTGGTGAAGCCAGTTAAATTGCTATCGGCATAGACATTCGGATTGGTAATCGAATAACGCACGCCCGCTTGGGCCGCGAGGTGAATCACGTGCGTCGGTTGGTGTTTTGCAAACAGTGCGTTAATTTTTTCGCGATCCACCAGATCAATCTCGAAAATTTCGACCTCCGGGCAAATGGCTTTTACCCGATCACGTTTTAATTGTGGATCGTAATAATCATTAAAGTTATCAAGCCCGATAACTTTCTCGCCACGCGCCTGCAATGCTTTGCAGACATAGCTACCAATAAAGCCTGCAGCACCGGTGACAAGTATGGTCATGATTCTTTTTCTGTTCTTGCGATTAGCACGAGCGGTTCACGTCGATGATGAAAAACCGCAATAACCAGTAACTCTTCTGGTCTCACACGGTAAATCAGTGAAAATGGAAACTTGCGCAATAACACTCGCCGACATTCTCCTTCAACAAGCGCAAATGCATCGGGATTCCTTATTGCCGAAGCCAGAGCAGCCTCAAGCGCCCTCGCAAACTCCAAGCCCAAACCTAATGCGCGAGATTCATACCATTCTTGTGCAGCAAGAACTTCATTCCTGGCCTCTGGCCGAAAAACAATCTGCATCATTGCTTGCCGAGAAACAGCTCTGAGCGAATTTGTTCCCAGGAAATGGCATCACCCGGGTTCAGATCATGCGCCTGAATGCGTTGCTGAATTTCCTGCCTCTGTTCGGACGTTAAAATAAGTGCCGCAGGATTTTCAGTCGCGATACTATCCCAAATATCTTCGGCAAGCTGAATGCGCTCAGCGACGGATAAATTAAGAAACTCGCGATTACTCTGGCTCATAGGGAAAGTATAGTCTGAATTTAATTATTCGGCAGGGCCACGAATTTTTTCCAGAATGCCGTCCAGCGCATCCAGACCGTGATATTGAATAACCAGCTTGCCGCGACCGCCGCGACCGTGCAGTACCTGCACTTTGGTATTCAGACGTTCGCCCAATTCGCGTTCCAGCGTTGCGATATCGGCATCGGCTTTCTTGACTGGTTTGGCGATAGTCTTACTGGGGATTTTACCGGCCGATAGAGCCTGAGCACGACGCTCCACCTCACGCACCGACCAGCCGTTTTCTGCCGCTTCTTTAGCAAGCGCAATTGCTGCCGGTGCAGCTAGTGTCAACAAGGCACGGGCATGACCCATTTCCAGTTTTTTGTCTTCCAGCAATTTGCGAATTTCGTCAGGCAGTTCCAGCAAACGCAGCATATTCGATACCGCAGCGCGTGAACGACCTACGGCTTCGGCAGCTTGCTGATGTGTCAGCGAAAACTCATCAATCAAACGCGACAAGGCCAGTGCTTCTTCGAGCGGATTTAAATCTTCACGCTGAATATTCTCGATCAATGCCATCGCGATAACGGCGCGATCATCGACTTCACGCAATACCACTGGCACTTCTTTCAAACCGGCAATTTGTGCGGCGCGCCAACGGCGTTCACCGGCAATAATTTCGTACTGGTCTTTTTTCAGCAAACGCACAACGATTGGTTGAATCAAACCCTGCACGCGAATCGAATCTGCCAACTCATTCAAACGCGCCGGGTCCATGCCGGTACGCGGCTGATAACGGCCGGGCTGCAATTTTTCGACGGCGATATTTAACAGACCGTCACCGGCCAATTCATTTTCGGTCGCTGCTGCCAGGCTTTTGCTGCCGCCGCCGAGCAAACTGCTCAGGCCACGCCCTAATGCGGGTTTTTTCATCGCCATGCTATTTCCTTACTTCTTCTGACGCTTTTTTCTTCTCGCGACGAATAATTTCGCCAGCCAAGCCCATATAAGCAACACCGCCGCGAGATGCTTTGTCGTAACCAACGATACTCTGGCCATGACTTGGGGCTTCGGCCAAACGCACATTGCGTGGAATTATCGAACGGAAAACCTTGTCGCCAAAATGCTTGGTAAGTTCGCCTGACACTGCATTAGCCAGATTATTTCTGACGTCAAACATGGTGCGAACCACGCCCACAATTTCCAAATTTGGATTTAATTTTGCTTTCAATGCATCTATGGTGTTGATTAATGCCGACAAACCTTCGAGCGCAAAATATTCACATTGCATCGGCACAATAATGCCATCGGCCGCAGCGAGCGCATTCAAAGTCAATAAAGACAACGATGGCGGGCAATCAATCAGAATGTATTGGTAATTTGCACGCACGGTTTCAAGTGCAATTTTCAATCGTTGCTGACGGTCCGGCAAATCCATCAATTCAATTTCGGCAGCGGTCAAATCAATATTGCAGGGCAATAAATCGTAGCCTTCTGTAGTTTTGATAATCGCTTGCTGACACTCGCATTCGCCCATGATGACTTCGGTGATGGAATGTTCGAGTTCACGTTTATCGACACCCGATGCCATCGTCGCATTACCTTGCGGGTCAAGATCTACCAATAGGATTTTACGTGGCACAAGCGCCAGAGCTGCAGCTAAATTCACTGCCGTCGTAGTTTTACCCACGCCGCCTTTTTGATTGGCAATCGCAATTATTTGAGCCATGCGTTGGAAACCTTGATATTTGTCGAGCAGCTTTTGAGTTATCGATTATGCGGGTTTGCCGGGTTTGAAGCGACTATTACCAGATGCCTTTCGCCAGCCAGGCCCGGGACCTGAAGCCGATGCGAGCCTGCAAACTGCCAACCGGCGGGCAATTCTGCAATTTCTTCATCCGGCTGCACGCCCTTCATGGCAAGCAATTGACCACCCGGCTTCAATAAATGACCGCCCACTTCGATAATGCCCGCTAATCGATCCAGGGCGCGGGCGGTGATCAGGTCGTACTGGCCAGATTCCGGCACCGCTTCCGCCCGTAACTCGATAACGCGCGCATTACTTAAGTTCAAAACGCGTACAGATTCGCGCAAGAACCGACATTTTTTGCCATTGCTTTCGACCAAACTCACTTGCAAATCCGGCTTCGCCAGCGCTAGAGGAATGCCCGGCAAGCCCGGCCCTGTACCTAAATCGGCGAGACTTCCGGATTCAACAAAGCGATGCATCGCCAGCGAATCGAGCACATGCTTGACCAGCATTTCATGCACGTCACGAACGGCAGTCAGGTTATAGGCCTTATTCCATTTTTCCAGCAGCTGCAAATAGTCCAGCAATTTTTCAGCGAGGGTTTCGTCACTGAGTTCAAACGCAGCCAGACCGGCGTTTAATTCTGGGCGAAGATGTTCGAGTGCGTGCATGGCGGCTATTGTAATCGAGCATCGTCCGCAAACGACCTCTTACTAGGATAATCTTTGCGTAGGAGGCCGCTTGCGGGCGAATAGGATAATCTTCACGTAGCAGGCCACTTGCGGGCGATAAGGATAATCTTTACGTAGCAGGCCGCTTGCGGGCGACCTTCGCCAAACATCATTTGGGTTCAACCGCCTCCTACTGCTAAAAAATTATGAGCAAAATTTTACTCACCGGCGCCACCGGCTTTTTAGGTCAACATATACAGCGTGAACTTATCGCTGCAGGCCATCAGGTCAGAGCCTTATCGCGATCCGAGTCGGCGGATTCTTTGCTTGCGTCCCAAGGCGCTGAACCCGTTCGCGCCGAATTGGCCGATGCCGAATCCCTGTTGCAGGCCACCAAACATATCGACGCTATTTTTCATACCGCGGCCGATACGAATACGTGGCGTGTCAACAATGCATCGCAAACGCAAACCAATGTTGGCGGCATCCAGAATTTAATTGCCGCAGCAAAATCCAATAATGTTAAACAGATTTTGCATACTTCAAGCGTGTCGGCATATTCGCATCTTGCCCATGGCATGCTGCGTGAGGACGTCCCGCAACGCGGTGGCGAAAGCTGGATCAATTACGAACGTACTAAATATTTGGCTGAAAAAGAAGCTCGTGAATCCGGCCTGGATTTCATTATCTTCCAACCTTCGCATATTCTGGGTCCCGGCGATAAACAGAACTGGTCACGACTGATTCGCTTGATCGATCAAAACAAACTGCCCGGCGCCCCACCCGGCTCTGGCGCCTTTGCCGATGTGCGCGAAATTGCAAAAGCCCAGGTACGTGCTTATCAATCAAACAAATTCGGCGAGACTTATTTGCTCGGCGGCCAACACGCGAGTTTCCTGGAATTAATTCATCAAGTGGGCATCAAACTTAATCGCAAGACCCCAAAAAGACCGATTCCCACATTTGCATTACGCCTATTTGCCCAGATGAAATACGGTTTTTCATTATTGACAAAAACCCCACCCGACATCACGCCCGAGTCAGCCACGTTTACTATTCATGATTTGAAAGTAGATTCCGGCAAAGCCAAACGTGATCTAGGTTATGTTGAAACGGATTTGGATGGCTTGTTGAATGACACGATTAAGTGGTTGAGAGTAGAGAAAATGATTGGGTGACTTTCAGCAATACGCTTTATCCCCTCCCCTGCGCTCTATCTGCGGGGGAGGGCTAGGGTGGGGGCATCACCCGATACAACCGAACTACTTATCCAGTGGGCTGCAAACTCCACGTCCACCCTTATTCAAAACGTGTGTATAAATTTGCGTTGTCGCCACATCTTTATGCCCTAGCAATTCTTGAATCGTCCGTATGTCATAACCGGCCTCGATTAAATGCGTGGCAAAGCAATGCCGCAAAGTATGACAGCCTACGGGTTTGTCAATCCCGGCAGCTTTTGCTGCTTTTGATACTGCACGCTGTATCACTTTTTCATCAATATGATGCCGCCGAACTTTGCCATCACGCGGATCACGTGCGCGTCGCGTCGCTGGAAAAACATACTGCCAAGACATGGTCTTACTAGCGTTTGGATATTTTCTCGCTAACGCCGTCGGCAAAAAAACACCTTCCCATTTTTCAGCAGTATCTTCACGATGAAACTCATGCACTTTATCCAATTGCGTCCGTAGCGGATCACATAATCTTGCCGGTAACATCGTCCGTCTGTCCTTGCTACCCTTACCATCACGCACCACTATTTCATTACACTCAAAATCTACATCTTTAACCCGCAAGCGAACACACTCCATCAAACGCATTCCGGTTCCGTACAACAAATTAGCCATCAGCCATTCGCGACCGTCTAAGCGCGCAAGCAACCGATTCACCTCTGCTACCGATAACACCACTGGCAAACGTGAGGGTTGCTTGGCCCGCACCACGTTTTCCATCCAAGGCAACTGCAAATGCAACACCTCTCTATATAAAAAAAGTAACGCCGACAAAGCCTGGTTTTGCGTGCTTGGTGCCACATGCCCCTGCACTGCCAAGTGAGTTAAAAAAACTTCTACCTCAGGCCCACCCATATCGGATGGATGCCGTTTTCCATGATAGATAATGAACCGTTTAATCCAACCTAGATAAGCATCCTCCGTTCTTAAACTGTAATGTTTAACTCGACAGCGACCTCGCACAAGCTCTAACAACTGGGATTTCTTAGGCTCACGCCCGAAAGCCATCGGCTTGCTCGCAACTTTTTTTACGGGGTCATTTTTACCCGTCGATCTGGTTTCATAACTCATATCAAGGCCTAACTGGTGTGTAACGCCTATCATTCAGCTTTTGCCTATTTTCGTCTGTCAGGAGATGTAGGTAATCCTTGTAGGAAAAGCTTGATACGCGCTTTGAATAAGCGATAATCGGTAATCACCCCACTTCGGGGGTCAATTAGTTGTTAGGCGGCATTAGCAAAAAGCAAAATAAAGTAAGCTCTTCGCAATTTGTTTTTGCCATTCTCCGTTTAGCTTTTTTGGTCACCAGTTCGCTGCCTGCACAAATAGTGCTCGGTAAATTTTCTGTTACAGCGGGTTTTATGCGCAGGCTATCGCGCCTTGTAGTTACAAGTTGAGTTCGCACGCCTGTTTAGGTTACGCTTTGCTCCAGTACCGCGACCGCACTTTGATTTCTGCAACAGCTTCAACTTCACCGTTCTTTCCGGCTTCCAGCCTAACTACGCAATTAAGCGGGACCTCCGTGAAAATACTAGTTTCAAATTTTGCATCGGGCGCGTCGGCCCCTTATTTTGGTTGTTATGGCCCAATGAAAGTCTTTCTAATATTGCTGAGCCTTCAATTAACTTCTTGTTCTGGCTATAGTGAAATATCTTTAGACGAGCCCGTTGTGCTTCATGGCGTCGCTTCAGGTCATGCATATCTCGTTCCTGCGGGCGGGCAAGCTTCTTCGGCAACTATAGATTTGAAGGTTCCGCTCATAGTCAATGGGTTTGAAAAGCCAATTACTCGAGTTGAGTTAATATTACCCGAGCATGACTTCATAACCTGGAGACTTAATCTCGGCAAGACAATCGAAATTGCCTGCTCACTTCAATCATCAACTCTTTGGGGTTACGAGAATGTCGCATGTTCACCAAATAGTATTATTGTTGGCCCCTAACTACGCAATCAAGGTGACCTCCGTGCGTATACTGTGTTCTTATTTCACATCCGGTGCGTCGGCACCTTATTTTGGTTGTTATGCCCCTTATTGAGTTCAGGGAGAAGGTATATGAATTGTGACTGCGTTTTTTGTAAACAAAACCACCGATTCGAAATGCCGAGTGATCTCATCAATGAATTAATCAAGGGTAATGTTGTAGTTTTTGCCGGCGCTGGGATAAGTACCGAGTCGAAAAGAGTATTGCATCACACACTTTATGAAGATGTCGCGTCAGAACTAAACGAGGACAAATCTACCCTTTCTTTTCCCGACCTCATGGAGGAGTTGACCAAGCAACCCAATGGCCGGCAAAAGCTTATTCAAAAAATTAGAAAGCGATTCGATCATATTGATTCGCATCCAGAACTAAATGATGCCGCCTCAGGCTTCCACAGAGAACTCGGAACCTTATTCTTAGTACATGATGTAGTAACTACTAATTGGGATACTTATTTCGAACGTTACTGTAAAGCAACCCCGTTCTTTGCCGATTCTGACTTGGCGCTTTGGGATGCCGCCGAGCGTCGTGTGTTAAAAATTCACGGCTCTATTTCAAATTTTGGATCAATAGTTGCAACAAAATCGGACTATGCCCAATGCAAGAAAAGATTGTTTAAAGGGCTAATTGGTGGACTGCTTAAAACAATATTAGCTACCAAAACTGTCGTTTTCATTGGCTACTCACTTGCAGACTCAGATTTCCAAGCGCTGTACTCCTTCGTCAAGACACAAATGCAAGCATTTCATAGACAAGCATATGTTGTTAACCCGTACAAAGAAGAGTGTGAAAGGCTTGCAGAGTTTGGCCTCATTCCTATACAGACGGATGGCACTCACTTCATCTCCGAGATCAAAAAGCACTTAGTAAGTCAGGGCATTCTTTTGCCAGACAAGGTTTTTAGTTGGGCGTCCTATTTACGAAAAATCGTTGCGGCTGAGCACCGCAAACTTCACGATAAGGTTAAAATATCTCGAGTTCCAGAATTAATTTTTGCTGCGTCTTATCAAGATGGTCTAGCACATGCTCTCGACCGTGCGACCAATATGCAGGGCTCCGGTGAATACTCGCATCACTGCAGATTAGCCAGACTAATTGAGCTTTATGAGAAAATTAAGAAACAAAAGCTAAAAGACAGGCGCTATGAAGATGTCGCATATGTCGAGGGATATATTAACGGTCTACTATTTTTAAGAGTATCGGCAAAATCAAAAACTCCAGTATTACCGCCTTTTTACTATGTCTTCGGTGTTACCAAAGAGGTTACTAGTGTAAGCGGCTTCCTAAAATTATTTAGCAAAAATAATATTCCGCATTTGGCAGCAAGAAAACGAGCACTTAATATGTTACAACGCATTTCCGATCCTACAAAAATCGAGTTTCATCATCCCCCTTGGCTGTAGCAAGGGCATAACTACGCAATCAAGGTGACCTCCGTGGAAATATTGGTTTTAAGTTTCATATCCGGTGCGTCGGCACCTTATTTTGGTTGTTAGGCCCAAAGAAATGCAGCTAGCAACACCAGAACTTAAAGCCCTTGTAACGTCATTAATTCTTGAATTGCGAGAGCAAGACTGCGTTGACAAGGAAGAATGGTCTTTATCTCAAGAATTGAATGCGCTTCCAGTTTTTACATCTTGGGGTTCTTACTATTTTCTTGAGACGACCTGCTCCGTGATCAACACTGGAGAAACAACGAATGAGCTGGCTTTTGAAAAATCCGACTTCACTCTGCTCAGGGCAATTGTTTATGGCTCCAATCGGTGGCCGGAACTGTCAAACTTTATTCCAGCACGACCGACTCAAGCCTACGACTGCGCTATATGCAATGGCAACGGTAATCGTCGCGACCCATCTTCGAACTCTTCGAGTGTTTGCCATATATGCGCAGGGCTTGGCTGGCACGTAGAATGGGCCTAACTACGCAATCAAGCGGGACCTCCGTGGAAACATTAGATTCATCCGAGTTATCATCCGGCGCGTCGGCCCCTTATTTTGGTTGTTAGGCGTCAGAACATGAACTTCAGCGAACTTGAAAAATCAGCACTACAGCTAAACGAGCTTTACGAGCAGCTTGAAACCAAGAAATACGGGCGCATCTGGACCACACAAGAGCTTGCACTTGGCTTCGTAGGGGACGTGGGCGATCTAGCAAAACTGATTCAGGCAAACGCCGGCGTCCGAACTATCGATGACTGTAAAGCGAAACTTGGTCATGAATTGTCGGACTGTTTGTGGTCAATCATTGTCCTGGCAAACAAGTGTGGAATTGACCTAGAGGCAGAGTTTGTCAGGAACACCAGCGAGATATCCGCATATGTATCTAGCGAGCTAGGCAAGTCGCCCGCCGCCTAACTACGCAATCAAGGGGACATCCGTGGAAACTTTACATTCAAGCGAGTTATCATCCGGCGCGTCGGTCCCTTATCTTGGTTGTTAGACATTTTATTATTTGGAGTCGCAATTAGTGAGTAAGTGGCTACTAGCAGCTATTC
>JAYUUM010000199.1:0-3074 GCA_043754555.1 Arenimonas sp. | reverse complement strand
AGAACGAACAGGAACGGCAAAATGCTGCAGGTAGTATTGCCTTTGAGGCAAAAGTAACCGGCTTGACCAGGATTGATAACGTGGCACTCAGCACCAATGGCTCAGGTTTGTTTGCAGTGCAAGGAGCTATGAATGACCCTGCACACCAGCGTATTTATGTCGATAAAGCGCAGGCAGCAGCCCAGCCGATTGAAAAGAGCACGCAGCAAATTCAGCAGGATGCGCAGCAAGTTCAGCCAGTCCAGCAAACGCAGCAGGAGCAGCAAAAGAAATCAGGCATGCAGATTGCCTAAAGGCCACATCGCCATCCGCTCATTAGGAGCGGTGGCGAATTGTTGTGCATAAGTGTTGTCACCAAGGACCTGATAAATGCAACATAAAAAATTATTGACGCTTATGCTGATTGCGCTGTCGGTCACAAGCTGCAAGCAGCAAAATTCAGCAGCTGTGTCTAGCGATATCGCCACAGAAACAGTGCCGGGAAATAATGCTGATGGTGCATCAAGCGACATTAGCCTAGCTGATTTGCCAAGCATGCCGTTGCCCGATGCGAAAACGGTTCTCGCCGATGTTTACAAACAAAACGTCAAGGAAGTTGCCGGCGATCAGCTAAGTGATGGCCGCTATGCCGGCTATTGGAATGGTCAGCAGTTTGTACGTAACGGGAAAAGCTATTTTGTTGCCTTTACCGAAGCAACTCCGCCTTCGGAAATTGAATACCCGACTTCGGAAGACAAGGTGACTATTTCACAAGCGATGTACGAACTTGTCGGTAACCAGTGGCAGCTGAAAAATGTGCAACAAGATGTCGGAAAGTTTGGCAGTAATAACAAAGCGCCTGTTGTGGATGCCACGCAAAAGACGGCAGTTTTTCAGGACGTGCAGGGGAAATTGGTTCTTGCAACACCTTCGGTAATTTTCGCAAATATGGGAATCCAGTTGTTTTTTAATGAGATTTTTGTCTTCTCACCCGAGAACGAGAAATGGAAGTATTTAGGCAATGTCAAGACAGGTTCTGACAATACAGCGGGCTGTGCCCATGAAGCTGATTCGGCAACCAAAGCCAAATGTGCAACCAGCAGTGGAACCCTACAATTTTCAGCGGTTAACAACTCAAGTTGGCAAGCATTAAAAGTAGTGTTTAAAGGAACAGAATTGGACGACAAAGGCAAGCTAATTACCTTGTCTGAGAAAGATGCTGTGACTTATCGATACGACGAGAAATTATCGACTTATCAGATTGTTCGCTGAATACTTTACAAGGAATTAGTGCGATGGAAAGAGATTACTCGAAGCAAGAGATACTCGAAATTGTCGAACGTACGGCGGCAAAGTACGGAATACCCAAAGACGATTTCCTGCGAGCGTCATACATCGAAACCGGTGGAAAATTCGACGAGAGAGCCTTTAACTCCGGCAGTAAAGCCGCCGGGCTTTATCAATTTCTTCCAAGTACCGCAACCCAATACGGTATTCGCGGAAAGGAATTCGATCCAGTCATAAACGGCGATGCGGGTGCCCGTCTTTATCTGGATAATCAGAAAGACATCATCGCAAGCCACGGCAGATCCGGTCGCCCGTATTTGTCCGGTGAAGCTAATCCCAATGGTTTGGATATGTACATTGCACATCAACAAGGTGCCTATGGATATCGTTCAATTCAGGCAGCGATAGATACCGGAAGTTTTTTTTCTGACACGCCTCGTGCAAGACAAAACATCATTGACAATGTGGGTGGTGATATTGCAAGAGTATCGGGTGTTAGCCTGGATCAATTCAAGGCAATGTCCGACAAGGATTTGGCAAAAACATTTGTTCAGTATTGGGAAACCAAATACGAACGAATAGCGATTCCTGAAGTCGGCATTGTGTCGAAAGTGCCAGGTCAGCAAAACCCGGCGCCGGTTTCCAGCAATCCACTAGCCGATGGTGTCTTGAGAGAAGGCGAAAAAGGAGCTGCTGTAAGAGAGCTGCAAGAACAATTGATTAAAAATAAAATACTGGTTGATGGTAAACCGCTGGTAGCCGATAGCGAATATGGCCCGAATACTAAAACGGCAGTTGCAAACTATCAGCGCTCGCGTGGTTTGGAAGACGACGGTGTTGCAGGAAAAGACACGTTGGCGGCTTTAAAGCGCAATGCGCCAGAACAAGCAGCCCCAAATGCGCCAACACAAAATGCCAATGCTAACTGGCCAGCTCCCGGTAATTTCAAAATCAACGATGCAGACAAGCGTGGTGAAGGCGAGGGTGAATTCGGCACGGCGCGATCAAATCGTTCAGGGCGACATTCTGGCTTGGATATTCAGGGCAAAGTCGGCGATCCAATCGAACCGTTTGCTGCGGGCAAAGTTGTCTATGCCGGTCCTGCAACCGGTTATGGCAATACCGTAGTCATTGATCACGGTAATGGGCAAAGAACTCTGTACGCGCATCTGGACAAGATCTTGGTATCGAGAGAGCAAACGGTAACGCCCGATACTAAAATTGCAACGTTGGGTCGTAGCGGCAATACCCCTAGCACCGGGGACACTCACTTGCATTTCGAAATCCGGACTGGCGCGAGAAATGGTGAACCATTATCCGGAAAGGCAATAGATCCATACCCATTTTTGAAAAATATAAAACAAATTGACGGTCCTAGCGGAAGTCAAAATCCTCTGGAAGACGGCGTATTAAAGCTAGGTGAGCGCGGCACCCCAATTATCAAGTTACAGGAACAATTAAACGCCCTGGGCTTTAAAGATGCGCAAGGTAAAGTGCTGATTCCCGATGGAGATTTTGGCGGCAATACCAAGCATGCCGTCGAAGCATTTCAACGTGCGCGTGGATTAGTGGATGATGGTGTTGTAGGAAAAGATACCTTTGCTGCATTGAAAAAATCCGAGCCGACCGCCGTTGTTGCGCCGACTACGCCACCGGTGGTCGCAGCAAAACCGGATCAATCGCCGCTGTTGTCTAATCCTAGTCACCCGGATCATGCACTGTATAAACAAGCGCTGGTCGGCTTGGAAAAACTACCGGCTACTACTTTCAAGAACGAACAGGAACGGCAAAATGCTGCAGGTAGTATT
>JAYUUM010000198.1:0-3092 GCA_043754555.1 Arenimonas sp. | reverse complement strand
ACCACCAATCATATTGCCGATGAACTTGAAATTTCACCGGGCAATTTGTATTACCACTTTCGCAATAAAGACGACATTATCGAACAGCTATTCCAGCGCTATGAAGAACGCATGGACTCTGCTTTGATCGCACCCGAGGGTCGTCTGCCGAATCTGGAAGATATCTGGCTGCAACTGCATTTGGTTTTTGAATGTATCTGGGAATATCGTTTTTTATATCGCGACCTAGTGGACATTCTTAGTCGCAATCGTCATTTACGTATGCGCTTTGCCCGCATCCTGAAACGCGCGGCGGGCAATGCCACCACTGTAATGCGCGGTCTTGTGCAAGCCGGTGTCATGCGCGCTTCCGGTACCGAAATTGAAGGTACTGCGACCAATATTTTAGTGATCGCAACATTCTGGCTGAACTATGCCAGCGTACGCGGCGACAAAGACGAGCAGGAAGCCATTCGGAATGGCATCGTGCAAGTGATGATGCTGATATCACCGTTCTTGCGTGATGAAGAACGTGTGCATCTCAATACGCTGACGATGGCTTACAAGGTGTAAGACCGTAGGACCGACGGAAGTCGGGACTTTTAATCAGATATTTAGGCACGTCCCGACTTCCGTCGGTCCTACGTCGGTCCTACATCGCTATTCAAAACTTCCGATCGAATCGCGCGCTAAATTATCGAAGCGGGTATATTCACCAAAGAATTTTAGTTTGATCGTGTCGGTCGGACCGTTACGATGTTTGGCGATAATAATTTCAGCCAAACCCTTCTCCGCCGAGTCCTTATGGTAATAGTCGTCACGATAGATAAACATGATGATGTCGGCGTCTTGTTCGATACCACCGGACTCACGCAAATCGGACATGATTGGACGCTTGTCAGTTCGACTTTCCAAACCACGATTCAACTGTGACAAGGCAATAATCGGAATATTCAATTCCTTTGCAAGTGCTTTAAGCGAGCGGGAAATTTCCGAGACTTCGTTGACTCGGCCTTCCTTGTTGCCGGGCACCTGCATTAATTGCAAATAATCGACCACGATCAAACCCAAGTCATGCTCACGTTTTAAACGGCGCGCACGGAATGCTAAATCGTAGGGCGACAATGCTGGGGTGTCGTCAATAAAGATTTTGACTTCCGACAACATTTTGATCGCCATGTTGACCCGCGACCAATCTTCATCTTCCAACATGCCGGTTTTCAGGCGTTGCGCATTGATACGGCCAATCGATGAAATCAAACGGAATGCCAATTGCGACGACGACATTTCCATCGAATACACCGCGACCGCTTTTTTTGTTTTCAGCGCAGCAAACTCGGCAATATTCAAAGCCAGTGTGGTTTTACCCATGGCAGGACGCGCCGCGAGAATAATTAAATCCGAATTTTGCAGGCCCGAGGTTATTTGATCCAGATCGTGAAAGCCGCTGGGTAGCCCGGTAATCGCGCCCTGGTTTTCATAGCGCTGGCGCAATTGTTCAAAGGCTTCGACCATGGCGGTACGCACGGGCACAAAACCTTTTTTGCCGCGCTCGCCCTGCTCGGCAATACGGAATACATGCTGCTCGGCTTTAGAGAGTAACTCGCTGACTTCGCGGCCATCGGGACGAAAGCTATCGTTAACGATTTCGGTACCGGCTTCGATCAATTGGCGTAACACCGATTTTTCGCGCACGATTTCAGCATAAGCTTTGATATTGGCGGCCGATGGCGTAGTACTGGCCAGTTCTATCAGATAGGCATTACCGCCGATTTGCTCGGAAAGATTATTGGCTTCAAACCATTCGCCCAAAGTTACCGCATCGAAGGGCTTATTTTTTTCGGCCAACTCGCGAATGCCGCGATAAATTAGGCGGTGGTCGCGCCGATAAAAATCTTCTTCCGACAAGCTGTCACCCAGAATATTCAGCGATTCCGGTGCAAGCATCAGGCCACCAATCACCGCCTGCTCGGCTTCCACCGATTGTGGCGGCAAGCGCAAGGCATCAATTTTATTATCGGAACGAATGGAATCGGGACGTGCAGACATAGGGTTTCTTTTAATTTTTTGAAGAATTACTGTGAGCTAATGCTACGGCTTATCGGGCGAAAGTGTTGCGTGCAAGTCGGTGGGTTTCCTGTGGATAAGATCATAAAACAATCTCAATCATTGAGATCTCCAGATAAACCGTAGGGGCGCCTGCTTGCTGCGCCCAGGTCTGCGGCAATCTGACAAAGGGCGCAGCAAGCAGGCGCCCCTGCGAAAACAAAAAGCCGCCTTGCGGCGGCTTCTGCTTGAGCTATAGAAACTTATTAGGCTTCTGGAGCTACGATAACTTTTACCTTGATTTCAACGTCGGCATGCAGATGCACGACTACGTCAAATTCACCGGTACGACTGATTGCGCCTTCGCCCATAACCACTTCAGATTTTTCCAACTTGAAGCCGGCTTTGGTGAATGCTTCTGAGATATCGCGGGTGCCGACTGAACCGAACAGCTTACCTTCGGTCGAGGCATTCGCGTTAATCGTGACAGACGCGCCTTCCAACTTTGCTTTGCGGGCTTCGGCAGCGGCCAGAGTTGCATTGGCTTTAGCTTCGTATTCAGCGCGCTTGGCTTCAAAAGTTGCGATGTTGGTCGCATTGGCAGGCACCGCTTTACCCGTTGGGATAAGGTAGTTACGGCCGTAACCTGGTTTTACATCGACCTTGTCGCCTAAACCGCCGAGATTGGTGACTTTTTGTAAGAGAATCAATTGCATTTTATTACTCCATTACGTTAGCGGATTAAAACCCGCAACTGTTGCTGTCCGTAGATTTCTATTTCAACACTCTAAAAATTCGCCTTGCATAGCCTGCGCTCAAGCGCAGGTTTGCGGCAAAACTTTAGATGTTGTGGTTATCGCAGTAAGGAATCAGGGCTAATTCACGAGCAACTTTAATTGCTGTGGTCAGCTGGCGCTGATACTTTGCCTTGGTGCCGGTGATGCGACTTGGAACGATTTTGCCGTTCTCGGTCAGGTACTGGCGCAAGGTGTTCAGATCTTTGTAATCGATATGCGTAATGCCTTCGGCAGTGAATTTGCAGAATTTACGGCGGCGGAAAAATTTAG
>JAYUUM010000197.1:0-9268 GCA_043754555.1 Arenimonas sp. | reverse complement strand
TGGAGCAGGGCCGCTACGCCGATGTAAATTTATCATCGAATCGTGAAGACGAAATTGGTGGCTTAACCCGCGCATTCGCTCGTATGAGCGCTGGGGTTGCACGGCATGATCGCGAAATTCGTCGCATGGCTTACACCGATTCACTTACCGGTTTGGCCAATCGCCTGGCATTTCGAGAAGAGCTTGAAAATCGCCTATTGACGCTGCAAGCACATAGTGGCGAACTGGCTTTGCTATTTATTGACCTCGATGATTTCAAGCGGGTGAACGATACGCTAGGTCATGAAGAGGGCGACGAAGTATTGAATCAGCTCTCATTACGAGTAAAAAATACACTGGAAAAACATGGCTTGCCGGGATCGCAAGTCGCTCGATTCAGTGGCGATGAGTTCATTCTACTTTTCTTGAAATCCGATATTCGCAATAGCGCCAGTGAAATGGCCGAAGACTTATTGGCAGAAATTCGCAAGCCGTTAAATTCAAATGGCAATCCACTTTATCTCACTGCTTCGATCGGCATTACCCTGTTTCCATTCGATGCTAATGCCGCTGGAGTGCTGCTAAAAAATGCCGACATTGCGATGTATCAAGCCAAAGTAGGCGGTAAAAATTGTTATCGTTTTTATAGCCGTGCAATGGATCAAGCCGTTGAACGTCGCGTGCAACTGGAACAAGACTTGCGCGGTGCATTTGAACGCGGCGAAATGGCTTTGATGTACCAGCCGATCTATAGTTTAATCGATAGCCGCATTGTCGGCGCCGAAGCATTAATGCGTTGGCAACATCCGCGTCTAGGCATGGTGCCACCTTCGACCTTTATTGAAGTCGCCGAGCAAAGCGGATTGATCGAAATGTTGGGACGGCATGCATTGATCCTTGCCTGCAATGATGCAGCGATGTGGACGAGTACTGACCAGACGCAGCCCTTCGTTTCGGTCAATGTTTCGTCAAAACAATTGCGTGGTGGTGAGTTAGTCGATGTGGTTGAAACCGTATTGGCATCATCAGGCCTGAAGCCACATCAACTACATCTGGAGCTGACCGAAACCGCGATATTAAGCGATGAAAATCAGGCAAGCGTATTGCTCTCGCGTATTCGCGCGACCGGAGTAAAAGTATGGCTCGATGATTTTGGTACTGGTTTTTCCGGTTTGAGTCACTTACGCCGAGTCCCGGTAGATGGTGTCAAAATTGATCGTAGTTTTGTCACTGATTTGTTGCGCGATCCGGATGATCTGGCACTGACCACATCGATTATCGGCATGGCGCATTCACTGGGAATTACCGTGGTTGCCGAAGGCATTGAAACCGAAGGCCAGTACGCGGTACTCCGCGAACGTGGCTGCGACCAAGGTCAGGGTTTCTGGTTAGGCCGACCAATGCTGGCACAGGAAGTGGCAAAACTTTTTACGGCTTGATTCTACAATTTATTCGTAGGAGGGCCTTCTAGGCCCGAACACACTGCGAAATAATCTAATGCGGAACTCGCTCCTACGGTCAACATTGTCGCAGGGTTTCGCGAGTAGAACTCGCTCCTATGGTCAACATTGTCGCAGGGTTTCGCGAGTAGAACTCGCTCCTACGGTAAACATTGTCGCAGGCCTGTCGCGCCTTAAGGCGCTTCTACAAAAGCAAAAAAATCAAAACCAGGACGCTACAAGCACCGCAAGTTCTTTAGAGAAAAATACCAGTAACACAATTTCGATAACACCCAGTAACCAGCCAACCATCATAAAACGGCCGTCGCGTTCAATCAGTGCAAATGAAAAGAATAAGATGATAATGCCGAACGGAATATTGGTGCCAGGCAGTGGCAAGGCCAAACTTCCGCCTAAAAGAAGTAGCAAAAAACCGGTGAACGCGTGTGCAAAAGGATTGCTGAATATCCACTCATCGCGCGGTTTGGTAATTTTATCCAAACGTAGCAACCACTTGTCGAATCGGTTTCGAAATCCGATGATTCTTGAACGATGAAATTTACGGTTGGCAATAAATCCCGGTAACCAGGGATGTTCATATCGCAATAAAAATTGCAGACCAATCATAGAGGTCAAAAACCCGCTTACCGAACCTTGTCCCATAGGCACCGGGAAAAATGTCGGCAGCAGCACCAGGAATAAAAATAAACCAAAGGCGCGTTCCTGGAATTCATCCAGCAACCCGCTAAGTGTGAGCTCGTCTTCCGGCAACCCCTCACATAGCTTGTTGATTAGCTGGTGTGTGCTCGGTGGTAGAGGGCCATGGCTTTTCGGAAATCTGAATTTCATTAGATAGCTTCAGGGTCCAATGATTTTTCGGGCACTTCGGCGATTAATAATTTGTCAATGCGGGCACCGTCCAAATCGACTACTTCGATTCGCCAGCGCTGCCAGTCAAAATACTCGCCAGCATGTGGAATACGCCCGTAATGGGCAACAACCATGCCGGCGGCAGTGGTAAAATCTTGTTCGTCTTCATTGGGCAATGTATGTAAGCCGAGCAATTCTTTTAATTCATCGGCCGACACTCGACCATCGATTAACCAGGAGCTATCGGCGCGTTGAACGATCGTGGGTTCATCTTCGCTACTCTCACTATCTTGGATGCGACCAAGTACAGCACCTAGCAAATCATTTAACGAGACCAAACCTTGGATGTCACCGTATTCATCGACGACGAGCCCGACGGTCTGTTGTTCTTCACGGAATATTTCCAACAGTCGTAAAGCATTAGTGGAATCGGACACAAACAGGGCAGGGCGTAATTGGCGAAATAACTCGTCGTTCGTTTTGACATCGGTATAACCGGCCAAGGTTTTAACTTCTAGTATTCCCAGTACATCGGTGTCTGTAGCACGATAGACTGGAAAACGGGCAAAAGATGTGTCTCGCATTTTTGCCAGATTATCTTCCAGTGACGCATTCGCATCTAGCCAAGTGATGCGTGTACGTGGCGTCATCAAAGAATCAGAGGTGCGATCACCTAATCGCAGTACACGATTCAACATATTGCGTTCATCGCCATCAATAACGCCTTGTTCATGGCTTTCCGCCACCAGATGCCGAATTTCTTCTTCCGTAACTTTTTCTTCGGCAATTTTACCCAGGCCCATAAGCCTTAATAAAGTTCGCGTGCATAGCGTTAATATCAGCACTGCCGGGCGGGCGATCATGCTCAATATGCTCATCGGAATAGCTACCGCTGTCGCGATCTTTTCCGGACGCAAGGTAGCTAAGCGTTTGGGTACCAATTCACCAAGTACGACAGAAATCAAAAGAATCAAAATAAAACTACAGGCAAAGGCTATCGTGTGCGCGTATTTTGTGATCAGCGGGATGCCTAATTCCATCAGAGGTACTTGCACTTTTGCAGCCAGCGATTGACCACCAAAATAACCGGTTAGCAAACCTAATAAAGTAATCCAGACTTGTACGGCTGATAAAAAGTTTTC
The DNA here is from genome assembly GCA_043754555.1 of Arenimonas sp. GTDB lineage: Bacteria > Pseudomonadota > Gammaproteobacteria > Xanthomonadales > Xanthomonadaceae > Arenimonas. The sequence goes on along the minus strand of JAYUUM010000197.1, from coordinate 5,838 downwards.
GGGATGTTCGGCCAGTTCCATTGCCTTGCGTGCACGTGCACTGGTAAGAGCCAGTTGCTTTAAACGCTGCTTGCGCGAAGTCATTACGGCCATCTCCGACAAGGCGAAGAAGCCGTTGAACAAAACTAGAACAATAACTATCAGGATTTCAATCATGAGAAGTAGGAAGCATTAATCCAGAGGTGAGTATAAATGCTTGCGATGTATCCGAGTGTAATAGTCCAACTCCATTTTAAATGACCTATAAGGGCATTGGTACCATTAGACCCCTCCCATAAACGCCACACCAGCCGCGTGAGCCTGCCGATAACAAGCTGCCGCCACGCTGGCAATGAATGTAATGAGCAGCTATTGGCCGTGATCTATGGTCGGGTTCATCTGCAAAACGGTGTACATGGCCGGAATATTATCAACGCCACGAAAGCATCAGAGTCATAAAAATGCCAATTGCAAACAAGCCCAAAAACTGATCGGCCACGTCTAATTTGATTTTAATTACCGCGCTGGCCAATGCTGGCGAAGGTAATAACAAAGCGGCGAAACCGGCTAATAAACGGCCAATTCTTGGATTAGCCATGGCCTTAAAGCTGTTATCTGGGAGTCAATGAGCGTAGTCAGATGACACTTTGAGGTGATCTCTGGGCGTTATGAAACATCAAAGGCCGTCTGTAACAAGCTAAATGAATGCGTGATTTGCGATAAAGCAGCTTCGCAAACGACCAGACTTCGATCCAAGCAGTTTTAGTTGAGCACTCGATAAAGGAGCTTCGGCAATATAGAAGTTTTTCAAGACTTTAATATTTGGTGCTCCGATGCAAAAAAGAACCCCATAGTCATTTTTTGCTTTACTTAAACGATACGCGTTTAGTGCAAATCACCACCGGCAGATAGCATGCGTTCCAGATTATCGCCAACGCCACCGATTTCCAGAATCAGGCGGTCTAGTTCGGCCGCATCAAGACTGTCAAAAGGGCGGTTTTCGCAAAGCTGTAAATACGGTACGCCGTCCAGTTCACCAATTGCCATAAAGCCAACTCGGCTTTGCCAATTAAAGGCCAGCATTTTTTTTGCGTCGAGCCCGGTCATGGGTGCAACTGCGGTGCTGAGACGTAAATATTTGCGACTATCTTCCGCTTCAAGTTCCGACAGAAAAATACTTTGGTGGCGAGTTCCTTGCTCCAAAGATAATTCAACGCAAACCAAATAGGGTTCGCGTGCAGTCACTTTATACTTGCCTTCCACGTGACTGCGAATTGATTCAAAACTACGCATGACTGTTCTCCTAAGAACGCCTATTCTAGACTCCTATGCCGCCAAAGTCTGCCCCTACTGCGATCATTGCGGCCATTCGCGCTGTGCCGAAAGGCGAAGTGGCGGGCTATGGTGAAATTGCGCGCCGCGCAGGCTTGTCAGGACGTGCTCGCATGGTTGCGCGTTTACTTTCAAATAACCAAGACAGTGAACTGCCGTGGCATCGAATATTAAGATCCGATGGCAGCATCGCATTTCCAAAAAATTCAGCGCACTACGCGGAACAAATTCAACGACTGCGTGCAGAAGGCGTTGTCGTCGTGAATGGAAAAGTACGGGGTTGCAAAGTAGCGGCAACGATTGATGAATTGCTTTGGGCGCCGCCGACAACAGTGAAGAAAAAGTAAGTTTAATAATCCGGAGGAGGGCTGTTACCCCCGAGTTCCATTAAATTGTTCGGGCCTTACAGCCACTTGCAAATAACTATCAACGTAATTTTATTTCGCGCTGCCGGAACCATGCCGCAATGCTGTATCGAGTCTGCATGGCAGGCAAGACTTCATGTTCAATTTCTGCACTCAAGAAAATAATGCTTGTACCCATATTGGGCGCAATATCGTGATGGCCATCGGCCAAATGTAATCGTAATTCGCCTCCGGCACACTCAGGCCAATCCGCATTTAAATAACATACCAAAGACAGCACCCGTGCATCGTCATCACGAAAACGATCACGATGCCGTGCATAAGCCGCACCCGGTGGATATACAGCGTAATGGGCTTCAACCGATTCAAGCCCAAGCAACAAAGATTGGTTTAAGTCTTTTCGCAAAATATCCAACGCATCAAGAAATATTCTCGAAGCCTCACCACAGCGTGCATCATCGAGCCACAGCGTAGAGTCGCCACGCAGTGTCGAGATTATTTTACTTTGCTTGTGGCCGATGGCGGCCAGGTTCAATACGTTTGATGCCTCATGCTCGCAGGCCTCTTCAAACAAAGCGTGTAGCAAATTGGGTTTAAACAAGTCGTTGATGGCTACCCATGCTTGCTGGGTAATTTTTTCACTGATTAGCTTGATGTCTGACGATTCCGCACTCATATTGGCTATGATACCGGCTGTTCACTGGAGATGACATCGTGCATTTACCACGCATTACCAAGTTGTTGTTGTTCATATTAACGGGTGCTTTTTTGTTGCAGCAAGTTTTCCCGGATGAAACATTATTGTTTTTTGCGCTTTGGCCTTTGGGCCAACATACGCTTGGCACCGCAAGCGATGGCACGCTGGTAACGGCCACGTTCTATCCTTGGCAACTGCTCAGCTATGGCTTTCTGCATGGCGACTTTATCCATTTATTTTTTAATGGCATTGCCTTATTTCAATTTGGCGCTGTGCTCGAGCAAACTTGGGGCCCCAAAAAATATATTCAATATTTATTGGTATGCACGATTGGCGCCGGTTTGATTCAATTGCTATTAGTAAGTAGCGGAATTCTGGGGAACAATATCTATCCCACCATTGGTGCCTCCGGTGGCGTTTTCGGTTTATTACTGGCATACGGAATGTTATTTCCGCATCAGAAAATGATGCTGATCATTCCGCCGATTCCAATGAAAGCCCGCACAATGGTCATTATTTTCGGTGCAATTTCTTTATTGATGGGTGTCTCCGGAACACAAGCTGGCATAGCTCATTTCGCTCACCTCGGCGGCATGTTATTTGGCTGGTTGATGATTCGCTATTGGCGCGGTCAACCACCATTCAAAAAGCCCGGTCCGAGATTGGTAAAGTAGACATCATTTCAGTCCTTTATAAATTGGCAGTACTTATATGAATGATCTCTGGCTTGCGATATATCAACTATATGAGCTGCTTCAAGACAGGGTAAATGAAGAAGCCAAATATCAAGCTTATTTTGAGGATAACCCCGTCGTATTTTCTGTGCTTGGGTACTCCTCTCATAAATCATTTGATAGATCATCATCAGGAGCATTACCGCGCGATGCAGATCTCAATTTCAGTCCTGAACCTGATTTCTTGTGTGCAAAAATCAATAGTTCAGAGCTAACAATTTTTGAGCTTAAAACCCCTTTTGTTGGGAAGTTGACGACATCAAGAAGCACCGATGGGAATCGGTTAAAATTTAAAAGCATATTTGAATCCTATATTTCACAGGCTTTAGAATACAAAGACTCAATTCAACAAAATCAGAATTCAAGAGATGTGGTGTTTAGCGCACTTGGTTTGTCGCGTATATCTGCTTACGACATAGTACTCGTGTGCGGACTATCTCAAGATAATGATGCTGGTGATGTAGCGAAATTGCTTTCAGAGCGAAATTTCCCTATACGCATCCAGTATTTTGATGGTCTTTTGAAAGATTTGTTGAAAGCATATTCGATAGGTAGGTCAGATGTAACTAACCGAGATGGGACATTCTTAGTTTTGCATTTGTCATTGGCTGAGAATCAAGGCAATGGTCGAGCGTACATATCAGATTTTGGTAGTGCCTCGAATGACCGAGTTTCGCTATACTTCCAGGAAAATACACTTGTATTTGAGGTTATAGATTCAAAAAGCATTGCCCATGCTTTGCAAAGTCAAGTGGTTAGCGCTGGTTTGAATTATGTGAGGTATGAGTTATCAAATGATGGAGGTGGAATTTACTTATCTTTGAATGTGAACAATCAAGAGCAAGATCTTAGGGTCGGTATTGCCCCACTGAACATTCAGATAAATTTTAGCTCACATACTTTGGGTGCTGATTCAAAGGGTAATAATGGTGCAAAGTTCAAGATGCTGGAAAATTACTTTGGCGCGAAGACTCTGACGTTTGAAGAAAAACTTGGCTCATACCACTATTTCCTCAGTAAAACTGCGAGAAGTACAACAGCTTTAGAATTCAATGGTAAAAGTTATATGGTAAGGAATGAGTATGGGGCTCTCATCCAAGAAAATCTTGAGTTAAGGCCAATACTTCGTGATTCTTGGCAGTATTGATTTAATGTGCGGGCGATAATTAATGATGTCAAACGATCAACGTCGCATTGATAAAAAATCCGGGCTGGCGATCAAGCGTAACGAATCCAGTCGTGGTCTTGATTGCGGTAGTGCTTTTAGCAGTTGCTGATGTTCTTGCTCAAGTGCGTTAATTTCTTCAGGTCGCACTGCTGGGTTTTTTGCAGCCAGGGCTTGCAGGCGTTCAATTTCATGTCGCAATAAGCCATCGGCTTTTTCGAGCGATAATGCAATTTCTTTTTGTGCGAGAACATGTGCCTGGCCTCGGGTTTTTTCGAGCATGGGCGGTATTAAAGTATTCAATACTTTTCGCATGGAGCTCAAATCAAAGGCGCGGTCACCGGCACGGTGGGCAGCACGTTCGTTTGAAACGAAATCTGGCCGTATTTGCAATCGGGTATCTACCGCAATACTGATTGGTTTAGGTGGTAGAAAGCGTTCAATATTGAGCCCCTTTTGCGCAATACATTCCAGCACGTAAACTGCTTCCAAAATCACCGTGCGTTGCGGGAATGCATCATCAATCAACAATGCGGTATTACCCTTGTCGCTGGAAAGTAAAAATTCCTGCGCCGATAAAATCATCGGGTGGTCATTGCGAAGATAAAGCACGTCGTCACGTGCCAATGCGGTATTGCGATCAAAGGTGATGGGACGTGGCCCGGCTTTTAATTCTTCGAAGCCGTCCATCGTCATCATTTCGGGATCGAGCAGCCAGATTTTATGACTGAGTGCTTCGTTATGAATGCCGAATTGTTCCAGCAGGCGCAGAGCATAATCATCGTGTGCAATCAGGTCGTCGTCTTGCTGGCAGGCCAGCATCAACTCGCCATTGTCGGCACCTTGCTGGCTGCCCAGTTCTAATAAGCGGTCACGACCATTGGCAATTTTTTCTGCTAATTCCCGATGGGTAATTTTAGTTTTTTCGATTAATTGTGTCAGCGCAGGTTCCCGACTAATACCGTCCTGCTCGGCCAGTGAAATCAAATCGTCGCCATGTAGTCGTAAACATTCACGGCCATCGGCAATCACTTGGGTAAATGCATCTAGACCTTCGTGATACCAGCGTTGCAGGGCTTCTTGCGGGCTGCCGGGCAGGGCGGCGCAATGTAAATGCACATCGCCTTGTTGCCCAATGCGGTCAAGGCGTCCGATACGTTGTTCAAGCATATCGGGATGCAGTGGCAAATCCCAAAAAATAAGATGCTGGGCAAATTGAAAATTCCTGCCTTCGGCACCAATTTCCGATGCAATCAAACAACGTGCGCCTTCAGGCTCGGCAAAGTAAGCGGCGTTGCGATCCCGTTGCAGCAAACTCATGTCTTCATGAAACCGCGCAATCGCTATTCCGCTACGCAGTCGAATAGCTTCATCCAATGCTTGTACTTTTGCTCGCGAACGACACAACAGCAACGCTTTCGCTGGCGCAATGCTGTCAAGAATTCCCATTAGCCAATCGGTGCGTGGGTCGCGGGTGTAATCGTGTGAGGGCTCGTCGTCGCTGTCGCCAATATCGTGCACGAATTCGGCATGTAAACGACCAAGCCAATTATCGTCATCACTTTC
>JAYUUM010000196.1:0-3107 GCA_043754555.1 Arenimonas sp. | reverse complement strand
GCGCTTGCTTGCTGCGCCCACGAAACCATCGGATAGATTTTAGGCGCAGCAAGCAGGCGCCCCTACGTGAATAATATTTATTCGTCATGTCCGGACCTATCATCCAGCGGCAATACCGCCTGCTGTAAATCAATACGGCCTTCGCCTGCCATAATCTTTTTAAATTCGCTGCGCGACACGGAAACATAACGTTCATTGCCGCCAATTTGTACTTGCGGGCCTTCTTTAACTGCGCGGCCGTTCTGATCGACACGTACCACCATGGTGGCTTTTTTACCGGTGTGACATATGGTTTTTATTTCAATCAAGGAATCAGCCCAGGCCAATAGATATTGGCTGCCTTCAAACAACTCACCACGAAAATCGGTACGCAGACCATAAGCCAATACCGGAATATTATGTTGATCGACAATTTCGGTCAGCTGCCAAACTTGGTTCTTGCTCAAAAATTGTGCTTCATCAACCAGAACACAATCAATTTTCTGATGCGTCGCTATTGCACGGTTCAACAAAATCTCAAGATCATCGTCACGTTCAAAAGCAACTGCTTTGGCTTTCAGGCCAATTCGCGATGCGACCATGCTTTCTCCTGCACGATAGTCAAGCTTCGGCGTAAATATCAAGGTACGCATGCCGCGTTCGTGATAGTTATATGCGCTTTGCAGCAAAGTTGTGGTCTTGCCGGCATTCATTGCAGAATAATAGAAAAATAATTTGGCCATCGCAGGAGCTCGTTATGACGATGGCTTAATTATCCCAGACTCAAACAGCCTTTGCTTTACTTCTTCAAGGCTTCTGGTCGTACTTCAAGCGGACCAATATCTACTTTCCCGGTAGGTGGGTTTTTCCAGGCTTCGTCCTGCCATTTTGCATAGAGCTCAGGCTTCCAGAACTTATCTTGATAATACTGCGACCCGTCGATAGTCTGCGGCCCAGAGGAAGTCTGGATAGTAATACTCAGACTGCCCACCATGCCCGTCCGACTTCCGGTCGTACTATTTTTGGCTCGGCGTAACGCCGTTGCCAATCGCTTCTTGGCGACATCGTCACCATAGCTTGCATAAATCTCTTGCCCTAGGCTAATAGCTTGTGCGCGCTCGCTCTCGCTCAAAGCGCTCCAATATCTTTCTCGATGTGCAAGCATGGTTGGATAATACCGTTCAGCGGCCAAATCCATCCAGGCGTACGCCAGAGGACGATTAATTTCCACGCCCTTTCCGCTCCAAAGCATCTCGGCCACCATGCCTTGGGATGGTTTATCGGAAAATTTTGCACCGCGTTTAAAATGGATGAATGCTTCAATAAATCGGTTTTTCTTATAGGCATCAAGACCACGAGTGCGATGCATTAAATCTGGATGTGCATTTATAAAACTTTCCGAAGAAAGAATCGCCTTGTCCAATTGTTTGGCCTTTGAATGGACGTTAGTTGGCGCTATACAAAAGACAATAAGCGATGCCATAAGCACTTTAGGTAGTAGTTTCATATTTCAATTCTCTGTGTTTATTGGTCATACTGAGCAGACACTAACCAGCAGAGCACTTAATATTTCAAATTAATTGCCACTCTAAATTGCTGTATGTCGCAAGTCTTTAAAAAATTCTTCGCAACGACGAAAGCAGATTAGATCAAATAGCATTTTAAGGCATGCGTCAGAAGTCACGGTTTCAATATTGCATCCCAACCGAGCTTCTGCATGGCTTTTTCAAATTCGGCGTCCCATGGTGCGGTAATCTTCATTGCCTCTGAATTAGCAGGATGTTGGAAAGACAGCTGCCATGCATGCAACAGCATTCGATGTACGCCCATCATTCTAAAGTTGCGATTATGTCGGCCATCGCCATGACTGGTATCGCCAATCAAATGGTGCGACAGATGTTTCAAATGCCGTCGTATTTGCCGAAAGCGGCCGGTGTAGGGCGTGCATTGCATCAAGGCATAACGTGAACTTTCGTGATGGGCAGAGGCTATTTCAATTTCGACACAGGCCAGACGCTTGAACTCGGTGATCGCAGGCTTTTTCTCGGGCTTGCCGGGTCCACCGTCCAGATCATAATCGACCGTAAATGATTCATCCGGCCAACCACGACAAATGGCAAGATAATTTTTTTCCACTTCACGCGTCATAAATTGCTTGCCTAGCGTTGAAGCACTTTGGTTATCGAAAGCAACCAATAAGCAGCCACTGGTAGCGCGGTCCAGTCGGTGAATCAGAAAAATTTTGCAGCCGAACTGTTCACGCAAACGATCATGCAAAAAATCATTCTCGTCGCGTGCCAAGGCGCTTGCGTGTGCCATCAGCCCGGAAGGTTTATTTACCACTGCAATAAATTCATCTTGGTACAGCACTTCGATCAATGGCTTTTTTTCAACTTCGGTCATGCTTTTTTAAACCAGGCCGCTATCAAGGTAAAAGTACTAATGGTGAGCGCGGCCCATGTTTTCGCATTTAAACCAAGATAGATCGGCGATTGAGTGTCGAATAAATAGAACAGCACGGCACAGATCAGAAAGCCTATGGCCAGAATCAGGCAGGCTACTCGATAGTGAGCTTGCTTGGCTTGACGGGCCAACTCCGCTAATTCATCCGAGTGCATTCTAAGACTATGTTCACCATTGACCTGCTGGTCAAACCAGTTGCGAATCAAACCCGGCATGTCCGGTGTTTGTGAAATAATTTCCGGCATCCGTTTTTGCAACTCTGCCATCAGCGTAGCGGGACTATAGCGTTCACGTAAAATAGTTTCGAGCACCGGTTTTGCCACCGCAAATAAATCCAGTTTCGGATCCAGTTGCCGTGCAACGCCTTCAATATTCAATAGCGTTTTTTGCAACAGAATTAATTGCGGCTGCACAGTTAACTCGTAACGCTGTGCGGTACGGAAAATCTTGACGAGCACTTCGGCCAAAGAAATCTCCGACAGCGGCCGGGTGAAATACGGTTCGCAAACGGCACGAATGGCCGCTTCCAATTCATCGATACGAATATTGGAAGGCATCCAGCCCGCTTGCACGTGCAATTCAGCAATGCGTCGGTAATCATTCTTGAACATCGCCATAAAATTTTCGGCGAGGTAATACTGGTCACGTTGCGGTAATTGCCCAAC
>JAYUUM010000195.1:0-9320 GCA_043754555.1 Arenimonas sp. | reverse complement strand
ACGTGATTATGGAAGCCAAGCAATCCATGCGCGTACACGTCGAAGCCATGCTCGCGTTTGAAGCGCAGGACATTCCGGTATTTGATTACGGCAATAATATTCGCCAGATGGCGCAAGACGTCGGCTGCAAGAACGCATTCGATTTCCCCGGCTTCGTACCGGCTTACGTTCGGCCTTTATTCTGCCGCGGCATCGGGCCGTTTAGATGGGTAGCACTCAGTGGTGACCCGGAAGACATTTACAAAACCGATGCCAAGGTAAAAGAACTCATGCCCAACGACAAGCATCTGCACAACTGGCTCGACATGGCAAAAGAACGCATTGCATTCCAGGGCCTGCCCGCACGCATCTGCTGGGTCGGTCTGGGTGATCGCCATCGCCTCGCACTCGCGTTCAATGAAATGGTTCGCAACGGCGAAGTCAGCGCTCCCATTGTTATCGGTCGCGATCATCTTGATTCCGGTTCCGTCGCCTCACCAAATCGCGAAACCGAAGCCATGTGTGATGGCAGCGACGCTGTGTCCGATTGGCCCTTGCTCAACGCCATGTTGAACGTCGCCGGCGGCGCCACCTGGGTGTCACTGCACCACGGCGGCGGTGTCGGCATGGGTTACTCGCAACACAGCGGCGTAGTGATTGTTGCCGATGGCACCGATGCGGCTGCTGCACGTTTGGGTCGCGTATTGTGGAATGACCCCGGTACCGGCGTTATGCGGCACGCGGATGCGGGGTATGAAATTGCGAAGCAGTGTGCGAAGGAACAGGGCTTGGATTTGCCGATGGTTTGAATTTCTCCCCAGGCGTGTATGGGAGAAAAATGCTGACTAAAGGCTTTTTATAGTAGGGTGGGATCACTGAACGTGGTTCCACCCTTTTTGCGTTATAGGGTTAGTGTTTGGTTGATACAAATTACGGTGCAGGAGTGTGTATGACTGAAAGTCAGGATAGTGATGACAATAAACGTCCTCCAAAAGGTAGTAAGGCAGCGAAAATATCGAGAGGAGCACTTCAGGCGATTGGAGGTGCTATACCATTTGCCGGAGGTGCATTTTCAGCCATCGCTGGTGCTTGGTCTGAGGCTGAGCAAGAACGTGTAAATCGCTTCTTTGAACATTGGGTGCAAATGCTGCAAGACGAGCTAAGGCCATAAGGTGCGCCCCGGCGCACCAATGCCTCGGCGATGATTCGTGTCGAAATGATGAGTGACGACAATCTGATCGTTTTGTTCGCTTCGTAAGAAAGATCCGGCAAGGTGCGCTTGAGCGCACCCTATATCACTCGCAAGCAACACCATCATTGTCTCTGTCCAGATGACTCGCATAGCCGGGTTCGCCGCGTCTCAGCGGTGCGGCACCGTCCGCACGCACGGCAGCACAATTTGGATAATAGGTTTTCCCGCCTCGCTTTGATTGCGTGGATGGCGATATGTTGTTACTTAATGATGAGCGTGTGCCGATATTTGCGGCGCTGCCATTGTGGCAATGGTAGCCGCCCCTTTTACGATCATTGTGGCAACCTTCGGCATTGGTTCTGCCGCCGTGTGCCTGCGCTTGCAGGGCGATACAGGTGATGGCTATTGCGAACAAGTGCTTTGAGATGTTTATCAGGGATTCCAGTGGAGTCAGATGACTCTCTTTTACGCCCTGAATTTCCGGTGTGCAAGCAATCAGCCATTCGGTGACAAGACTTCACAAAAAAATTGTCTCCCCGTTGAAAAACGGGGCCCAGGAGTTTAGGTCGAAGCAAGTTTTAGACTCTGCCTTGTAGATACTTCTGGATCCCGACTTTCGTCGGGAAGACGATTAAATTTCAATAATTTTAAAACTGTCGTCCCCGCGTAGGCGGGGATCCAGTGCCGTTGCTTTGATGTATGAAGTCGCTGGGTCCCCGACAAGAGCGTTCGGGGATGACGATTTTTTTATTACAAGCTACGGTGCGCTTGAGCGCACCCTATGAGCTTACTCAATCGGCATACGTGGTTCGTAATACCGGAACACGGTGTATGCCGCCGGTGGGTCGATATTGCTCAGACTTACAAGCACATAACCGGATTGAGGAAAAATCCGGACATCGGCATTCATTCCGGGCGAGTCACCACCATGTCAAAAAAAGGGGTCAGGTTCATTTATTCCAGTGAGGTAGCCCGGATGAAATGCAATGTAATCCGGGAAAACCTGTCGCAGGCCTCCCCGGATTGACCGGCTTCGCCGTTGAAAAGCACTTCGCGGCGCTGCATCCGCGCTACAAATTACACAGCGGATTCAAAATCCGCTGTGTTGAATGTTCGAGTCTCTCGTTCGGCATAGCACCAACACGGTAAGTCCGGCCCCGGCCCGCCGCTTTTAAAGGTTGCGATATTGTTTTTCTTGAGCGACGGCTCGACACATATTCAGATTGCGATGTCGCCATTGTCGAGTCGGAGCTCGATCGGCCAACTATCATTTATAAAATTGTCGTCCCCGCGTAGGCGGGGATCCAGTGCTGTTGTTTTTATTTGTAACGCCACGAGGTTCCCGACAAAAACGCGGTAAGTCGGGCAAAGTGTAGGGCGGGCCCCGGCCCGACGCTTTATACAGATTGCGATATCGCTATTGTCGGGCCATGGCCCGACCTACGAATGTACGAACACAGCGGATTCAAAATCCGCTGTGCTGAATGTTCGAGTCTCTCGTTCGGCATAGCACCAACACGGTAAGTCGGGCACCGGCCCGACGTTTTAAAGGTAGCGATATTGTTTTTTTGAGCGACGGCTCGACGCATATTCAGATTGCGATGCCGCCATTGTCGAGTCGGAGCTTGATCGCCGAACTATCATTTTTAAAATTGTCGTTCCCGCGTAGACGGGTATCCAGTGTTGTTGTTTTGATTTGTAACGTCAGTAGGTCCCCGACAAAAGCATTCGGGTTTTAGTAACGTAAGCCGGATGAAATGCCATGAAGCGCTTTCAACAACGCGATAAGGTGCGTCTGAGCGGCGTAGTCCGGGCCGCGCTTCATCGACTTGGATTTCATACAGTGGGATATTCCCGGGTCGACAAGGCTTACCCGGGCTACGTCTTCATCGGCTCATCGTTTCCTGCAACACATCCACAAAGGCGCGCACCTTTGGCGATAAATGGCTTTTGCTCAGATACACCGCCCACACGGGTGACAATGGCATTTTCCAATCCGGTAACACGGTTTTCAGTTTTACCTAATGCGATGGCAACAATAGAACATCAGACACTACGGCGATTTCTACGTCGGCAAAAATAGATAAGTTGCCCCGGAGCCTGGTGTATTACGACCTCGTTGATAAGGGACGTCTGTCTCATCATCATCCAATGTTTACTTTTTTAAGATGGCCGCAATCGTGGCAATCTCGCGTTATTGGAGATGCGGACTGGAGTTTTTTCAGAACGACTAACCGAAGGAAATGTAATGTACATGAAAACAATTTTTGGAGCGGCATTGGTCATTGGCTTAATCGGTGCGGCAGGATCTGCTTTAGCTGGGCAGCGTTGGAGTTACCCGGTGTCTATTAACGACACCAGTCGATATGCAGTGGGCGCTATGGCGGATGTTCGAGGAAGTAGTGATTACAATCAAGTCATTGGCTGCTGGAGTAACGCAGGTTCGACACCCGCAGCCGGCTGCTTGGCCATAAACTCTGCGGGCTTAACTAAATCATGCTTTACATACAATACGGCCATTATTGATGCAATTCGCACCGTATCGACAGATTCGTATATTTATTTTCAGTGGAATACAGATGGCACCTGCGCCTATGTCTACATTGATAATAATTCACGCTTTAAATCGGCAAAAACTAGCGGCGATTGAAAAGGCGATAGAGCGACTTACCGAATGGCAGGTCGCTCTATATATGCGTTGTTCACCGCTTGCTATTTCAAAATAAATTTTATCTTACGCATGAGGAAATTATGTCACGACAATCAACCGCTTTGGTGTTGATGCTATTGGCCGTTATTGGTGTGCAAGCTTGGTTTTTATATCAAGCGAAGGATCCAGCAAAACCAATATCCCTTATGCAGTCTGAATCAACGGCCACAACGGAACGAGTATCGGATGCAACCAGCACAGGAAACACCCAGGCGGAAATGAACCATCAATTGGCGCGTATTGATGCACGGCTAGCAGCATTAGAAGTTGTCAAATCGCATGGTGAAGTGGCAGCAGAACAAAAAATTGTTCTCGGTAGCCGCGAAGCATTAGCTGCCGATAAAAAAATTGCCGCTCTATTACCTAGAGAGCCGATCACTCACCAAGAATTAATTTTATTCCAGGCACAGCTTGCGCAGTATCCGCCTGCGGAGCAATTCCAATTGTCAGCTGCATTAGCGCGAGCGATCAACAATGGGCAGCTACAATTTCAATTACGGCCATAGGATTAGCCCAAAGCGATTTGCGCAAAAATAAAAAAAATGGGGTCAGGTTCATTTATCCCAGACGCTTGGTGGAATCCAAGTTTAGACTACGATTCAATGATGTTCCTGGGCCCCGGCTTTCGCTGGGAAGACGATGCTTTTTTCGATTATCCACAATCATGGGTTAGGCCTACCGGCAAGCAAGGTAAAGTTGCCGATGCGAATTCAAGTGAAGTCGGAAATGGCGTTAAATTGGAGAAAAGTAAGTTTGAGGCGCATTATTTTATGGTCTGCTTTACTGGCGGCTATTCTATGTGCCAACTTTTTTATTTCTGATCCCAATATGTCAGAACGGTCTCGCGCAAGTCTGGTTCGGGAGACGCTTTCACACGAAGAGCTTGAAGCACCGTAGCCTGGGTTGCGCTTCACCAACCCGGGTTGATAAAGCGCAACCCGGGCTACAAACTTCTCTGTGTCCTTCACCATCAAGCCAAACTTGACGATAGCAGGGTGTGCCCATTGCCTCAATTATTCAGCACAAATTATAAAAAAGGGCACCTGTCTCCAGGCGCCCTTATATTACAACTTAGCGACTTAATTTAATTATTTACCGTCACGATCGGAGTCACCTGGAACAGCGCGCTCAATCGCGTTACTGCTACGGTGCCAAGCGTCGCTCGCTGCGTGTTTGGCGCGTTCCCATTCCAGCGATGATGTGCCGCGAGCATTCGTCCAGTCGCGTGCAAGGTCAGCCTCAACATCTTGGAAGCTGCGGGTTGGTTGACGCACATAAGCATCGGTACCGTACTTATACGCAGGACCGTAGTCGTCGTATTTAGCGCCTGATGTTACGTAAGGACGAGTAGCGTAGTTATCACGCCAGTACGCGTCTTCAATCGTTGGGTCGATGGATTCAGCAACGCCTTTGCCTGCCAAACCGCCGACTACAGCACCTACTGCGGCGCCGACCAAAGTACCTACCGGTCCTACTACTGTACCTGCAGCAGCTCCAGCAGCGGCGCCGCCCAGAGCAGCACCGACACCTACGCCGATCGGGTGAGCACCGGGTGCCCCAGTGATAGGGTCGCGGTTCGCGTCGCGGTCGAGATTGTTGTCATTATTTTGCATATTAGTGTCCTTCAATAAATAAGTAAGATACGGGGTGGATCAGCTTCTTGCGCCATTTAAGATTGCCGTGGTGTATGAATGAAGTCTGTGTGTAATCGCACAGTGGTGCGAAGGAAGGCCCTGCTGTTTTTATATTCCATTCATTATTTTCCGGGCCAATTGCAAAATTAAAGTTAACCAAAAATTTTTAGAACCCTTGTTGTTTTCGGAACAAGCTGGGTTGTTTGGTTTACCTTGCTCTTGGAGTTGATCGTTTTCTCGGCTATGTTACTTGCCGCTATTGGATCATTTCGTAAATTTTAGATAAAAATGCGTGCAAGGCGCATCAGTGCCATTCATAATATGAATAAGTTGAGACAAGTTGAGAAGACTACGAAAGCAATGGATCAAGAATTTTCTAAATGGACTGGTTTGTTCTCGCCGCTCATATTACCCATTGGATTTTTCCTGGGTTCATTTTTTTCTATTTTGTTTTCAGATTATCAAGCAATTCAGTCCGCAAAAACGGACAATTGAAAAAGCACGCAAGTTTGACTCTTCTTCACATATTGTCGGATTGTCGAATGGAAAAACAATAAACCTAGGCCCATTGGTAGGTTGCGATGGTTTCATCTGCGTCTATATGGCAAAAGATCGTGCTGTTGTCATTAAGCGAGACCTTATCAATGCGGAAACAGCGGCTTTTCCGTTGACCAAATAAACACAGTAAGTCCGGCGACAGGGATGTAGCCCGGATGAAATTCCTACTAAAAATTATGTAGTTACGGGTTTTGTTTAAATATTTCTTTGAGCGTTTTTTTGTGGGTTTTAGAGTAGAAATAACCTTCTGCTTCGAGATGTTCTATACCTTTGTAACCCATGGCTAATTTTGGCTCTTGTTGCTTTGCTTTTTCCAGCGTCAATTGCAATTGCTGTTGATTGCCTAGTAAGTAATGCACGCTAAAAAGGCCAATTAAATGGTCAATTTCTGCCTCATATTCGACCGCTTCATTAAAATACTTTAATGCATTGTCCAGTTCGTTGGCCTCCATATAACAATAAGCCATGTTAGAAATTAAACCAGCATTTTCCTTTTTTTCTTTTGCTGTAAGCGAGTTAATAATGTCCAGATAATCATAAATAGCATTCTTGTACTCGCCCACCATTTGTCGGCTCATAGCGCGTTGGTTGAGCAGCTTGGCCTTAAAATTGCCGCCGCGTTCTATTTGCATGGCCTTTGTTGCAAATTCAATGGTCTGTTTATATTGCTGAGTTTCAAAGTACAGCGATGCTATTTGTGCGTTATAGGTATAGTCGGCTGGGTCTAATTGAATGGCGCGCTGCATTAATGCAATGGCTTTATTGAAATCTTTTTTATCGGCGTAAATGATCGCCATGTTATTGAGCGCCATCGATAGTTCGGGATTAAGCTCTATTGCCTTGCTGTACATGGTGAGAGCGAGGTCCATTTTCTCGGCTTTCCGATAAGCATTGGCTAAATTGTAATAGTGGGCTGCTTCTTTCGGAGCCTGGGCAATTGCTTTCTCGTAGTAGTCAAAGGCTTTGCTGCGCGTTAGTTCGCTTTTAGAATAGATAGTGGCCATATTGCCATAAGCTTGGTCTACATTTTTATTTTGGGCGATGCATTTTTCATATTGTATGATGGCTTGCTCCATTTGATTATTTTTTTGGTACATGACACCCATATCAAAAATGTAATCAGTGTTTTCAGGTTCTAAAGCGAAGGCTTTTTTCAGGTCAATGTTAGCTTCTTCCAATCTATTTTTATCACGATGGAATTGATAACGCTGATGGTAAAGGACGGCGGCCTTGGGATGTTTTGTCAATGCTTGTTTAAAAGTAACAAGCACTTCCGGGTCTCTGTTCATTTCTTTAAGTGAATCTACCTTTAGAAGGAAATACCGATATTCCGGGGTTTTCTGAATTGCAAAATCATAATATTCGATCGCTTTTTGATATTGCTTTAGTTGAAAATACGCTTGGCCTGTGTAAGAGAACGCGGCGGTGTAATCGGAGTCTTCCTCTTCATCCTCGTCATTGCCGATTTTTATATATTGATCAAAATGAGAAATGGCGTTCTGCCATTGGCCTAATTGAAAATAGGTGTAGCCAAGATTGTAATGAGCGTTTGAATTGTCTGGGTCTATTGATAGTGATTTTTCATAAAACGGCAAAGCCTTTTTGTATTCCTCCATATCAGACAGACAATTGGCTTTCAGCAAATAAAGGTCCGAAGCATCCGCGTTGCCGTCGTCGTCATCAACAAGTGTAAGAGCTTTGTCAACAAAGTTAATCGCCTTGAGAGTTTGATCCGATTTGGCATACAGCAAGGCTAAGTTGTAATAAGCGTTGCTGTTGGAGGGGTCTAGCTCCAACACTTTTTCATATTTGGCAATTGCCTTGTTATTTTCTTCTTTGCTCGCTAGTGAAAACCCTTTTCGAAGGTTTTTTTCAATTAATTTATTCTTTTTTAGGAGGCTGCGATAAGAAGGCGCGTCGGCCGACTCTTCTGGCACTGGTGCTTCAGATACTTGCTGTGTATTTGTTTGTTCGTGAACAATTACTTGAGCATTGAGCGGGCTACAGCAGAAAAAAATAAGCAGGCATGGCAATGCGATAAGGCGTGGGCTTTTAGCTTGACTCTGCATATTTTCTCTTTATGAACTTAAATTATGGTGATCGAGATTGTACTATTTTTTGGCAAATTTCGGCGCCAATCCATCTTGCTTCCAAAGCCATCAAGTTGATCAATTCAGAGCTCGAGTGATATGACGGAATAGAAATAAATCCAAACCCTTCTTCACTGCGCTGCATAATGGAAGTCTATAAGTCGCATGAGGGCGATTATTCGGGCTTTCGATGTTTTATAACTTTTCTACAAATTGATCGTATTGCGGAATGAGGGATTGCTGGATACGCGTCATATCGTCCGAGCTGAATAGGTTTTGTTTTTCAGTTGAGTCGTTATGAAAGCGCTGTGCAGGAAATTTGGAGTGAAATCCCAGGCGTGTTTTTATTCGTTCTACCTCTAGTTCAGAAAGCGGAATATGGAAGAAAGCACAAATATCCACGAGTTGTTTCAAATTCAGTTGACTATAATCCAGACGAAGGTCTTGCTCATGGGTGCTAGTTAGCTGCATTTCAGTCAACAAGCGCCGCAGGACGCTGATGCGAAAATCCAACAAAGATAAAGGCGTCTCCGCATTTTCATTGAATACGAAATCGACACCAGTCAGACTTGGGTCGCCGGACATATGCCGACCTGTCGAGCGCTGATGCGACGCAAGAATCTCCACTGGATTGCGCACTAAAAACAGGGTGGGCACCGAAGGATAAATAGCGCGAATAAGATTCTGGCGAAAAATATCCCAGGCATTCCATTTAATAATGACTTTTGGGCGGTCAGGAAAAGCGCAGGCTTGCAAATCGATTAAATTTCGTAAATAGCGTTGTTGTGTTGCATCATCTAATTGCCGGTCCAGCAATACATCGGTTAACACGGGAGACTCTGACAATACGCAGGTTGTGTCTAGTTCCGATAAACATCCCGAAATCAGTGTCGAACCGCAGCGTGATAGATGAAAAATAAATCCAACCGGTTCTGCTATGTCTATGTCAGCGATTTGATGCGACAAACAATCCAGCGATGTTTGTGGTTGGATAATATTGTTCAGGAGTATTGTCCGGCGGTAGCGGGAAATGCTTTCATCCTGAAATGGTTCGGTTATATGGCCGTCGGGCAGGCACCAATAGAGACTGCGAGACTTGGCGTGATAACGATATGGCAACCAGGTGCCTGCAAGTCGCACCGAAGGATCGTCGATGA
>JAYUUM010000194.1:0-3116 GCA_043754555.1 Arenimonas sp. | reverse complement strand
TGCTAATACTGGTCATGGCCATGCCCGACTGTGAATAGCGCACTTCCGGATCATTACCTAAATTTCCGACCAAAATTACTTTGTTAATACCGCGAGCCATGGGTTAATCCTTATCTGGGAGTTCAATCACAGCCTAATTATAAGCCCAAGTGATGGCTATCAGGATTTATCCTGAACTGGCGTAAGAATTTCCTGACGAAAGCCTTATAATTGGCTATGTCTGTAGAAATAGCGAATCCGGCCCTGCCCGGCATCAAAGAAATCCAAAGCCTGACGACCATTGAAATGGCCGCCGTCAACGATTTGATCCGTGAACGGCTTAGTTCAGAGGTCGCGCTGATCAACCAGATTTCCGAACACATTATTGCGGCCGGCGGCAAACGCCTGCGCCCGATGTTGGCCACCATTGCTGCTCGCGCCTTGGGCCATAACGGCAATGAGCCGACCCAACTAGCAACGATCATTGAATTTATCCATACCGCAACTTTGTTGCATGACGATGTAGTGGATGAATCCAATCTGCGTCGTGGCCGTAAAACTGCCAATGCACTTTGGGGTAATGCGCCAAGTGTACTGGTGGGTGATTTTTTATATTCGCGCGCGTTTCAATTGATGGTCGACCTTAACGACATGACCATTCAACGGGTATTGGCGGATGCGACTAACGCTATTGCCGAAGGCGAAGTTTTGCAGCTTTTGCATGTACATAATCCGGACACAGACGAGCCAACCTATTTGCGGGTAATTGAACGCAAGACTGCGGTTTTATTTGCTGCAGCTACCCGTTTGGGAGCTTTGGTCGCCGGTGCGGATGCCGAGACGCAGCAACGTTTTTCTGATTACGGATTAAATTTGGGTATGGCCTTTCAAATTGCCGATGATGTGCTGGATTACACCTCGGACGCAGAAACCCTTGGAAAAAATCTAGGCGACGATTTAGCAGAAGGCAAAGCAACACTACCACTGATTCACGCACTGTCGTTGGCGGATAAAGAACAAGCCGCGCAACTACGCCACATTATTGAAACCGGCGATGCAGCCGCGCTACCCACCGTGATGCATGCCATCGAAACCCATAAAAGCGTGGCGTATAGCCACACGCGGGCCGTTGACTATGCCAGGCGTGCAGAACAGGCTATTAGCCAAGTGCCAAGCAGCGAATGGAAAGATGCGATGCTCGGCTTGGCGCGTTATGCCATTGAGCGCACGTATTAGAAACTTGTAGGAGGGCCCTTGGGCCCGACCGAATAGAGTCGCCCGGTCGAAACCTGTTTCTGCTTTTAACCAGACATTCGTCTGTTAAAAACCGACATTCCCGCCATCCACGGCGGTCGCAAGCGACCTCCTACGAGAGCTAATTATTTCGCAGCGGTAAATCTTTCTGCAAAGAAATTGCGCATCATATTCATGCTGCGTTTGTAGCTCGGCTCGTGATACAGGCAACCAGGTACTGTGCCTTTTTCGTCAGGCTCGGCGAAACAATGCACCGCGCCGCCAAAATTCACAAATTGCCAGTCGGCTTTTACAGTCTGCATTTCTTTCTGTAAAGCAACAATGGATTCAGCAGGAACATATTTATCATCAGCACCATTCATTACCAGAACAGCAGTTTTAATATCCCCGGGTTTGCTGGCACGTAATTTGGTGGAAAGATTACCGTGAAAACTGGCAACACCATCTATATCAGCACCGCTGCGTGCTAAATCCAACACTACGGCACCGCCAAAGCAGAAACCAATCGCGCCGATATTATTGACATCGACCGGCGCCTTTTTACCGACAGCCTTAAGTTGTTTTAAGGCTGTCGTAATGCGGCCGCGCAACTCATTAGGATTGGCATAAACACCACCAGCCGCTTTTCCGGCGTCTTCCGGATTTTTCGGGCGTAAATCACTGCCATACATGTCCACTAACAAGACCACATAATCCTTGCCTGCAACGGTCTTGGCTTTACTGATGGCGCTATTGGTAATGCCATACCAATTGGGTACCATCAATAAGCCTGGACGCAATTTTTTGCTGGTGTCGTCCCAGACAAGATAACCATCGAAATTTTTACTGCCGTGCGTCCAGGATATTTGATCGGCACGTTGCGCTGCCATCGAAACACTGCTGATCAGCAGTAGAGATAAAGCCAATAAAATTTTCACAAGCAACTCCTCAAAAATTGATTTTCTGTACGCGGTTATAGATGATCCGATGTTAGCGCTATGTGAGCCGATATTTCCAAAGATCACCTATAAGCGCCGCTTGCGACCGCCATGGATGGAGGGAGTGCCGGCTTTTAACAGACGCATGTCTGGTCAAATGCAGGAGCATTTTTCGGCCTGCGGCCAAGATCTGTCGCGGCACCAGGGCGCAGCAAGCAGCGCCCCTACGTTTTATGTTTCGGTGGAGCGCCACCGGGCTACGTGTTCTAACTAACGCCCATGCCTGGAATGGCACTGATCATATCCGGATCAAATCCGGCTGCTTTGGCAAAATGTTTTCCGCGCTCAACATAATCTTTGTAACGCGGGAAGCTGGGTGCACCCGGCGATAACAAAATGGCACCTTCGTTTTCGAGTATCTCACGGCCGATACGAATGGCATCCTCGATTTCTTTGGCTTCCACCAAAACAAAATGCGATTTGTGCACAATCGGTTTTAAGCGCTCGAAAATACGCGGGCCGTTTTGTCCCATGGTGATTACTAGCTTGGGCGGATCGACTGCCATACGGTCGGCGAACACTCCCCAATCAACACCGCGGTCATAGCCACCGACAATAATTGCCAGCTTCATACCTTTGAGTGAGTCCAACGCAGCCATGCTGGCGTGTGGCGTCGTGCTGATGGAATCATTGATAAATTGCACACCCGCGCGAGCGCCCAGGTTTTGCAAGCGATGCGGCAATAGCTTGAACAAATTGACGTTTGCCGCCAAGGATATTGCGTCAATACCTAAAGCTTCTACTGCAGTTAATGCAGCACATAAATTAATTCGATTATGTAAGCCCGGCAGAGCAATGGTGCGTAAATCCATTACGAATTGTCCGCCGCGATATAGCGAATTTTCTTCAATATGCCAACCTTCGGGATGATTGAAATAGCGAACACAGCTCGGATCAACCGCCAAA
>JAYUUM010000193.1:0-3120 GCA_043754555.1 Arenimonas sp. | reverse complement strand
GTATGCCGGAAACCGGACATTTTTTTCATCGGCGTTTAATTGATTTGCGCGGTGCCATCAAAAATGGTGTGCGAAAAAATCTTCCGCCTCTGCTTATTAGTTGAAGATGAATCGATTGGCAGGTAGTACACCTAGCGAACTTTATCAGCAAGGCCGCACCCGAGGCGACTGGCAATATGACCCTGCGCAAGCATCAGCGTTGCAATCGCTGGATCGTATTCGCCAGGCACTGCTCGACAATCAATCCAATTCATTATTCGACAAAATCGGTGCCGCGTTTCGCGACCCGGCTCCCGTTAGAGGCCTGTATTTATGGGGTGGCGTTGGCCGCGGCAAAACCTTTCTGACTGATTTAATGTTCGAGTCATTGCCGGAAAAAAGTAAAACCCGCTGGCATTTTCACCGCTTTATGCAGGACATTCACGCCCGCCTACGCACGCTGACAAATACCGAAGACACCTTGAGCGTGATCGCAAAAGATCTGGCAAAAAATACCCGTATGCTAATTCTGGACGAATTTTTTGTCAGCGATATTGGTGATGCCATGATTTTGGGTCGTTTGCTGGATCAACTATTTGCACGCGGTGTTTGTTTGGTGACCACTTCCAATATTCCGCCACAGGAACTTTATCGGGATGGCTTGCAGCGCAGTAGTTTTTTGCCCGCGATTGCCCTGCTTGAAAAACATTGCGAGGTGTTGAAACTCGAAAGCGCCCAAGATTATCGTCTGCGGCATTTGGCCCATGCAGCTACCTATTTGACGCCTTGCGATGACAGGGCAGAAAAAGGTTTGAACGAACACTATCGTCGGCTTTCGCAACACAATCCAAGCAACAATGAAGACCTGTTGATCAATGATCGAAAAATTAATGTCAAAGCCATCAGCGAGGGCGTAGTTTGGTTTGAATTTTCCGAACTCTGCGATGGCCCGCGCGCGGTCAGCGATTACATTGAAATTGCCCGCGATTTCCATAGTGTCCTTATATCCAATGTGCCGCGTTTTTCCTCGCATAACGAAGACCCGGCGCGGCGCTTCGTACATTTGATCGACGAGTTTTATGACCGACACGTCAATTTGTTGCTATCGGCACAAGCTGACCCTATATCGCTCTATCAAGGTGAAAAACTGGTGCGCGAATTTGAGCGCACGAGCTCGCGACTGATTGAAATGCAGAGCATGGATTATTTGGCGCTGGAACACCGGCCTTGAAGCGAGTTGTTGAATTAGCGCCTTGGTACCTAGCCTGTTTAGGAATCGGGCTCACGCTCTACTTGTTTTATCCAGGTTACATGAGCTGGGATTCCGCTTACCAATGGTGGCAAGTGCGGCATGGCGTTTTTGATCCGGCCCACCCCATTATCATGGTTACGATATGGCGTTCGACAGAAATGATTTTGCCCGGGCCTGGTGGCTATTTTGTTTTTCAGACCTGTCTTTACTGGCTCTCGCTTGCGTTATTTGTCAGTGCATTAAATCTGAACACTTGGCTAAAAACCTTGATCGTATGTCTTGGTTTTTGGCCACCGCTTTGGGGCTTGAGCTTGCACCTGTGGAAAGACATCGGAGCAATGAGTTTCTTTTGTCTTGCCGTAGCTTTTTTAGCCTACGACTATTCCAGCGCCAAGCGTTCTTGGCGCTTGCTGGCATTGGTTTGCATAATCATTGCCTGTGCCTATCGACATAATGCACTGAGCGCTGGCGCTATTTTTTTGGTATATCTGGTTTATCGCGAAGTATCAGTCCGGTCTGCAAAACCTCTATTCAGGAAAAAAATAATAGCCGCCGGCAGTGTGCTGTTGATTGCGGCGGTGCAGTTAATGCTTATGCTGCCCACTTATCTGTTGCAACTAAAAAATGAACCTCTTTGGCCGCTGCAAGCCCAATGGGATATCGCTGCAGTGTCGGTTTACGAAAACAAACTATTATTTCCGCCAGGCTGGAGCAGTCCGCAGCTTACGATGGAAATTTTGAAACGTGATTTTGATCCGAGTGTAAACGTACCTTTGTTCAAAAGTAGCCTGATTTATCTCAATCCTTACTACCCGATGACTAATGAGGATTTCAGCATTCTGAAAAAAACCTGGTTACAACTACCCATCGATTATCCAAAAGCTTATTGGCAGCACCGTACTTATGTGAGCAAAAATTTATTGGGCTGGCAGCAAGATCTTGCGTACCCCAATTACGTATTCGATCCACAGTTAATGACCTACAAAGACAACCCGCCCATTATTTTCGTACAAAAACCGATCGCCAAGCTTGTTCAAACCAAACTGTCGTCAATGACTGAAACGCCACTATTTTACGGCTGGGCGTATGCCCTACTTGCATTGTTTGTGTTTGTATTGGCATTGATAAGGCGACACTGGTTTGCCGCGATGATTTCACTTTCCGGCTTATGTTACGTATTGCCTTTGGTCATATTGGCGCCGAGCAGTGATTTTCGCTACTTGGCCTGGTTGCTGTTGGCCAGCATGTTGGCAGTGGTATCGCTTTTCACCATGCCTGCTGATATGCGCTACAAGCGGTGATAGCATGTATTACACAAAAGGAAATTTATGAAATTATCTTCTTCTATAACAATGCTATTTGCTTTGGCTGCACTTTCCAATATTTCTTTTGCAGCAGATGCCAATGTAGAAAGCCATGCTATTAAAGTCGATGCCAAGGTGCTGGCCTGGCGTCGCGACATTCATCAATTTCCCGAACTCGGTAATCGTGAGTTCCGCACCTCGAAACTAGTCGCCGAGCATCTTAAAAAACTCGGCATGACTGTCAAAACCGGCATGGCGCATACCGGTGTTGTCGCTATTTTGAAAGGTGACAAACCGGGGCCACGCATTGCCATTCGTGCCGATATGGACGCACTACCAGTGACCGAAAGAAATGCTTTGCCGTTTGCCTCAAAACAAACAACAGAATTTCGTGGTGAAAAAGTCGGCGTCATGCATGCCTGCGGTCATGATTCACATACGGCCATGTTGATGGGCGTTGCCGAAGCTCTAGTCGCGATGAAAAAGGACTTGAAAGGCGAAGTCATGTTTATTTTTCAGCCCGCTGAAGAAGGCCCACCCGATGGTGAAACCGGCGGCGCTTCGGCCATGCTGGCAGAAGGTTTA
>JAYUUM010000192.1:0-3125 GCA_043754555.1 Arenimonas sp. | reverse complement strand
CATGGCCGAGATTGATCGTTTTGAGCAGGCCCGACTGATGAGCGACAAGGCGGCGCATGATATTCGTTGGTTGCGGGCTGGGCAGGAGTTTGAGATTTAATCTGAATCCTGCCGGGCCGACAAAAATGTCAGGTTGAGGCATCGAGTTGTCAAAATAAGTAACGCAAACTAGGGTACACCCCCAGTTTTAGGCACTAAATCACAGGCTAAGTGGCTCAAACGGGTTGGCACACAACCTGCAAATACTCCTTCGTTAGTTTTCTGTTTTTTAAATCAAGGAGTTTTCAAATGAACCGTTCTATGCAAAAAGTGCAACAGGGTTTCACCCTGATCGAGTTGATGATTGTTGTGGCGATTATTGGTATTTTGGCTGCCGTGGCTTTGCCTGCCTACCAAGACTACACCGCCAAGTCGAAATGGGCTGTGAATTTGTCCGAACTGGACGGTATCAAGCAGTCTGTCAAAGGATGCATGAACGACAAGGTCAATGACGGTACGCTCTGCGATTCAGTAACTGAGCTGAATGCATTTGGCTTCCCCGGTACGGCACTGCCTACCCCGAAATACGGTACTCAAGTTACCTTAACCGGTGCCGCAAACTCCGCAGGAGGTGCTAACGACGGGAGTGTAAAGATTATTTTTA
This sequence comes from Arenimonas sp., assembly GCA_043754555.1. Taxonomy (GTDB): domain Bacteria; phylum Pseudomonadota; class Gammaproteobacteria; order Xanthomonadales; family Xanthomonadaceae; genus Arenimonas. The sequence continues at coordinate 2,482 of JAYUUM010000192.1, read as the reverse complement.
CCGGCAACGCAGACATTGGCAGTTTCGTTTACGACTCGACCTGTGCTATGAACACTGGGGGCAACATCGCTTGTAATAAAACTGCGTCCGGCACTGACACTATCCCCGAGAAATTCATGAAGGCCTCGTCGCGTTAATTCAGATTACTCGCTTTTGTGAGCCGTAGTGGGCTAGCGTACAGCTAGTCCACTACGGCTTTTTTAATTTGCGACCAGCCAGTGGAAAACCAGACACATGCAACCGCTTTTGAAGCCATTGAAGTCCAATAATCGTCCAGGCCTTTATGCTACGTGTTTGCTGTGGGTGCTTGTATTGTTGTTTGTGCATCCGTTTGCTGGAGGCTACGACACATCCCTGGCTATTGGCTTTATCACCTGGGCATGCATTGGTTTATGTGTCGTGCTGTGTAGCGCATCAATAGGCCAGTCGCCGGTCAGGCAGCAGCATGCAGCTTGCGTTTTTTTGGCGATCGCCGTCGTGATTGTTTTGCGGCAGGGGCCACTGCCAATCAGTATATGGGGCACGGTGAGCACTCTTGTTATCATGGCAGCATGGACAGTTTGCGTGGGCCTGTTTAGACAAAGCAAACAACATTTCAACGCGTTAATGGGCGCGTTGGTCATTGCGGCCTTAGTTAACGCACTTATCGGGCTGTACCAGTATTTTGGCTGGTCCATGACGCACCCCTTGCCCTTTATCAAGCCCGCTGAGGCAGGCAATGCTTTGGGGCAAGTAAACCAGCGTAATTTATTAGCATTTTTATGTGTGCTGGGTGTGACCATTATCATTCAGGTCGAAGAATGGCAGAAGAATAAATGGCTTCGCTGGGCCGCGTGTGCGGCTGGCGTTCTGCTGACAGCTGCTACAGCTGCTACGGCCTCGCGATCAGGTAGTTTGCTATTTGTCGCAATCTCGCTAATGGTTTTTTTCGGACGGCGCAACCTTACCGCGTTTTCACAACGGATGGCGCTAGGTTTGGCGCTCTTGTATATCGGATTTAGTTTTCTTCTTCCCTGGTTATCTGGGGCCAACAGCGTCTTTGCACGCTTTGCAGACGGCGAGAGTGGATGCCAGTCTCGGGTGATTTTGTGGAGCAACACAATTTCGATGATCAATGCCACTCCGTGGTTCGGGCATGGGTGGGGATCATTTTTATCGACTTTCTACACCACTAGCTTTGAGCAGAGATTTTGTGAGTTTCCGGATCACGCACACAATTTATTTTTACAGCTAAGCGCCGAGTTAGGGGTACCCATTGCTATTGCAGTTGCTGGGTATTGCCTGTGGTTGCTTGTATCGCAGCGTCACGCACTAACAGGAAGCACCCCACGAAAAGTGGGCTACTGCGTTGTCGTCTTGAGTTTGATTTACAGCCAGACAGAGTACCCACTATGGAGCGTGGATTTTTTGGCAGTATTTGGCATCGCTTTGGGTTTACTGTTCGCCCCTGACTCTTTTCATCGCGCCTCGCCGGTCGCGGCTGCTAACGCCGGAAATCGCTCGCCTGTCATGGTGATGATGTCAATATTCGGGGCACTTGTCGCTTTGGCAGGCGCCTTTGGACATTATCAGTACAGCCGCGTTTCACAACTGGATATTCCCGCTGGCATGCGTGACTTCGACCTACGCGTTGACCCTCAATCAGCACTCAATCGATATTGGATGTTTAACAATCAACTTATGTACGTTCGAATTCACAATGTACAGATTTCACCCCACAATGCCAAACTAGTATTGGAAGAAAGCCTGGCGTTGCTCAAGTATGCGCCAGCACCAACTGTTATCATCAAAATTATTGAAAGCGCAAAATTACTTGGCAACAAAGAGCTTGAGAATTTTCATACTCAACGGTTAAAGGAAATTTACCCGCTTAGATATAATAAATGGCTAAATTCTTTGAGAAATTAGAAAGCACCAAGTCGGAAACTTAACCAGCGGCGGATTTCAATTCTTTTCAGGAATAATTGGAGAAGGGGAAATTGGAGAACGGGAAATTGAGGTCAAAGTAAAATTAACATAATGCAGACATTTAAAACCATATTTTTGTGAGCGCGTAGCAAGGACTAATTTGGGTCAGATTCCAATTCTTTCCGATTGTTTCTTGGCATGCGGCCTAACTTCATCAATCAGTATTCACTATGAGCTTAATAGCTGTTTCCGCACATGTGTATTGGGCTAACTGTTTAAAAGGCTTAAGGACTCAATGGGTTTGAAATGCCTTTCCCCTCCAGCGCACCGCCCTGACATAGTTAGATCGGTAACGCCAGCTGTACGCGCAGGGCGATTTCCACGGCAAACAAGTCGGCTTTTGAAGATTATTGGGGTCAGATTCCAATTCTTTTCTCTGGGCTACACGCTATAAGAAACATACCATTGCGCAGCCGCTGTAGGCTCTGAGCTTGAAGGTAAGGTGTTTTTGCATTACTCTACAGATCATTCTAAAAACTGTAAGGACACCATGACCACTTTGACCGTTACCGCA
>JAYUUM010000191.1:0-9354 GCA_043754555.1 Arenimonas sp. | reverse complement strand
AAATAATTCGGCGGTTTTCTGGGTGTCATAAACGGCGGAATGCGCTTCGTCGGCATTCCAGCCAATACCGGCGGCCTGTACGGCACGGCTCAATACAGTTTGACCATAAGCCATGCCTGCAAGTGTCACGGTGTCGAACACGCTGAACGGATGAAATGGATTGCGCTTGTGATCTACGCGAGCGACCGCCGCATTTAAAAAGCCTAAATCAAAATGCGCGTTGTGGCCGACCAAAATTGCGCGCTGACATTCGGCTTTGCGAGCAGCCATACGCACGGCATGAAAAATATGATCCAGAGCTTCGCGTTCTGGTTTTGCATCACGGAATGGATGGGTCACGTCGATGCCAGTAATTTCCATCGACTTTGGATCCAGCACGCTGCCGGGAAACGGCTCTACATGTGTGGTGGCGCATTCACCGGGTGAGAACACGCCGTGCTCATCCATGAGAATGGGGATGGCAGCGATTTCAAGCAGTGCATGACGATGGCAATCGAAGCCGCCGGTTTCCACATCTACAATAATAGGCAAGAAACCGCGAAAACGGTCTGCGATGCGGCGAGGCTTGATCGGCTCATTCATGGCCGACAGGATATCAGTTTGTTGTCGCGTGGCGGAATGGCTCAACCGATCTTGGGCGATGTGGGTTGCAACACGTGCTTCGGTATCAGGTCTTGATACAGGCCAAGGCCCAATTCAATAAACGAATCTAGGTTTTCTGCATTAGCTTCTGTGGCTAGGGCAGTGAGTTGTTGCCTTGCCGTTAAAGTGGGCGCATCACTAATTAGCTGCAACAAACGAAAGATCAACGCACTGATTTCATCGAAATGCACTTTGTACTGCTGGTCGCGACGCACCAATAAAAACGTTGGATTGTCAGGTGTTTCTTCCGGCAGATAGCCCGGGCTCAACCGATGAACTGGCCATTGATAGCCTAGCGGCCAAGCGAGTGATGACAGACTAAATGCGGTCTCAAGAATATTTTTCTGTTGAACAATGATCTTATTTTCAGCATCATCGTTCTCTGCCAAATCCAGGGCAAGTTCAACCCATTCATAATGGGCGAGCTCTACCAGCCAGGCCGGGTCTTGTATGCTTTTATCGCTTCGCGTCTCAAGGAAACGAATAAACTCACGTGGTACTTCGGGGAATAGGTGGGTTTGACATAAGTGCTCACGATAAAACGCGCGGATTAATTCGTGCCAGATTTCATCATCGAGTATTTCACGAATCACCGGAAAATTTCCGGCCAATAAACCTTCAATATTGTTGTAGAACAGGCCGCGATAAATCGCCAAACGACGATCTTCAATATTCGGTGGCGGCAAATTTATATCTGGGTCGCGAATATGTTTCGACAATGCAAATTGCTGAAGCCGTAATTGCTCAGACGCTTGCATGTTGCACCGAATTGCAAATATGTAATTGTTGATGCTCGCGAATTTGCGAGACTTCTGCAACCAATTCATCAAATGCCGGGAAATTAAAGTCACGCTCAAGCAGCGTAGGGCGGACGCCATGAAATAGATACGCCGCGGATAATAAAGACCAGACTTCGGATTTAACCGGTGCACCGTGGGTGTCGATTTTCAGATCGTCGGCCTCGTCGTAATGGCCGGCTATATGGATATACGCAATACGCTTGCTGGGTAGGCGCTGCAAAAAATCAAGCGCGTCGTATTGATGATTAATGCTGTTGACAACAATATTATTAACGTCGAGCAGTAAATCACAATCGGCTTCTGCCAATACAGCATTGATGAAATCAATTTCCGGCATGGCTTGAAATGGCGCGGCGTAATACGAAACGTTTTCAACCGCAATGCGCTGTCCAAGATGATCTTGCACGTGGCGAATACGTGCCGCAACGTGATGCACGGCTTCTTCAGTGAAAGGAATCGGCATCAAGTCATACATCTGGCCATCGTCGGAACAGTAGGAAAGATGTTCACTGAAAACAGGAACTTTATGTAGCTCAATAAAACGACGAAGTTTCAATAAATAGGTTTCATCAAAAGGCTCCACTCCGCCCAAAGACAGCGAGAGTCCATGGCAAACCAGTGGATAACGTTTGCTCAAATCTTGCAGTGCTTCGCCATAACGACCACCGACGCCAATCCAGTTGTCGGGCGCACATTCCAGAAAATCGAATGCGCCCGAATCAGCGGATTGCAGCGAGCTTAATAAAGCTCGCCGCAAGCCGAGACCAGCGCTGTAGGTAGATAAATAGCTAGCAGCTGTCATTTGAAAGTATTATTTTTTTACCGGTGCCTTGGCTTTGTCAGCACCGCATTTGCCTTCACCACATTTTCCTTCGCCGCACTTGCCTTCATGGTGGGTTTTCATTTCGGCACTGCTAATTTTGCCGTCTTTATTGGTGTCCAACGCGGCGAATTTGACATTAGCATGTGCAGTAAATTCCGCCTTGGTAATGACACCGTCTTTATTGGTGTCGGCTTTCATCATTCCACATTTACCTTCGCCACATTTGCCTTCAGCCATTTTGGCTTTATCGGCGCCACACTTACCTTCACCACATTTTCCTTCGGTTGCCTTGGCGCCATCAGGTGTAGCGACTTGATAACCGCTGTCCAGTTGCGTAACTGCAAAAGCCGATTGCGAAACAGCCAGGCCGCCAAGCAACATTGCACCGGTAGCTAACATAAAAGGTTTTAAGGTTTTGTTTGACATATTGTTTCTCTCTTAGTTGGGGTTGAATGAAACGTTAGGCACTTAAATATTCACGTGCTAGTGCTCGGGCACGGTGCAAGCGGGCTTTACAAGCTTCTTTGCTTAATTGTAATTGCCCCATGATTTCCTGTATCGAAAAACCTTCTAGGTCACGCAGCAGTATGATTTCACGATAATGAACAGGCAGTGACTCCAGAGCCAATGCGACATCGCGAGCTATACTACTTTTCTCTGGATAATGCGGACCCGCGATATCTTCGGTAATCGGCACTTGCATCAGGGCCGCTTTAGCCCGTTTATAGCGATTACATTCACGCTTTACTATTCGAAATAACCAAGAAGTGAATACTTCCAGATTACGTAAGTCGCCGATTTTACGCGAAACAATAAACAGCGAGTCTTGAACGGCATCTTCTGCGTCATTAATGGCGCAATGGAATTCCGCGAAGCGACGCAGGTCTTGCCGAGACTGTTTCAACACACGCTCCAGGGCAATTGGGTCGCCTCTACGCGCGTCAGTTAAATCACATACCAATGAGCTCATCGTCTGTCCAATCATTATTGCCAATCTCGAGACTATAGAGACCTTTCTGAGGCCGAAGGGTTCGCGAAGAGTGGGCGGAAATGAAAAAACCCGCTTGCGCGGGTTTTTATGAAGCTTGTATGTGTACAAATGTTATTGACTGGTTAAATCGCGCTTGTCGCGCCGCTCAACCAAAGTTTCACCATGTACGAGAAACCAGGTGTTTTCGGCAATATTGGTCGCATGGTCACCAATACGCTCAATGTTTTTTGCCATAAACAACAAATGCGTACAGGGCGTAATTTGTTTCGGATCTTCTGCCATGTAAGTCAGCAATTCGCGAAAAAGTGCGGTGTATTGTACATCGAGTTCGGCATCACGATCACGCACTGCTTTGGCTGCATCCGCGTCACGATTGGCGTAGGCAGTCAGCGATTCTTTGACCAAGGTATTCGCCAACTTTGCTAAAACCGGAAGCCCGTGTGCGAGCGAAACTGGCGCGCCTTGGTTTAACACCATCGATCGTTTTGCAACATTGGCTGCGTAGTCGCCGATACGTTCAATGTCAGACGATATTCGCAACGCGGCATAGACTTCGCGTAAATCGCGTGCCATCGGCTGACGCAAGGCAAGCAAGCGCAACACGTCATTACTGACTTCATGTTCTAGTGCGTCGATGGCGTCATCATTGGCAACTACGCGACGTGCGGCATCGCTGTCGCGACGTTGCAAGACATCTACCGCAGCGTCGAGTTGCGAAATCGCAATTTCGCCCATGCGCTGAATTTCGCCGTACAAACGCTGTAGTTCGCTATCAAAACTTTTAACAATATGTTCGCTGTTGTTGCCCATTTTGGTGCTCGCTCTAAAGTGAGTGATATGTTTTTTAAGTGTGCGGTTTAACCGAATCGTCCGGTAATGTAGTCTTCGGTCTGTTGTTTGGTCGGCTTGGTGAACATGGTTTCGGTAACACCAAATTCCACCAATTCGCCTAAATACATAAACGCGGTGAAGTCCGAGCAGCGAGCCGCTTGCTGCATATTGTGCGTTACAATAAGAATGGTGAACTGCTGTTTTAGTTCAGCAAATAATTGCTCGATTTTGCCGGTCGCAATCGGGTCAAGTGCCGAGGTCGGCTCGTCAAACAAGATTACTTCGGGTTTCAAGGCTACCGCTCGTGCAATGCAAAGACGCTGTTGCTGACCGCCAGAAAGTCCAAGAGCGCTTTGCCCTAATTTGTCTTTTACTTCGTCCCACAATGCGGCTTGGCGCAGCGCTTCTTCAACACGATTGTTCATGTCGGCTTTCGACAATTTCTCGTAGTGGCCAATGCCGTAAGAAATATTGTTGAAAATAGTCATTGGAAACGGCACCGGCTTTTGGAACACCATACCGATCTTGCTGCGTAATTTATTCAGGGAATATTTCGGATCGAGTACGTTCTCGCCGTCTAGTGTCACCTGGCCTTCTGAACGCATGCCGGGATAGATAGAATAAATACGATTGAAGATGCGCAATAATGTTGATTTGCCACAGCCGGAAGGACCAATTAGCGAGGTCACACATTTTTCGGCAACGTCAAAGTTCACATCTTTAATGGCTTGGAAATCGCCATAATAAAAATTCAAATTGCGTGCCGTCAATTTAATCGGTGCGCTCAAGGCGGAAGCGTTGCCTTGCACGGTGCTTGGCTTACGTGAAAGAGTGATCTCAGTCATTTTGAACCCTATTTCTTAATAGAATGATACGCGCTGTAACACTAACCAGCAGCACGAATAATGTAACGATTAATGCACCGGCCCAAGCCAATTGTTGCCAGTCTTCAAAAGGACTTTTTGCATATTCATAAATAGTCATTGGAATATTCGCCATGGGTGAGCCGGGCGAAAAGCTCCAATACTGATTGTTCGTATTGGTAAAAATTAACGGAGCGGTTTCACCGCTGATGCGGGCCAAGCCCAGCAACACACCGGTGGCAATACCAGAGCGAGCGGCACGAAATAACACATTGGTGGTGACTTTCCATTGCGGAACACCCAGCGATAATGCTGCTTCACGCATTTGCGTCGGCACTAATCGCAACATTTCATCGGTGGTGCGAACCACGACTGGCAACACAATAAAACCCAGCGCAATGACACCTGCATAGGCAGAAAAACTTTCCATGGGGCGAACAATAATCGTGTAAATAAATAAACCCAACACGATCGATGGTGCGGACAACAAAATATCGTTGATAAAGCGGATGACTTCGCCACGCTTGGTGTGGTTGGCGTATTCCGCTAAATAAGTACCTGCTGCAATGCCTACCGGCGTCGCCCACAAAACAGCAGACATGCACAAGACCAAACTACCTACCAGAGCATTCGCAAGACCGCCAGGTTCTCCAGGTGGTGATGTGGTCGTGGTGAATATGCTCAAGCTAAGAGCTGGCAAACCTTTTGAAAAGGTCGTCCATAATATCCAGCCAAGAAAAAACAAACCGATAATGGCAGCAGTAAATGACAGCACCATCGTGATGCCATTAATTATTCTGCGGCGCAAATAAAGACTTTCTGCCTGAGTAGCCATTATTTGCCCTCCCTGTGTTTCAGGCTTAACAACAACAACTTGGCAACGGACAACACGCAAAAACTGACGATAAAAAGTAGAAAGCCCAGGCCTAACAAGGCCGCGCGATGTTCATCGGCAAAAGCTTCGGCAAATTCATTGGCAATAGTGGCTGATATTGATGTGCTGGGTTCCAGCAAGCTTGCCAAGCGATTGGCATTGCCGATCACAAATGTCACCGCCATAGTCTCACCAAGTGCGCGGCCGAGACCTAAAAATACGCCACCAATGACCGCTGATTTTGTGTAGGGCAGAACAACGTCCCAAACCACTTCCCAGGTTGTTGAGCCGAGTGCATAAGCAGATTCTTTCAATCGTGAGGGAACGGTCAAAAACACTTCGCGCATGACTGAAGCAATGAAAGGAATAATCATGATCGCCAGCACCGTGCCTGCCGTCAGCAACCCGACACCAATCGGCACACCTTGAAAATATTGACCGATCACTGGCAGCTGACCAAGATTGTCGTTTATCCAGGGATAAACGTGTTCGCCAAGCATTGGCACGAGAACAAATAAACCCCACATGCCATAAATAATGGATGGAATGCCCGCTAGTAATTCGATTGCGATAGCGATGGGATTACGAAGCCAGGTAGGCGCCACTTCGGTAAGAAATAACGCAATTCCAAAGCTAATAGGCACCGCAAATAGGAGTGCAATAAGTGAACTAACTAGGGTGCCGACAATAGGGGATAAACCGTGAAAAATATTATTGGCCGGGTCCCAAAAATCGGTGGTGATGAACTTCCAGCCTTCTTTCGCGAAGGCAGCTTGGCCACCTATAAACATTACATACATGGCACCGAGCAAGGAAAACAGCACAAAAAAGCCCGCTGCAGCCAATATCCAATGAAATAATCTGTCTTTGAAATTATCCGAGCTGGCGCGAGCTTCGACAATTCGCAAGCGTTCGGCAAGGGCAGTGGCGTCACTCATGAATCGCAGTCCCTGTGGTTTAAATAAAAAGCGCCCTAGTCAGTCACTAGGGCGCTTAGTTTAGTGCAGATTTTTATTAATACTTAAATTTTGTGGCCCAGTAAGCTTCAATGCGCTTAACCAGATCAGCAGGCAATGGTACATAACCTAATTGTTGTGCAGAGGCATCACCGCTTGTGTAGACCCAACGGAAGAACGCAATCGCTTCTTTAGCATTGGCAGCATTCTTGGGCTTTTCCGACATGATGATGAAGTTAGTCGCAGTAATCGGCCAGGCTTCTGCACCAGGAGCGTTGGTAACAACTAAGTAGAAGTCTTTGGAGTTTGCCCAGTCAGCACTTGCACCAGCGGCTTGAATCGACTTCAGACTAGGCTGCACAAAGTTACCGGCCGCGTTTTTCATTGCGCCGTAGGATAATTTATTCGAGGTGGCGTAGCTCAATTCCACGTAACCAATGGCACCCTTGATTTGTTTGACATAAGCGGCAACACCTTCGTTGCCCTTACCGCCGAATCCGCCCGGCCAGCGCACCGTAGTACCTTCACCGACTTTTTGTTTCCACTCTGGGCTGACTTTCGACAAATAATTGACGAAATTAAATGTGGTACCCGAGCCATCAGCACGATAAATAACGCGAATTGGTAGAGCAGGTAATTTCAGGTCAGCATTCAGTGCAACAATTGCCGGATCATTCCAAAGCTTGATTTTGCCGAGATAAATATCAGCCAATACTGGGCCGGTGAAACGAATGGCGCCGGCAGTGACACCCGGGATATTAACGACCGGAACAATGCCGCCACTTACTGATGGGAATTGACCCAAACCATATTTGTCGAGCTCTTCTGGCTTCATTGGGGCATCGGACGATCCGAAATCAACGGTATTGGCTTTGATCTGGGCAATACCGCCGCCAGAACCAATCGATTGGTAGCTAATGCGATTTTTGGTGGCTTTATTGTAGTCAGATGACCATTTAGTCATTGCCGGGAATACGAAAGAAGCACCTGCACCATTCGATTGGGCAGCGTAGGCATTGAAGCTAAGCGCTGCAGCTAAGCCAAGAACAGCAAGTTTGCGTTTTAATTGAGTTAACACGGGTAGCTCCTAAAGGAAGTGAAGCAGATAAGATTTTAGATTGTGCGCATTGTGTGGCGCCAACATGACGGCTTAATGTCTTGTTTGTGACACAAATATGACATCTTCATATTTGCCCTGATCTATAAAAAAAGCGCAGCCTGAGCTGCGCTTTTAAATGGGTTAAAACAGGTGCTTACCAGTAAACTTGAGCACGGAATTCAAGGATACCGGGATTATTTTGCACGAGTGGGGCGAGGATATTAGCGCGTTTTTCGCTGTCCACCATGACGTAATTAAGTGCGAACTTGAAGTTTGAACGCCAGTAGTAATTAATACCAGCGGTCCAGTTGCTCTCTTCACCACCGGTGACTAACCCGTCATTCAAATCTGCGTGGTCATAACGCAGACCCACTTGCCACATGCCCTTGCTTGGATCTTCTGGCAGAGTAGTAGTAGGCAGACCCGCCTTATAAGACCAAGTTTCGCCGCTGATATTCCATACGCCATATAAATACCAACTGTCGCCCTTAAAGTCTGCGCGACCGTTATAACGACTGATCGTGCTGGTCATGTATTCGGCTTGCATTTTGAATGGCCCGTTTACCCACAGACCTTCGACACCTAATGTTCTTACGTCGTCAGAATCAACGAGGTTACCTGTGTCAATCAGACTTTGACTTGCTAAATCGGCATCGGGACGCACATTCAGACGTGCCACGTTTGAAGTATTCACACCCGTTGTGGTGCTCGCGATTTCGGCATCGAATACGACAGCCGACAAGCCCAAATGCAGAATGTTACCGGCATCGTGCATGGGAGCCCAAGTAAAACGACCACCATAGCCATTGCCTTGCTTCAAGTTGCTGGTAAGTTCGTCATCAAAAACACTGCCGGTTAAAGTCCAGCTATCGCCACCCGTAGCTACCTGAACGCCAGTGCGGCGCGCCACACCTTGCATATTGGTGGTCATCGCTTTTGAAATAAAGTCGTTGAAGCGTGTGCTCGTCAACTCTTCCATGCTATTGGGTTGCTTGAATTGGCCAACCGTAATATTGGTAAAACCACTGAATTTATATTTGACGTTAACGTCGAGAAATTTATCAGCTTTGGCGTCATAGCCAGCAACCCATTCCCATTGGCCCGGACCTTTACCCTTGAAAATAATCTCGGCGCGACGTAATTCATGGTCACTATTTTTTCCATCGCGAACATCACCGGAAAGCAAAAGTGCATTTCCATCGCGGTAAAACCAGTTTGAGTCGGCTTGGATCAAGCCTTCAAAAGTAACTTCAGAACCACCAATCACATCAAGCGCGATTTCGGCCGAGGCGGTGCTGGAGAGAGCGGCCAAAACGGCCAGAGCAAGTGCTTTTTGTGCAAGTTTCATGTTGTGTTCCCGCTAGGGTGTGGAGTTAGGCGAGCACTCTAGGGCATGAAAGTTTCGTTAATGTGACAGTTTTGATTAATTCATCGTTTTATCTTTAAACTGACACAAATCGCGGATGACGCAGTTC
>JAYUUM010000190.1:0-3152 GCA_043754555.1 Arenimonas sp. | reverse complement strand
ACTTCGTAACCGAAGGTCGGATCGTAGGATTTGCAATTGGGAATCGCGCCAGCGAGCAAATGCGAATGACCGTCTTCGTGTTGCAGACCTTCGCCGTTTAATGTCGTGCGACCAGCGGTGGCACCCAGCAAGAAACCGCGTGCACGCATGTCGGCGGCCTGCCAGGCGGAATCGCCAATGCGCTGGAAGCCGAACATCGAATAGAAAATATAGAACGGCAGCATCGGCTGGTCGTTGGTCGAATAACTTGTGGCGGCGGCTAGCCATGACGAAAACGCGCCGGCTTCGGTAATACCTTCTTCCAACACTTGCCCGGCGGTGTCTTCCCGGTAGTACATCAGTTGATCGGCATCGACCGGTTTGTATTTCTGGCCGAACGGTGCATAGATACCGATCTGGCGAAACAAACCTTCCATACCGAACGTGCGGGCTTCATCGGCAACAATCGGCACCACGCGCGGGCCCACTTCTTTGTCGCGCAAAATAATATTCAGCACCTGCACGAAACTCATGGTGGTACTGATTTCGCGATCACCGGATGATTTTAGCAAGCGTTCAAAATTTTCAAGTTTCGGCACTTCAAAACTTTGCGTTGCCTTGCTGCGCCGTTGCGGCAGGTATCCGCCTTTTTCTGCACGGCGTTCTTTCAGATATTTTACTTCTGGCGAATTTTCGCCCGGGTGATAGAACGCAAGATTTTCAATGTCTTTGTCGCCAACCGGAATCTGGAAACGATCACGGAAAATTTTGACCGATTCGGTATCGAGTTTTTTGGTGTTGTGCGTCGGGTTCAGCGATTCACCGGCCGCGCCCATGCCATAACCTTTGACGGTTTTCGCAAGAATGACGGTTGGCTGACCTTTCTGTGCAACCGCTGCAGCGTACGCTGCATGAACTTTGTGCGGGTCGTGACCGCCGCGATTTAAGCGACGAATATCTTCGTCGGATAAATTGGCGACCATCGCTTTGGTTTCCGGATATTTTCCGAAGAAATTTTCGCGCGTGTAGGCGCCACCAAAAGCTTTGCAATTCTGGTATTCGCCATCGACGGTTTCCATCATCAATTTTTTAAGCAGGCCCTGGTTGTCGCGCTGTAAAAGTGGATCCCAATAACTGCCCCAAACGACTTTCAATACATTCCAGCCGGCGCCACGAAATGAACCTTCGAGTTCCTGGATAATTTTTCCGTTGCCACGAACAGGCCCATCAAGACGCTGTAAATTACAATTGACGACGAAGCATAAATTGTCCAAGCCTTCACGGCCGGCCAATGCAATGGCGCCAAGCGATTCCGGTTCGTCGGTTTCACCATCGCCTAAAAAACACCAAATTTTGCGATCGGTTTTTGGCATCAGGCCACGGCCTTCCAGATATTTCCAGAAGCGCGCCTGATAAATCGCACTGATCGGGCCAAGACCCATTGACACGGTGGGTGTTTGCCAAAAATCCGGCATTAACCATGGGTGAGGATAGGAAGAAATACCTTGACCATCGACTTCCATCCGGAAGTTGTCGAGCTGGCTTTCGTTCAAACGACCTTCGAGAAATGCGCGGGCATAAATACCAGGCGAACTATGGCCCTGGATATAAAGCAGGTCGCCGGGATGTTCCGGCGTTGGCGCGCGCCAAAAATGATTGAAGCCGACATCGTAAAGTGTGGCCGACGAGGCAAAGCTGGCGATGTGGCCGCCAAGTTCGCCGGGCTTGCGATTGGCCCGTACCACCATCGCCATTGCATTCCAGCGAATGATCGAACGGATGCGCCATTCCATGGCAGGGTCACCCTGCATGGCAGGTTCAAGATGCGCCGGGATCGTGTTGATGTATTCGGTAGTCGGGTGAAATGGCAATTGCGCGCCAGTGCGACGGGTTAATTCAACCATGCGCTCCAGTAATTCCTGCGCGCGTTCCGGACCGTCGTGATCGAGCACCGCTTTAAGCGATTCCATCCATTCACGGGTTTCATTCGGGTCGCGGTCGTTTTCCAGCAAATCACTTAACCAATTCATTACCAGCCCTCTTGTTTCAACTATTTATACACTCTGTGCAGGCATTGTAACGCAGGACCTAAATTCAAGCTTTAAGCCCAAACCAACTACGTGGGAAAAATAGCTTCAATGCACGCTCCAGGCTCTTCTTACGCAGACCAGGCTGCATCAAACCTCGCCAAATGGGGCTTAACCATTCCACTCTTGGTCGGTCAAGAATAGCTTCTCGGACCTCGGCTTCAAGACGATAAATTCGGACGATATCGAGTGCAATGTTTCTTTTATCGGAATCAAGCGCTGACCCTAACACGACAACACAGTGCTCCAAGTCGTCAGCGGTATCGCGATAAAGTTTTAGCGTTCTCTCGTAGCGCCTGCGGAATGCTTGCGGGCTATTGTCGCCACGCGCAAAAAACCAATTACTTAAACTTTTTGGATTCTGGCGGTATTGAATAAGAACTTCTTTAAGATTCAACACGCGGCCCAATAATGCGGCGCGGAAAGTCAGCACATTATCTTCCACGCCACCTTTTAAAGGACCGAAACAATCATAAAGTTCTCGTCGAATTACCATGGTGGCACCAAGCAATGTAATCATACGGCCCGAGCGTGAAAAATTTTCGATGCCAAATTCTTCCGGCAAGTTCCACTCTACATTTTTACGTAACATCAGACCCTGCATGTCTATTTCGTCGTAAGCCGACCCTAGTGCATACACATCTTGTCGAGCAGTTAATTTTTGAATACTCACTCGCACCCGTTCCGGGTAAGAAATATCGTCACCCGCCATAAAGACAAAATATGAACCTGTTGCCAACTTCATTAAGGTATTAACGTGCTGAGTAACGCCTTGATTTATTTCATTACGCCGTAAAATAATATGATGCGGCCCCTGGTAAGTAGCCAGTTTTTTTTGAGCGATAAGAAAAGTGTCGTCAGGTGATGCGTCGTCAGAAATAATAATTTCACACGAAATAGTTTGCGACAATGCGCCCTCAATGGCGGCCTCGATAGTCGATGCAGCAGCATAGGCGACCATCAAAATTGATACTACTGGCTTGGTGCGCTGCAGCGTGGCGGGGTGGGGGCGTGATGCTGCAGCATATGCCAAAGGCATCGCCGTTTGTGGCCGCCGAAGAAGGCTCTGGCGAGGGTGGTTTACTG
>JAYUUM010000189.1:0-29061 GCA_043754555.1 Arenimonas sp. | reverse complement strand
TAACGGCGTATACGAAGCCTGGAGATAGTGTATCGTTCGTTTTCGGTGAGCTGGCGGTACGTCATAAGGATTCCTTTCTTGCCGGATAAGAATTCCTGTTAGTGTGCCAGCTCATCGTTCTTTTCCCACCGGGTGTCGCACTTACTATGGCAATTCCCGTATTCTAACTACGCAATCAAGGGGACCTCCATGAAAAAACTAGATTCAACTTTTGCATCCGTTCCAGCAGTCTTTTATTTTGGCAATTAGGTGCGCATGACACAGTCCAGCAAGCTCGAAAGCTATAAGCAGCACATGGCGGCTATCGGTGTCACTGAGGCCACCGCCTTCCCACCCGCGTGGCACATGCTCTGGTCCATAGGCATTAAGCTTCCGCCGCCGCCATTCCTGGGCTTCGTATCGCTAGCGCTGATCGCGGGCGGCTTTTTCGGCCCGCTGTTTGGGCTTGGTGCCTGGGTACTTGGGAACCGCGGCGTGCGCGAGATGCCGGCCGACGAGGCCCTCTGGGTCGCGGTTATTACCGGCGCCGCGTTTGGGTTGCTCATGGCGGCTTACTATCGCCACCTGGCGCGCAAGCATAACTTGGGGTCGTGGGCTGCGTTCAGGGCGTCCGGACTGCGCTCCTGACAATTCGTCCAAGCCGAGGCCGCTTCGCGGCGCGGCACTCTCGGACCGCGTACTTGTGTGCTCCTTTGAGCATGGTGGCTGGCTGGCGGATTGCCTGACGATTTGTAAGCCTCCAACATCGCACGACACCTAACTATACAATCAAGGAGCAATTTTTGGCTTAGGGCAGATTGTATGGTTCTTTGGTTGGGAGTTTTTATGTTGCGAAATAACTAAAAATAAATCGTTACAACATTGCCTAGTATCGATATTGAACTACAGTTTAATGCCTGTGGCGCGAGTTTTTTAGCTTGGTAAATTGTTGCAGAATCTAACAATATTCTTTGCTTGAAGAAGCCTTGAGTAGTTGTGAGGCGAGATGGTTTGCTTTGGCAGGAATTTGCAAAGATCATATAACACTAAGCAGCTTGATATGTGCCTTGGCTTTGCTAGGAGAAGGTCATCATGATTTCACGAAATATTCTGCTGACCTTATTACTTGTTCTTGTTTGTTCCAATTTAACGGCTCAAGAATGGAGCTCTGCTGCCGAACGACCAGACGAAAACAACCGCTGGCTGTGTTGGGAATATAGCGGCAAGGGCAAGCGAGCCCGGGAGATGACCGAGGCGCATTCGCTCGAATATTTTACGGAAAATCTGTCCGAGTTTGATTCCGAGATTGCATGGCGCAAGGCTGAGGACAAACTACAAGACTGGTCGTTAATTCAAACCGAAATAAAACCCGTGGGCGTTCTTGCAGGACAGCAGGTCATGGATATTTATTACTATCTGCCCAACGATCATAAGAAGGCAAAAGCAATTGGAAAGATGGTTTTGATGGGAAGTAAAAACCAATTCAAAGCCGTCGTTTGGATGCTTGATGATACCGGGGTCGATTTTTCCCCATCACAAATTAATAATGTGCAGGGAATGAATGTGTTATCTACCCGGTCCCGTATTGATGGCAGTGGCAACTTCTATTACGAGGATTATTTTGTATTCGATTCACTGAAGCAAATACCGGTGAACCTGCAAGTCGATCGATCGATTGAACAAGCAATTAAAAAACTACTGCCCGCCGGCCATGGTGTTTGGCGAGGCGGAGGTTTTGATCTTGCAGCCATGACTTACAAGCAAGCCGTTTGGAAAGATAAGGATTCCAACTGTTGTCCAAGCGGCGGCAATATCGAACTTCATTTAGATATTAGAAAAAACAAGATTGTTGTAAGTAAAGCCAACTATCAACCGGCAAAGGGTAATCATTGAATTTCTTGTACAAACAGGGTTTTAAAGGGCTTAACTAATTATTTTTTGGGCAGTCGTAATTTAGCTCCATAAAAATACTAACCACGAGAAATTTATGCCGGTATTTGCAAAGCGCTACATTATCCTCTCAGGTATTGTTGCCCTCATTGGCGCCCTGCTTCATATCGCCATCATGATCGGTGGCCCAGATTGGTATGATTTTTTTGGTGCGCCTGAAGACATGGTTCAAATGGCAAGATCCGGCAATTTTCGTGCCCCTTTTACCTGCCTGATAATTGCCGGCATACTCTTGGTTTTCGCTGTCTATGCATTTTCAGCAACGGCCCTGATAAAACGATTGCCGTTGCTGCGATTTATTACCGGACTGATCGCCACTGTATTGATCTTGCGCGGCCTTATATTCATTCCATTGATTCTATGGAAACCTGAAGTCCTTTCAGGCATTTGTGATTGTCGCAACATTGATATGTTTATCGTCATTACATCGCTTATATGCTTTGCGATGGGTATTGCTTATGCCATGGCGGCAATTTTCGTAGATCGGGCCATAGCCGATACTGAGATTCGATAATTCACGCTGCCGGGTCGGGGGCCGACCTACGGGATATGCTCAGTGTTTGATTTGTTATCAGGGTCCGGCTTTTCATCGGCAGCAAATAAATTTTCCAAATCGCGGAATGCTTGTTGCGATGAAGCAATCAATGCCGCTTCATCGTCATACAACAGGTGTTGATCACGCAACATGGCTTCGTCGTGATTACGGAAGCGCTCACGACGTTCGGCGGCAATTTCTGGCGGCACACCCAATGCATGCATTACCTGCTCGCTCAACTCCAGGCTGGAGTGAAAAGTTTCACGAATGACTTCAACACCAAGATCCATTAGTTTGAATGCATGCTGACGATTACGGGCGCGCGCGAATATTTTTAAATGGGGATACAGACGCTTAAGCAAGCGCGCGGTGCGTACCGTTGCTTCGGCGTCGTCGGTGGTCAGTACGAAAACTTCAGCACGATCGGTACGGGCGGCCTTCAATAAATCCTGTTTTGAGGGGTCGCCAAAATAAATGGTGCTGCCAAACCGCCGTGACAAACTCACTTGTTCGGCACTATGTTCAAGCGCGGTAAATGAGATGTTTTGTGCTTTTAAGATTCGGCCAACAATTTGCCCCATCCGACCAAAACCGGCAATGATGACACGCGAATTTTCGTGATCAATTTCGTCGGCTTTGATGTCTTCTTTGGCGATCGGATTGTGTTTCCACCAAGCCGACAAGGCGAGCACAGCCAATGGCGAAATTGCCATCGATAAACCCACCACCGCAATCAAACGATCACGAATGGCAGGTTCCAACAATCCAAATTTGAATGCTTCGGAAAACACGACGAAAGCAAATTCTCCGCCGAGTGCCATCATTGCCCCAAGCATGATTATTTCCCGCAAAGGCAGTTTGCCCGGACGCCAGCCTAGTAGCATCAGAATGGAGGATTTCACCAGCAACAATGCAAGCACTGCACCCAGAATCAAAGCCGGCTCAGCCATCACAATTTTCAGATTGATACTCATACCAACCGCAATAAAAAACAGTCCCAGTAATAAACCTTTGAATGGTTCTATTTGTGATTCGAGCTCATGTCGAAATTCGGAATCAGCTAATAATACGCCGGCAAGAAATGCACCCAGTGCCATCGACAAGCCGCCGAGCTGCATTATGTATGCCGTTCCAACAACTACCAGTAGGGCACTCGCGGTAAACACTTCACTGCTCTGAGTCCAGGCCACCATCCGGAATATTTGTTTTAGCAACAAACGTCCGACAATAATCACCAGGAAAATAATTCCCAATGCTTTTACAATGGCATCGATTGGCGGAACTGATTGCGCAGCAGCTTTTGCTTCGCCCAGCAAAGGAATTAGTGCGAGCAAAGGAATGGCGGCAATATCCTGAAATAACAAAATCGCAAATGACAAACGACCATAACCTGTGGTCAGTTCTTTACGCTCAGCCAATAATTGAATAACAACCGCTGTTGACGAGAGCGCCAAGCCCAAACCGATAATCAGATTGGTTTTCCAACTCCAGCCGAAAAACATCAGGGCTGCGCCAATGGCAAAAGCCGATAACAACACCTGCAGTCCACCAATCAAGAATACCGGGCGTCGCATCACCCATAAACGTGCGGGCGATAATTCCAGGCCGATAATAAATAACAACATAATCACGCCAAGCTCGGACAGGGCCAGCGTGCTTGAAGGGTCTTTCACTACCTGCAAGCCAAAAGGGCCAATCACTACCCCAGCCACTAAGTAGGCCAGCACAGCACCTAAACCGAAACGTCGAAATAGCGGCACGGCGATGACTGCCGATAGCAGGAAAATCAATACCAGCTCGAGATTACCTTGGTCGTGCATTCAATTCTTTACGATTCAATGTTCGTCATTGCTAGACGACATTGGATCATCAAAACCAAAACTATCATCGGCCACGGAACGGTCTTCCGGTTCCATATTCGTTGTGGTCACCGGACCTGCAACCGGCATCCGTTTGTATTTTGGTTGTGGCAATAAGGCAACTTCAGCATCAGCAGCAATAATCAATTCGCTACGGCGCTCGGCTGGAATATCTTGCCAATGGCAGCCAAGAATTGCGCCTTCCATCGCATACAACATATTCAAACTGGGTTTGAAGCCAGCACGTTTAATTCGTACATATGCCGCGAGTGAACCTACCGCTTCGAGATCGGCTTGGGTACGGATACCGGTTTGACGCAGCCAGGCCATACTTTTTGGCCCAATATTTTTTATTTTTTCGGCCGTCATGATGATAAAGCTCCCAAAAAAATCTCGGCGATGGCTTCCAGATGCTGCTGATCAACTTCATTGAATCGATCCAATTTTGGACTATCCAGGTCAAACACGCCGATCAGTTTTTCATTTTTGAATAACGGCACTACCAATTCCGATCGTGATGCCGAATCGCAGGGAATATGGCCAGGAAAAGTATCGACATCGGCAATGCGTTGAGTTTGCTTTGTGACAGCGGCAGTGCCGCAGACACCCCGACCCAATGCAATGCGGACACAGGCAGGCAAACCTTGAAAAGGACCCACGACTAATTCGGTACCGTCATAAAAATAAAAACCGACCCAGTTTAAATCCGGCAGTGAATGAAACACCAAAGCCGATAAATTGGCGGCATTGGCAATTTTGTCACTTTCACCCTGCACCAAGGCAGCGGCCTGTTGCATAAGTTGCTCGTATTGTTCGGCTTGAGTTCCGGTAAGCTGTTGGCTTTCAAACATGGAGGGCTCCTTGGAGTCCGCCAAGTGTAGCAGCGTCAAGCAAAGAGGTCAGTATGACAATTCGAGCAAGCATGGGATTAGAACGTGGCGACAAAGTCACCCGCCTTGAAGCCTTTGTTGATGCCTCCTTCGCGTTCGCGGTGACTTTATTGGTAATTTCGGGTGACCAAAT
Organism: Arenimonas sp.; assembly: GCA_043754555.1. Classification (GTDB taxonomy): domain Bacteria; phylum Pseudomonadota; class Gammaproteobacteria; order Xanthomonadales; family Xanthomonadaceae; genus Arenimonas. The sequence continues at coordinate 23,715 of JAYUUM010000189.1, read as the reverse complement.
TCCCACCAGTATTTCAATGTTGATTGATGCTCTGAAACAAGTACCGTCCTACGCTGCGAGCTTTGCCGTGATCATGCAGTTTTGGCTAAACCATGCCGATTGGAGTCGGCGTTTTGGCATCGAAGAAATCTATAGCGATCGCCTGAGCTTGAGTCTGGTATTTGTGCTGTTGATATTTGTTTATCCATTGAAGATGGTATTTGCTTCATTATTTTCATTGCTCTCGTCCAATTATTTGCCTACCCGATTTGCGATCGATAGTTGGTTGCATCTACCGGTGTTATTCCAGACCTTTGCGATCGGTTTTGGCGCGATGGCGTTGATCATATGCTTATTATTCGCGCGTGCTGCAAAACTTGGCCCCAGCCTGGGCTTTTCCGAAGCCGAAATTGCCTACGCTAAATACAAACGCCTGATGTGGGGAACGGTCGTGTTGTTCTCCATTTTTTCTTTAATTCTCGCTGCCATTATTCCGGCGAAACCCGAAAGCGGTTTGTGGGTCGGTATGCCTGGCTTTGTTTTCTTTGGACTCAATATCATTCAGGCCTTCCTGCGCCGGCATCATCAAAAGAAAAATTTTCCACAATGAATAAAACTTTCTATATCACAGGAACCGATACTGATGCCGGAAAAACTTGGGTAACGACCGAGTGCCTGAAAGCTTTATGTTCCGTCGACATAAAAGCTGTCGGCATGAAGCCAATCGCCAGCGGTTGCGAAATGACTCGCGAAGGTTTGCAAAATGACGATGCTTTAAAACTCATTGCAGCCAGTTCGCTTGCTTTGCCATATGAATGGATTAACCCAATTGCGTTGCGTGAACCCACCGCACCGCAGATTGCCGCAAAGCACGATCATATTGAAATTTCGTTTGAGCCTATTTTGGCGGCATACCTTCGAGTGCAAGAAAAAGCCGATGTTGTTTTGGTAGAAGGCGTTGGCGGTTGGCTAGCACCGTTGAGCGACACACTTGATCAAGCAGACCTGGTTCGTGCTTTGAATTGCCCGGTCATTTTGGTGATCGGCTTGAAACTCGGCTGCATTAATCATGCCCGATTGACGCAACAGGCATTGGAAGCAGATGGCATGCAATGTGCTGGCTGGATCGCCGCCAATACCGACCCGAATTTATTATTCGCTGAAGAGTATTTCGAGGCCTTGCAGCGGTGTATGCAAACACCATTTCTTGGGCGCGTGCTTGCTGACAAACCGGCGCAGCTTGAGAGTTTTACCGTTCTTGTAGGGACGCTGCTTGCTGCGCCCTTGGCTTGACTGGCGAATTTTGAGCGCAGCTTGCGACCGCCATGGATGGCGGGAGTGTCGTTTTTTAACAGACGAATGTCTGGTCAAATGCAGGAGCATTTTTCGGCCTGCGCCTTTGGCTTGACAGGCACAGATAGAAAAATCGCTCGTTTATTATGTCGCCCTCAAGCGGCCCGTACGAATCCATGGCACAGGAAATCATGTGACAATTCCTTTCAAAAACCCCGAAGTAAAAAAAGTTCTCAATAGCTATCCGCCCATCATGCGAGAAAAGCTATTGGCACTGCGGGATTTGATTTACCAAACGGCAGCAACTACATCCGGCGTAGGTCCGCTCGAAGAGGCACTGAAATGGGGCGAGCCTGCCTATCTCACCTCAAAAAGCAAAAGTGGTAGCACGATTAGAATTGCCTGGAAAAATTCGCGGCCATCAGAATACGCGATGTATTTTAACTGCCAGACAAATTTGATCGAAACCTTCAGAACATTATTTCCGGATGAATTCCGATTTGAAGGCAATCGGTCTATCATTTTTCACCAGGAGGATGCCGTGCCACTGGATTCACTCGGTTTTTGTATCGCGGCCACGCTAACGTATCATTTGAAACTGTAGGGGCGCTGCTTGCTGCGCCCAAGCACCACGATTAAGCAGGGCGCAGCGCAAGCAGCGCCCCTACATAAATTATTCGCCGCTATAACGCGAACCTGCGGTGCAGGTTTCGTGTACTACCACTTCAGATAACAAGGGCATTAATGGTTTAGTTTGCTTCCAGATCCAGATCGCCAGATTCTCGCTGGTCGGATTTTCCAATCCTTCAATATCATTTAAATAATGATGATCTAGTTGTTCGTACAGAGGTTTGAAAATACGTTTGACTTCAGCAAAGTCCATCACCCAACCACTGTGTGGGTCGACCGGGCCACTGATATGCAGCTCGACCCGGAATGAATGGCCATGCAATCGTGAACACTTATGGCCATCCGGAACATTGGGTAGCCGATGGGCTGCTTCGAGGGTGAAAATCTTGAAAATATTCATGCGGGAAGTTTACACCGACATGAACAGAGGTAGTACTCAAACCGTACTGAACAACGGCTTTACCGCAAATATTAAAATTTTCGTAAATAGCTGAACCAGGTTATACGCACATTAAATTTAAGTAAGAAAAATATTCGTTGAATTATTAATCCCCATAATTTCAAGCGCTTCCAGGGTTTAACTGAGGTTGCGATAAAGCTGGCAGTCTAGCTTGGCAAGGCCCCCGCCTTCGCCCCTGCTTTTCTCACCCAGCTTAAGGGTGTTATCCATGGAGATTAAAATATGACGAACAAGATTTCAAAAAATGTCTATTGCATCAGCTTGACGACTGCGTTTTTGGGGATGGCTATGATCAGCACCCCATCTTTTGCGGCACAAGAGGCTATTCCGCCGCAGCAAGAACCTGTCGCGATTGCTGCCGAGGCAGAGGCATCACCACCGGTGCCGGGTTCATTTGAAGCATTAGATGTGAATGCTGATACAAATTTGGCGAAGGAAGAAATTCCAGCCGATCATCCGCTAAGCAAGAAATACAAGAAAGCTGATACCGATAAAAATGGCCAACTTAGTAAAGAAGAATTTGAAGCCTATCAGGCCAAAAACTCCAAATAAGCAGATTTAAATAAGCAGCTGATCGAATGCAAGCAAGCATCCGAAGGCGGAGCGGCATATTGCAGCGCTGTTTCGGGTGCTTGCTCCGCATTACTGCATCACAGAACCAGCCGATTCGGCCATTTACTTGACAAGCACCCCGACGATGCGTTTTAGTCGGGTAATGAACAAGGTAAATTATCTCGGCGCAAACAAGCATACGAATCATTTTGATTCTGTGACTACATGCCCGTGGGCCTCGCTCATTACATCCACCACTACAACTACCGGTTGCCGGTACGCGTGGTGCGTGGAATGAACCCTTAAGTTCAGCCCCCGCCCCGCGAGCAGCGCGGGGTTATCTCCGCGGTGTTCTAACCCGTAGGAGATTTACCATGTCGGCACCTGTTTCTTCAGTCATCGCACATAAGTTTGGCGGCACCAGCATGGCCGATGCTGCGCGTATCGCGCATGCGGCCCAACTATTATTGGCTGAAACCGGGTTTACTACGCAGCTTACTGTGGTGTCTGCGTTAAAGGGCACCACCGATAGCTTGATTCGCTGCGCGCAAATGGCGGAAAAACAGGATGACGCCTGGCAAGGTTTGCTCGAAGAGTTACTGAAGCGCCATCGTAATGCTGCCGATAGTTTGCTGACGATTAATCGCTCTGAAGCCGAAGATTTTTTCATTGCTGAAAGCGAGCGACTCAGCGAAGTGTTACAGGCGCTGTCCTTACTTAAATCACTACCCAGCAGCGCTTTTGAATGGATACAAGGACTCGGCGAAGTCTGGTCGGCGTATTTATTGCATGCGCATCTGGTATCCATTGGGGTGGCAGCCGACTATCTGGATGCCCGCAAAGTATTGGTCGTACATGACGATAATAATCTTGGCATTGATATTGACTGGTCCGCGAGTGCCGAAAATTTAATGCGCTGGCTCGAACTATCACGAGCAAGTCGGATTATCGTCACTGGCTTTATTGCCAGCGATAAAGACGGCAAGGCACGCGTGCTTGGTCGCAATGGCAGCGATTGGTCGGGCGCAATTTTTGCAAAATTATTTGCCGCGCAAGAACTCACTATCTGGACCGATGTTGATGGCGTGTTATCAGCTGATCCCCGTTTGGTGCCGGAAGCAGAATGGGTGCCGAGTCTATCGTTTGAAGAAGCTTGCGAATTAGCCTATTTTGGCGCGCAAGTTTTGCATCCGCGTAGCTTGCAGCCAGTGATGGCAGCCAATATTCCGCTACGAATTCGCAATAGCTTCAAGCCCGAGCATCCCGGCAGTGTCATTTCAAAAGCCCCGAGCACACAGCCGCCAGTGAAAGGCGTCAGCGCCATCACTGACCTGGCGTTGGTCACCATTGAAGGCACTGGTTTGATGGGTGTGCCAGGCACCGCCGAGCGAGTATTCGCTGCCCTTCATAAAGCGAATGTTTCCGTCGTCATGATTTCGCAAGCATCTAGTGAACATTCAATTTGTTGCACCGTGCGTTTAAATGATCGCTATGCTGCGATCAAGACATTGCGCGAAACATTTGCCCGCGAATTACAACTCGGACAAATTGCCGATATCGATGCAAAAGAAGAAGTGGCGGTGCTGGCGATTGTAGGCGACGGCATGGTCGGTACCCACGGCATAGCAAGTCGCTTGTTCGATAGCCTCGCTCGCGCCAGTGTAAACGTACGGGCGATTGCACAAGGTTCGTCGGAGCGTAATATTTCGGTCGCGGTCGCGGCCAGTGATATTGCCCGTGCTTTACGTGCAGTACATGCCGGATTTTATTTATCGGCACTCACCATTTCGGTTGGCTTGATTGGGCCAGGGAATGTTGGTCGGGTGTTACTGCAACAATTTGAAGCTACTCGAAAACGCTTGCTTCGTGACTCAAATATTCAATTACGTCTCTGCGCCCTTGCCAATTCCCGTCAAATGTTACTGAGCGATACCGGACTAGAGTTGGATAAAATTTCAGAACAACTGGCTCTTGCAGAGCCGGTCAATCTGGATCGCATCGGTGAACACTTGCGCAGCTTGCACGGACCGCATTGCATGCTGATTGATTGCAGCTCGAATACTGAAGTCGCTTCGCGCTACGCCGCATGGTTGCATCAAGGTATTCATGTGATTACCCCGAACAAGCAGGCTGGTAGCGGTGATTTTGCTCGCTATCAAGCTATTCGTGAAGCCTGCCAGCATAGTGGCGCGCGTTTTCGTTACGAAGCTACCGTGGGGGCAGGATTGCCGATTATCCAAACCACACGCGATTTATTAGACACCGGTGATGAAATTCAAGCCATTGATGGTGTATTTTCCGGAACGCTATCCTGGTTGTTCGGCTCTTACGACGGCAGCTTGCCATTTTCGCAATTGGTGATGCAGGCGCGTGAGTTAGGCTATACCGAGCCTGACCCGCGCGATGATTTAAGCGGTGTCGATGTTGCCCGTAAACTTGTGATTCTTGCGCGCGAAATGGGACACGATTTGAGTCTTGAACAAGTAGAAATTGAAAGTTTAGTTCCAGAGTTTTTACAAAATTTATCACGCGAAGATTTTTTCGCACGAATCAATGAAATGGATGACGAAATGCTACTAAGATTCAAAACTGCAGCAAAAGAAAATAAGGTTTTGCGCCATGTTGCAAGTTTGAACGCCAAGGGTATCGCCAAAGTGTCGGTGATGGCGCTGGAGCGTTCGCATGCCATTGCCAGCCTGAAACCCACCGACAATATTGTGCAATTCACCTCTCGTCGTTATCAAAAAAATCCTTTGGTTGTGCAAGGTCCCGGCGCTGGACCGGAAGTTACCGCCGCTGGCGTGTATGCCGATGTATTGCGGGTTGCCGCACATCTGGGAGCCAAGTTATGAACATGAGGGTTGCCACCGCATTTGCACCTGCATCGGTCGGCAATGTCGGTGTAGGTTTCGATATTCTTGGCCATAGCATTGAGGGGGCTGGCGACACCGTCACCGTACGTCGCACTGGCACGAATGATATTCGCGTCACTGCAATTACTGGCACGCTAAATCAATTGCCATTGGAAACCGAAAGCAATACCGCCGCGCGCGCCCTGCGTGCGATGCGCGAAGATCTAAATCTTGCTTACGGTTATGAGATTGAAATTGAGAAAGGCATCGCGCTGGGCTCCGGCATGGGCGGCTCGGCGGCTAGCGCAACCGCTGCGGTGGTTGCCGCCAATGCCTTGTTGGAAATTCCATTGCCTCGAGAAGCTTTGTATCGCTATGCGCTCGAAGGCGAAGCGGCAGCGTCGGGTAGTTATCACGGCGATAATATCGGACCGCAACTACTCGGCGGGTTGGTGTTGGCGACACATAATTCCCTTACTGCTATTCCGACACCCGATAATTTGTACTGCGCTCTGGTGCACCCGCATTTTGTTTTGGAAACACGAAAGGCGCGCGAAGCCTTGACGGGTAATTACGCTCTCAAAGAATTTATCGGACAGAGTGAGGGCTTGGCACTGCTCTTGACCGGCTGTTTCAAATCCGATTTTTCATTGATTCAAGCTGGCTTAAAAGATGTACTTATCGAACCACGACGCGCACCGCTAATCCCCGGCTTTGCAAAGGTAAAACAAGCCGCACTAGGTTACGGTGCTTTAGGCGCGGGTATTTCCGGTGCCGGGCCAAGTGTTTTTGCCTGGTGTGTCGGTAAGCAGGTTGCGGATATTACTGCGAAATATATGCAGCAAGCTTTTCGCGAAATCGGTCTTGAAAGCGATATCTTCATTTCTAAAGTGGCAGGTCCACGTGCCGAGGTGTTGTCATGCTCTGCATAAGCACACGCGGAAATTCTACTGCGGTGCCGCTGCACCAAGCGGTTATTGAAGGCATTGCACCTAATGGCGGACTGTATCTGCCCGAACATATTCCGCAAATCGATGTGGCAGCCTTGCTGGGATCAAGCACATATCAGCAAGCCGCGGTGCAGGTGATGCAACCGTTTTTTTCGGATGATGTTTTATCCGAAAAGCTGCCGGGCATGATTGAGCGCGCATTTAATTTTCCAGTACCGCTGAAAACATTAGACACCCAAAACGACTTTTTGCTGGAGCTGTTCCACGGCCCTACTTCGGCATTTAAGGATGTTGGCGCGCGTTTTCTTGCTGAATGTTTTTCTGCGGTACCTGCCAACAATAAAACTCGTACTATTTTGGTCGCCACCTCCGGCGATACCGGAGGCGCCGTCGCTGCCGCTTTTCATCAACAAGAAAATGTTCGTGTCATTGTTTTATTTCCCGACGGGGGTGTGTCGGCAAGACAGGCACATCAACTCGGTTGTTTTGGCGACAATATTCACAGCTACAGAGTGCAAGGAAATTTTGACGATTGCCAGCGCTTGGTCAAAGCGGCATTCGCCGATGCAAGCCTGTCGAAAAAATACGCACTCACCTCGGCCAATAGTATCAATCTGGGCCGGCTATTACCCCAGATGAGCTATTACGCCTGGGCAGCAGTGCAATACGCCAAACAAAATAGTAATAAGAAAGCGCTCAACTTTATTATTCCATCCGGAAATTTGGGCAATGCCTTCGCTGCGATACTAGCACGCGCGTCAGGAGTACCGATCGGTGATATTGTTTTAGCGACCAATGCAAATTATGTGTTGTCGGATTTTTTTAGTACGGGCCAATACTCGCCAAGTGACAGCCTGAGCACGCTCGCCAATGCGATGGATGTCGGCGCACCGAGCAATCTGGAACGCCTGCGTTATTTGTATCCTGATCAAAAAATACACCTAGCAATATTAAATATAGAAAGTGTCAGCGATGACGAAATTCGTCGCGCCATTCCGGTAACGCTCGACAACTACAATGAAGTCATCTGCCCACACACGGCCTGCGGTATGGTGGCACTTGAGCGCCTTCGCGATACCGGTGAAAAACGCGATTGGTGCGTGGTCGCTACTGCGCATCCGGCCAAGTTTGAAACCGTAGTCGAACCTTTGCTACAGCAAGCCATTGTGGTGCCAGAAGCCTTGCAAAAATTACTTGATCGCCCGACCTATGCCGAAATATTAGCACCTGATTTAAATGCTTTGGAAACAGTGCTGGCGACGACAAGATAACGATCAAAGTTTTTTGTTTATTAATTCAAAACACAGGCTACGATCGATCCTTGTAGTATTTCGTTATGACTAAAGATCAGCTTACTGTGGAATCTCGCCAAGATTTTCCTGCTTAAGTGGCATTAAAACCCCGGCTTCAAATTTGCGTGGCGTGCTAGTGATATCAGCATCACTTGGCAGCGTTTTGTTTTCAGCGACGTGTGCCCACATGGCATCGAGTCCACGATAGGCATAAGGCATCAGCGGAACATAACGTGCGCCCAGTACCGGCAAGCCCAGAAAGCCGTCGAAATGCTGTGCGTTGCTGATCCGCCAATGGTGAATGTTGCGGTCATTCTTTTTCGCCCAGGCAACATACGGAGCACTGCCGAAGGCTTCAGGAATTAGTCCATCATCAATGCCATGAATAAGCACGATAGGTAATTTGGCGCGCGGCAATTGAGCACGAGTGGCGTTGATGCCCACTTTTGTTGCAAGCGCGACTTTATCTTTGCCCTCCCATAAATTACGCAAGCAAAGTAATCCGGGCAATGCGGGGTCGCTTGCTTGAGCAAGCGTATCGACCAATGACACACCGGCGCCCGGCGGAATACCGGAGGCATCACTCATCCAGACGCTTTTTTCCGTGAGTGTAGGAGCACGTGGTTTGCCATCGCTACCCAAAGCATGGAACGAAAAGCCACAAGGCATTTCGCTCGCGCCGGTACGCGCGTAGCTCGAGGCATAAGTCACGGCCACAGCACGCCACAAATCGAAACTGGTGCTCAAGGCGCCCGCGGCAAGTGCCGCATTCGTCCAGCCTTGTTGCTGCAAATGTGCCAACGCTTCTTCGGCTTGCTCCTCGATGGTATTTTTTTTCAGCCAACCTAATGTTTTCAGTGATGCACAACGTATAGCGCCTGCGGGTGATTTCGCACCGGCCGGTCTTGCGAAAAATTCCTTGTCAAAAGCGGCGGCATTCAGCGCGCAGGGCATCCATAACGCGGCATCGGTAGCAATATCGTAAAGCGTGCGACCACCACTTTTTTCCGACCACAGGTTTGGCGAAACTGCGACGACTCCGTCGAGCCATTTATCTTTTAATTCCGCTGCTCGCAATACCGCGCCGCCACCATTGGAAACACCGACGGCAATCACACGCGTATTGGCATAAGAGAAAGTTTTGGCATCGGGATAAGTAGAGTTCAGTACTTGTAATGCGAAATCAGCGGCTTGTTTTACATGCAAGCCCCAGTCGGCTTCCGGATTGTCCGCAGAATGCGCATGCTTTATGGCGATAGGTGCAATGCCATTGCCGATATATTTTGCTGCTGAGAAAGCTGCAGGCTTTTCGGTATTTTGAGTTTCGGCAGTATCAATATAATCGGTACCGGCGCCTTTATCGGTATAGGCGACCGCACAGCCACGGGGCAAACCCCAGCCACCCGCAAGCGCAATTGCTCCATAAATACCGCGTGATCCTGACGAAGCAGTGACTACCAGGCAACGTTTTTTCTGATCGAAATTATCCGGTAATTGCAGCATCACACGATGCGCTTGTTTTGCACTGGGCAAGATTGCCAAGGCATGATATTCGCGGCCAGATACCGGTTCTAGTGAGCCATAAAATTCGCCAAAACCTCCGCCCGTTGTCAGGTCGGCGATGCCGCGCCAATTGCTCCAGATGGCACGACGGCGAAGCTCTTCAGCGCTTGGTTTTTCTGTATTATTGAATGCCGGTGCAAGTGGACTGCGAAGACCTTTGGCGCCTAGTCCGGCGGTTAGTAGATCATCACTGCCACGATATTCGTACTGTTGAATGTCACTAACAAGCTTGAGCTTGTTTGGGCGCGCGGCTGCCAGGGTGCCGGTGGAAAAAAGCATGCTTATCAACAATGCGAACAAAACAGCGGACAGCTTGAGATTTCTTTTCATCCGTCTACCTTAGCAATCAACGCAGCGGTCGGCATTGTACTTTGGTACGAGGCCCTCGCTGAGGCATCCTGTTATCGTGCTGAAATCGCCTTTTTGCCGACGAACGTACCGATGTCCGATTCTTTTTTAAACAGCCGAACCGCCCTTATTACCGGTGGCACTTCGGGCATAGGCCTTGCCATCGCGCAAGCACTTGGTGCTGCTGGTGCCCGTGTCGCTATTAATGGTCTGGGTTCGTCGGAGCAGATTGCAGACGCGATTGATGCCGTCGAAAAATCTGGCGCGGTCGAGGTTAAACATTTTGATGCTGATTTGCGTGATGCCGCTGCCATCGAAACCATGCTCTCGCAAATTACTGCGTGGTCGCCGGTAGATGTGTTGGTTAACTGCGCCGGAGTCCAGCACGCTGCACCCTTGGCAGAAATGCCGAGCGAGCGCTGGGATGCCTTGATCGCCATCAATCTCAGTGCTGCTTTTCACACGCTGCGTTTAACTTTGCCGGGCATGGCGGAACGCGGGTATGGCCGCGTGATTAACATCGCTTCAGTGCACGGTTTGGTGGCATCGATCAATAAAGCGCCATACGTTGCCAGCAAGTTCGGCTTGATCGGACTAAGCAAAGTGGCCGCGCTGGAATATGCCGCCGCCGGTTCGCGTGCCAGTGGTGGCGTGACGATTAATTGTATTTGTCCCGGCTGGGTCGAGACGCCCTTGATTGAGCCACAGATTGCTGCACGGGCTGTTGCGTTTGGTGGAGATCATGATGCCGGTGTGCGCGAATTACTGCGCGAAAAGCAACCGAGTGGACGGATGTCTTTACCTGAAGAAATAGCCGAATTAGTGCTCTGGCTATGTCGTCCTGCGGCACATAATTTGACCGGCGCAGCCATTCCGATCGATGGCGGCTGGACTTCGCAGTAGCACGCTTAATTAAATTTTTCTGCACTAAACGCTGAGTTGAAGTGTCCGGAATATCCATCACAGCGAGTTTTTTCAAACACGTTTTCAAAGGAATATCATGTTGTGTAAACCAGCTGCGTTCACGTCCGCGTTTTCAATCGCCTGCTTACTCTTTAGCATTCTGCTGGCCGCGCCTGATGTTCATGCCGCGCTAAATTGCGGTGCAAACAATGCTTACACCTGCCAAGGGACGGCGACGCAATATGCAGGTGGCTTTAGTCCCGGTGTTGGTAGCGGAGGTTTCGGTGGTGGCAGTTGTACAGCAACACGTACACCGGTAGTTTTTATCCACGGCAATGGCGACAGTGCAATCAGCTTTGATATGCCGCCCAGCCCGGTCAGTGGCTACGCAACTCCGGCCCGTTCGGTTTACGATGAGCTCAAGGCGCAGGGCTACAACGACTGCGAATTGTTTGGCGTTACTTATTTAAATTCGAGCGAAATTTCCACGCCGCAGAATAATTATCACCAGCCGGTTAAATATCAGATTTTGAAAACCTTTATCGATAAAGTATTGGCCTATACAGGCAAAAGTCAGGTCGATATCGTCGGACATTCGCTCGGTTCATCGATGACTCTGGCTTCGCTAAAATATTACGGTTCGTCAGCCAAGGTGCGTCGTTTCATCAATATTGCCGGTGGCCTGCGTGGTTTAAATACCTGCTACAGCACAGGCTACATTTCGCCTTACGCACCCACTTGCAATGCTGAAGGCTATGCTCCGTACAACTACTATTATTTCGGTTTGTACCCGAGCAGCGGTGTGCTTTACCAAGGCTACAATCGTTGGACCGGCACTGGCTCCAACAGTTTGCGCGCGATGCCGTCTGCTTTTACTTCGATCTCTTTTTACACCATAACTGCGGGGCTCTACGATCAGGCTCACTGCTTTACTACCTCGTACGTTGGCGGTTGCAGCAGTGGCGCGCTGTTCACTGCTGCCAGTAACGTCAAGGCACAAGTGGACATTGGTTTCGGCAGTAACGCTTACGGTTTTGATTGGGATTGGAAAGATGGAAGTCCCTATAACATTGGCGGCGGCGATACCAGCAACGGTGTTGGCCACCTGCGATCCAAAAGCAATGCCGGACGCATTATTTACAATATGCTCGGTACTACTTGTGTAACCGGCTGCGCGAATGCCTATGTCGGAGTCAATGGGCCGGCGACCAACCGATAAGTGTGTATGTGTATGGACATCTCTATTTGCGAAATTCCTATAGTCGGGAATCTTTTCGCAAGATGACATAACATTACTTAATGACCCGAATTCTCATTGCCGATGATCATCCGCTGTACCGGCAAGCTTTGATGCAAGCGGTTCGCGGCGTTGTTGACGATGCGGTGCTCGATGAAGCGGGTGATCTTGATACTGCGCGACATCTGCTTTCGATGCATCACGATACCGATCTTGTCTTGCTCGATTTACACATGCCCGGCAGTCACGGCTTGATGGGGCTGGTATCTATCCGCGCCGAACATCCTGGTGTTGCAGTGGTAATGATTTCTGCCCATGATGATCCACATACCATTCGTCGTGCCTTGGCCTATGGTGCTGCTGGTTATTTGACCAAGCGTGCCGATCTTGCCCAATTACAGACTGGCATACGCGCTGTGCTTGCTTGCGAGCAATGGCTACCACCTACGCTTCGTGATGCGGTATCGAACACAAAAGCCAACCCTGACGATACGACTAATGCCGCCCGGCTTGCATCATTAAGTCCACAACAATTTAAAGTGTTAGTGCATGTCGCCAATGGCCGATTAAACAAACAAATTGCCGATGATTTGGGCATTCAAGAACGTACGGTCAAGGCACATATGAGCGCGATCTTTGAAAAACTCGGCGTACGAAATCGCACGCAAGCAGGGGTTTTTTTGCGTACCTTGGAATTGAATGATCCGAGTCATCAAGCCGGGCCAGAGCAATAGATCAGGCATCGCGCGCAGTCAGCAATCGCGCCATCACCGATTTCAATGCCAAGGGCTTCAGAGGTTTATGCAGAAGCTGACAACCAGCAGCAGCCACTTCGAGGCGCACCGCTTCACTGTGGTCGGCAGTGATCACAACAGTCGGGCGTTCACCTATGCGTGCGGTGAGTCGTTGACGCAAAGCAAGCCCAGTCAGGTTTGCATCAAGATGATAATCAAGCAGCATCAAATCCGGCGGTGATGTTTCAACCAATAATTCGGCTTCGTCTGCCGTGCGAGCCGCGAATACTTCGCAATGCCATCCGCTGAGCAAGGACTGCATGGCGCGCAATACATCGGGGTCGTTATCCACTACCAATACCCGACTATGCGGTGCTTGCGGGCCTGCAATGGGCGTTGCATCGGGCAAGGTGAGCTGGGCAGCAATATGTGGCAGATCCAGTGCAAAAACGGTACCGTGGCCGAGACGAGAACGCAGAGTAATTTTATGGCCAAGTAAGTGCGCAATACGTTCGGCGATCGATAAGCCAAGGCCCAAGCCCTGACCGCCATGACTCAAGCGTCTAAATTCTTCGAATATCAGTAACTGATCTTTATCCGCGATACCAGGGCCGGTATCCCAGACCTCAATTCGCAAGCTGTCGCCATGGCGACGACAGCCAAGCAATACCCGACCCTGATCGGTGTAACGCACGGCATTGGCCAGAAAATTTTGCAACACGCGGCGCAGTAATTGTGGATCGCTGCGGACCCAGGCACGCGAACGGACACAATGTAATTCAAGTCCTTTGTCTTTGGCCAAGACACGAAATTCGGCAGCAAGATGTTGCAGTACATCATCAATACAAAACGGCTGAATTTTCGGCGCCATGCCGCCGGCATCGAGCCGTGAAATATCCATCAGGCCTGCTAGTAAGTTTTCAGCCGAATTCAAGGCGCCGTCGATATTGCCAACATCGCCGCGATACTGTTCGTGTTCAAGACGCTGCGCCAAGGCATGGGTAAACAAATGCGCAGCGTTTAATGGCTGTGCAAGATCATGGCTCACCGCCGCAAGAAAACGCGTCTTGGCACGATTGGCGCGTTCGGCTTCGCCTTTGGCGCCAGCGAGTTGAGCTGTACGTTCGGCAACGCGCTGCTCCAATGTTTCAGCAACGTGTTTAAGTTCGGTTTCGGCGCGGCGATAATCGGTCACGTCGGTGAAGGTCGCAACAAAACCACCGCCAGGCATCGGGTTGCCGCGAATCTCGACCATGCTTTCACCAAACCGGCGCTCGGCGATGTACGGTGTTCCGGCTTGCATATGGGCAATGCGTTTTTTTACTTCAGCATGGGTATTACCGTCGCCGAGAATCCCTTTGTCGATATTGTGCGATACCAGTTCGGCAATCGGCACGCCGACCCGAAGGAGTGCCTCGGGATAATCGAATAATTCGGTGTAACGTCGATTCCATGCCACCAGGCGCAGCTCGGCATCAACAACGCTAATACCTTGCGACATGTTTTGCAGTGCTGCCTCCAGCACGCGTTGGTTAAAACGTAATGCTTGCGAAGCTTCCCCGACAATGGTGGCAACGGTATCGAGATCTTTACCTTGTTCGCGTCGCGCCGCGTTCAGCAATAGTCGGGCCGACGCTGCACCAACAACGGCAGCCAATTCGCGTTCAATGTGTTGCTCGAGCACGGCAAGCTGCGGGCTTGCATCTGCGGATGCCGCTAACACCGCTTGCACTGTGCTTGCAGGAAGAAAACGTAGTGCCACTTCTCGCAATGCTGCTTGCGAAAGTTCGCCACTATGAGTGATAGCCGGCGCTGGTGATATGCGGGCAGCGGCGAATGCGGTTAAAGCGGTGCCGGTAAATAAACTCAACACTACCGCGCGTCCGAGACGACTCCAGTCGTGCAGTCCCATGAGTCGATCCGGTGCCAGCCAAGCCCAACCAAACGGACCTTGCTGCAACCAATCGGCGGGACCTGCAGCTTCTACCAGAGCGGGCACCAAGAGCGCCCAAGCCCATATCAAAACTCCGCCTAACAATCCAATCAATACGGCCCGTGGCGGCGTTTGTGGCCGCCAAATGGCAAAACCCAATGCCGGTGCCAATGTGGCTAAACCTGAAAACGAAACCGCACCAATATCAGCGAGAGCGTCACTACCGGCAATCGCGCGACTGTAAGCCCAGGCCAGCAAGACCACTGCCAGAATACCGACGCGGCGTTGCATTAACACCGCGCCACGTAAATCGCCGCTGGTGCGCTGAGCCCAAGGGCCGCGTACCAGTAAAGGTGTTAGCCAGTGGTTACCTATCATCACGCTTAATGCGAGCGTTGAAATAATCACCATGCCGGTCGCAGCGCTTAAGCCACCCAGAAAAGCAAACAGCGCCAGTGTTTCGTGACCTTGCGATAAAGGCAAAGCTAAAACATAAAGATCCGAAGGCACGCCCTGTGGAGCCAACAAGGCATTTCCGGCGCGAGCCAGTGGCAGGATGGGCAGTGCAATCAACAGCATGTACAAAGGAAATAACCAGCGCGCAGTACGCAAGTTGGCTTCGTCACGACATTCAACAACGCCGACATGAAATTGATGCGGCAACGTAAACATCGCCAGCGCACCGAGTACGATCAGTGCCGGAAAACCACTAGAGCCTTCAGCCTTTGCTGTTGGTAATGATACTGAGGGTAAATCCAAACCGAACCAGACAAATGCGCCGAGCGCCAACATTGCGCCGAGTTTCAACAAAGATTCCAGCGCCATCGCCAACACAAGGCCACGATTATGTTCCGCTGCCGATGCGCGCCGGGTGCCAAATAACATCGCAAACAAAGCCATTGCCAGCGCAACATAAAATGCGCTGTCCTGCCAAGGTGGCGGCGTTAATTCCGAAGCGCGCGTCAGCATGCTGTAACTCATTGCTACGGCTTTAAGTTGCAACGCAATGTAAGGAACCATGCCGATCACGGCAACAAAAGTAACCGCTGCGGCCAACCACGAACTTCTGCCGAGTCGTGTTGCAATTAAATCTGCGAGCGATGTTGAATTGTGTTCGCGCGCCAGACGAAATAATTTCAACAATACCGGAAAAGCAAACACGTAAAGCAGAATGCTTCCGATAAAAGTCGGCGGTATCGGCCAACCAGAACGCTGCGCTTGTGTAACGGTGCCGTAGAAAGTCCATGAAGTGCAATACACTGCCAACGATAAGCTATAGACCCAAGGCCAACGCGCCGATAGCAGCATCGGTTTTTTTTCTACCCATATCGCAGCGCCAAAAAGCAGGCCCAGCCAGAGTAAACCTGAAAGCACAACGAAGGCATCGGTCAGCATTTTCTCACCTTACAACCTCTTCCACGAATGCTCCATGCGTTCATCCACAACATTAATCATGCCCAGAATACCGCATGTTCACGCAATCGTTACGGGCGCAGGCTGTATGCAGACGGGCCGCTTTCGCGGCCCGTCATATTGCAGCGATAAAGCAGAGATCAGAACTCGTAACGTGCCGACAAACTGACCTGACGTGGATTGCCGTAAAAGCCGGTGCGCACTCCGGTCGATGGAATAACATAACCGGTAGTCAGGTAATGTTTGTCAGCAAGATTGCTGCCCTGCAATGACAGTGTCCAATCACGTCCGGTCTTCAAGCGAATACCTGCGCTTAGCAAACCGTATCCATCTTGTTTAATCGGATTGGTAACCACGTTAGTGATTGGATCGCGCGTAATTTCAGTAGTGGCAGTGACTTCACTTTGGTAGCTATAGCCCACGCGGAAGCTAACATCGCCACCATTAGCGAGCGGCTGAATATATTCCACGTTAAGCGCTCCGGAAAAGTCCGGCGCATTGGTGAATTCCTGCTGGTTGGCAATATTTACACCTTTGAAAATAAATTCATCAAATTTTGCATCCAGCACGGCAACATTGCCACTGATAAACCAATGCTCATTCGGGCGTAATTGCAATTCGAGTTCGGCACCGGAAACCGTGCCTTTACCGGCATTGGTAAAGTCGGCGCAGAAACTCGGAACGCCCCCTACAACACAGGTGGTAAATACCGAGAGTTGAATATCTTTGTATTTGTTGTGGAAGTAAGCCACGTTCAGGAACATGCGTTGATCCAGAAAGGACATCTTGCTACCAACTTCCAAACTATCTACTTGTTCATCGTCGTAGGGCTCCTGCGAATTGGGCAGCGCGCTGGCACGAATATTGTAGCCGCCGGATTTGAAGCCGCGTGCAAATAGTCCGTAAAGCAAGGTGTCGTCATTTAGTTTGTAGTCAAGTGAAACTTTCGGCGACAGGTTGGTAAATGTTTTCGACTTATCGAAACCCACCGTAGCGGTCGGCACACTAAATGCATCATTGGCAAAGCTTTGGTTCTGTACGAATGCCGCTTTTTCTTCTTGGGTCCAGCGCAATCCCGCGCTCATGCTTAACTTGTCGGAGAAATCGTAAATCCAGTCGCCATAAAACGCGATACTTTTAGTATCAACATCGCCCTTGGTTTGACCAAATTGACCCGGAAAACCAGCGCCTGGAGGTGCTGGAAAGAAAGGCGGAATGTCAGCACCTTTCAAGAAAATATTTTGCACCAAGCCGCCCGCTTTGCCTTGGAACCAATACAGACCAATGACACCACGACTTTTACCGGCAGCATCGTAAGCGGCCTGGAATTCCTGACTCAATTGCTCGTCATTATAAAAAGCTTTTACATCAGTCAGCTGCGCCTGCAAGGTATCAAAGTCGATATACGTCCGGGTATCGGACTCGCGATAAGCAGTGGTGGATTTGAAGGTCCAGTTATCGTTCGGCTTCCAAGTAGCAGTCAATGATGAACCACTGAGCGTTGTCTCATTGACGTTAGGCATGCCGTTGCGAACATCGTAACGACCTGGCAAAGGCAGCTGATCAGGACTGGCGGGGTCACGGAAATTAGTCGTGAGCATTTGCGCGCCACGCACGCCGGAATCGTCTTTTGTATAGTCGTAGCTGAAACGTAAATTAAATCGATCTTCTTCGCCAAAATAACCGACGGTGTAGCGCAGGGCTTGAATGTCCTTGTCGCTGACATCCTCGCCGCTTACTACGTTATCACCGAAGCCATCGCGGTTTAGACTTGCCACTGCCAGACGCATACGCACACTGTCGCCGACCGGGCCACCAATGGCACCTTTGAAATCGAGTTGGTTGTAACTACCTACCGTGACTTCCGCCATGCCTTCAGTTTCTTTTGGTAAATCGCGCGATACATATTTAATTGCACCACCAATCGTATTTTTGCCATACAAGGTGCCTTGCGGACCGCGTAATACTTCGATACGGCCAACATCAAACACATCCAGCAAGCCGCCTTGCGGACGAGCAATATAAACATCGTCAAGATACAAGCCAACACCGGGGTCAACACCCCAAAGTGGGTCTGATTGGCCAACGCCTCGGATGTAGGCAGTAATCGTACTGTTGGAACCACGCGCGGCGTAAATCGTCAGATTGGGTACTTGCGCATCCAAATCACCAATATCGCGCACATTAAGTTTGTCTAGTGCTTCGGGCGTAAATGCGGTGACAGCCACTGGAACATCCTGCAAGGTTTCTTCGCGCCGACGCGCGGTCACCGTGATGGCTTCAAGTGTGGTGTCAGATTTTTTCGATGCTGGTGCTTCGGTCTCGGTAGTGTTCTGAGCCTGCACATGTGCGGCACCAATGAACAAGGTAAGGCCGATGGCCAGGCTTAATCGATTGCGATTCATGTATGTCCCCTTTCTGCAAAACGTATGCGATCTACGGCGGAATGCCGAATGACGAGCAGACTAGGCGTGATGCGCTTGTGCGGCACTTGTACCTTAGTACAGTGGGCTGCAGCCCGTAGCTTTGCCTAGACTGCCCGCTGACATTCTTGGTTCAGGCTATGGCATTTCAATTATGGATTTTCTAATCGTACTCGCTGCATTGTGCTTTCTCATGCTGGTTGCCTACCGTGGCTACAGCGTGATCATTTTCGCACCTATTGCAGCGCTCGGTGCGGTTTTGCTGACCGACCCGACTTTAGTAGCGCCGATGTTTACCGGTTTGTTCATGGAAAAAATGGTCGGGTTTCTCAAATTATATTTTCCGGTTTTCTTACTCGGGGCCATTTTCGGTAAGCTAATTGAAATATCCGGATTTTCGAAAGCCATTGTCGCCGCCACTATTCGTCTGTTTGGTCCACAGCGTTCTATGCTTTCCATCGTTGCGGTCTGTGCACTATTAACTTACGGCGGGGTTTCCTTATTTGTAGTGGTATTTGCGGTTTACCCGTTTGCCGCCGAATTATTTCGCCAAAGTGATATTCCCAAACGCCTTATCCCCGGCACGATTGCTCTTGGCGCTTTTACTTTCACCATGGACTCCTTGCCAGGTACGCCGCAAATTCAAAATATTATTCCGGCTTCATTCTTCGGCACTGATGCCTGGGCAGCACCGTGGTTGGGTGTTATCGGCGGTGTTTTTATCTTTGCGCTCGGCATGAGTTATCTCGAATGGCGCCGCCGAGTTGCACTCAAAGCTGGCGAAGGTTATGGCGATAAATTACTCAATGAACCGGCAATATTCGCTGGCGAAAAACTGACCCATCCTTTACTCGCGCTATTACCGCTGCTGGTGGTAGGCATCTCGAACAAAGTGTTAGGTATTTTTATTCCGAAGTATTACGGTAGCCAGCACGAGTTTATTCCAGCCGTCATTGGCAGCCCGGCGCCGGTGGTGCAGGAAGTGTCGAAAGTCGCGGCAATATGGGCGGTTGAAGGTGCGCTGCTGATCGGCATTGTTTGCGTGTTGATCTTGGCTTGGCGCAATATCGCCAGCCAATTTGCCGAGAGCACTAAGCCTGCCGTCAGCGGCGCGTTACTAGCTTCGATGAATACGGCATCCGAGTATGGTTTTGGTGCCGTAATAGCGGCCTTACCTGGCTTTCTGGTGGTTGCCAATGCACTCAAATCAATACCTAATCCACTGGTCAACGAAGCAGTCACTGTGACTGCACTTGCCGGCATTACTGGCTCCGCATCGGGTGGCATGAGCATCGCACTCGCAGCAATGGCCGACACCTTCATCGCTTATGCCAATGCGGCCGGCATACCGATGGAAGTGTTGCATCGCGTCGCCGCGATGGCATCAGGCGGTATGGACACACTGCCCCATAACGGTGCCGTGATTACCTTGCTTGCTGTTACCGGACTGAGTCATCGCCAAAGTTATAAGGATATTTTCGCGATTACCATTATCAAGACACTCGCCGTGTTTGTGATCATCGGCGTGTACTACGCCACCGGTTTGGTTTAGCTTAAAACCGGGAACTGCCAAACCACGGAAATTTCTTACGTCATATTCTTTTGATATTTATTTCGCAATTAACAACAATAAAATGCGTAAGCACGAACGGCTGTAGTTTGGGCGAATTATGTATATCAACACGTTTACAAATTCTAGAGTGTGTTGATCATCCAATCACGCTAACTGGTTTCTTTCTCGCGTAGCTTGGGCATTGAAGTTAATATCTGGCAGAAAATTAAAGAACAGTTCGGATTGCTCATCGCCATTTTCGGTATCAGCGATTGCTCTCAACCATGCCTTTGCTTGCGGGCAGATTGAAATGGTCCGCACGGTTTATCATCGGACACAAAAAAGGCCGAGACCCTTATTTATATTGGGTAAATCGGCCCTTATCGGACTACAAAAAACAGGTGCTTGGTGGTGTGGGTACTATCAAACTAAGGGCTGGGCGCCTTGTTTTGCGCAGCTTTCAGAAAGCGCATTTTTCACGATGCCCCCAGATATGCCCCCCCAGAGAGCATTGTTAGCCAGAGAAGTAAGTGCTCCTTACATTTACTTTTTCCCGATCCTTTCCTCAATGTCTTCCGGCACTACGAAAAGGTATCGTTTTCCGTCTTTGGTCTTATTCAATAGCCTCAATTCGTCAGCCATGAACAAGAGATCTTTCCGAGCGACGTCGTAAGATATGTTATGCGAATTCTGGTGTTCATCGATCACATATGAAAAGCGCGGATGCTTGAGAGCGTGACGCAATAACGCCAGTTGTCGGACGTTGAGCTTACCGCGTAAACGTTCGTTCTGAGTCAGCATTTGCTCTGCTTCATTCAGTCCGCGCGTTTTCTTGCTAAGGAATAAGTGGAGAGCTGTAATAGCCTTATGGATGACGTCGAGTTGGTGGATCAAAAAATAAGTCAGGTCATTTTCATCGCTTTCAGTATGTAGGTATGCTTTTCCATACTGAGCAGGACTTGTCTTTATAATGGTGGAAATAGAAATAAACTCTGCCAGCCAGTATCCTTGCCTTGCCATTGCCCAATAAAACAACGCTCTCGCTGTACGGCCATTTCCATCGCAAAATGGATGGTCATAGGCGAGCATAAAATGCAGCGCTATAGCCCTAATAACCGGGTGCAAGAACCCTCCTGCTTCACCGGTCGGCATAGCGTCAGCATTGGCGAACTCACAAAGCGCACGCATCCGCGCTGGTAATTCGTCTGCGGGCGGTGGGACATGTAAAACCACATTACTAACGTTATCGACAACCTGAATTGGCTCGTCCGTACGACGATAGCGGCCCGCTTGCTCATCGCTGTTAAGTGTGTCCTGAGTCACGATGCGTTGCAGCTCGAACACCATCGAAGGCGTGAGGGGATCATTACGTGAGTCGCGAATGAAGTGCATAGCCCGATAATTGTTCATGATCATTCGCTCGCTTTTGTCTCGCGGCTCGCGGGCTTGGCGAATCATTTCCTTCGCTACGTTCTGAGTGGTAGAAGCCCCTTCGAGCTGACTGGAGCTAATTGCTTCTTCTATAAGACTGCGAATTAAATAGGTATTTCTAGTTTGTGGATCTGTAATCGCAGGCTCGGCTTGAATTGAACCGGATGCATGTCGATCCAACCAATGCAATTCTTTTTGCACGACTGCTGGGAGACAAAATTGAAAAGGGCGGGCTTGACTGTCCTTTAAGGGCAAACGCTGGAAATTTTTACGGCGCGCAAGTTTAATTCCCAACCACCATTGTTGACTGGTCAAACCCTCTGGCGGTGGCAAATGACGCAGTTTATCCCAGTGCAAATATCGACCTTGTCCATCAACATCAGTTTGCTCTGTTAACAGGCGGGTCAATAATGTTCGGTCACTTGCAACTGTAGCCTGTAATATTTCATCAAAAGGTGGCGGTGTTACCGGCAACTGCACGTCTAATACTCCTTAGGAAACAATTACTTATTTAGCAATACCAGTGTTTCATACTTGTATTTTAAAAACAAGTACATCCATGTATGCCCTAATGCCGTAATTCGTGTGATCTAAACAGTGGCGAGCTACCGAACCATTCGCGCGTATTGCTCCGAGAATAGATAAATATAGATTGTTTATCTGAGGCAGCTGGCTAACAGGGAAACTTGATTAACTTGATATTTTTTTAAGTTCAGCCTTTAGAGGCTAATGACATCACCTTTTTTATATGCGGGAAAACAAGGAGCCGGGCTTGTTTACGACGGGAAAGTCCTTTTTACAGCCTCGGAAAACAAGGGCTTAGGCCGATTGATACCCGTTGTTCGCAATGGCATCGCGTGTGCATATTTGTCAGCAATTACTATTGCTACTACTTTAATGATTAGGGTGGCTTAGGACGCAGACGGATCAGGCCGCTAAGCTGTCCAGTCAGATTAGTGTTTCATAATGCAAGTCATCGAGTCAATGCTCGCGCAAGCCGGCCGCTAATAAAGAAGCCCCGCAGTTCGGGGCTTGATGTGATGGTTAGGATTTATGAGTGTACAGAATTAAATGTGCCTTAGGTTTTAATCCTCAATGCAAACTTTAGAGTCAGTCTCAGCGCATGTTTTTACGCAATCATCTTCCGGCTGACCTAGCGCATTTTTATAAGCGAAGCACACATTGGCTGACTTCTCAAAATCAGAAAAAAACATTTCACCACAACCTTCTTTCTTTCCTGAATAAAAAGCCCGCGCCACAAATATAACTTTTCCGTTTGCGATTAGCAGAACATCTTTTCCATTATTATTTTTAAAGAAATCACGATGCGTTGTCGGCCCAATACAGCTTAACTGTATTTTCGACATGCCATTTTTAAATGCCTTTAGTTTCAACTCCCCCTCCAAGAAAAATATTTTCTCGGAATTTTTATCAACATAAGAAGAGGACTTATCTTCATCACGGAGAAAATCAGAAACACCGATGTTAGTTTCGTTGTTTTCGCCAGCACATGCCAACGCAATATAAAAATCAGAAATAACTGGCTTATCATTTACCTTTTCTTTGGCCTTGCAACCAAGTGGCAGAACAAAAGACAGCATACAAATGCAAAGAGCCTTAATCTTGATCATATTATTTCCTTGTGGCAGCACGATTTCTCAAGAATCTTTTAGCTATGTCTTTAAAGTCATCTGCATCCATACCTTGTTGACTGGCTAGGGTGACGTCATCTATATGAACATAGGCTCTACATTCACAGTTTGGAATCGACTCTACTTCGCTAACAGTTATGGGTCGGAGTCCATCAATAAATTTTGTCTCTTTCCAGCCATCGCCACCAGTTTCACATTGAAATTCGTTGTAATACCATGCACTTCTTCAGATATATAAATTTCACATACAGGCGCGACGTTTTAGTTGGCGGCTTGCCCCTTCGTTTTGGTGGCATCGCATGATTGGATAGCGCCCCATGACCCAAATACCCCGGCTGACAATGGTCCGCACGGTTTATCATCGAACACAAAAAAGGCCGAAGCCCTTTTATTTATTGGGTAAATCGGCCCTTATCGGACTACAAAAAACAGGTGCTTGGTGGTTGTGGGTGGACTCGAACCACCGACCCCGGCATTATGAGTGCCGTGCTCTAACCGGCTGAGCTACACAACCATTA
>JAYUUM010000188.1:0-9439 GCA_043754555.1 Arenimonas sp. | reverse complement strand
AGGGGATTTGTTTTTGAGAGCTTGGCAATGACTTGATTGAGCTGGCTTGCAATCGCGGAAGACGTTAACGAAATACGGTTGCGGCAGTGCATCGCGGCGACCCGTGTATCGGCAAGCTATACGTCCCTATTTTAAATCAGCCTCTGGCTAGACTTGGTCATCGACAAGGTTTTATCCCAAAACGCCGGATATGATCCGGCGTTTCTTTTTTGGACGGCATCGCCGCGCACTTTGGATCAATCAAGTCAGCAATCAGTTTTCTGTCGCAATGTGTATCCGACTAGTGCAGGAAAAGAGTTAATGTATCTAGGTATCTGATTAGATTCAGTGCCACAACATTAATCCTAAAAAGGGTCCTCCATGCTAGAGCGCTTACAAGTTATTAGTCCTGCTTTTTTCCTTCGCTGTATGTCGATAGTCGGGGTTCTATTATTAACAGCCTGCCTGCCCGGAGGCCCGGCGCAAACGAAAATTCCTATCGAGCAAATGCAGGCTAAATCCGCGAATGAGAAAAAGATTCTGGTAGTTGTGTTGCCCGGTCGTGGTGATGATGTTGCCAATATCAAAGCAAGTGGCATTGCCGATGCCATTCAAAGCTCCATGCCGGATGCTGATGTTGTGCTGACCGGAATAAGCTTGGCGTATTACATGGAAGGCCGGATGCCACAGCGCTTGCACGAAGAAATCATTTTGCCTGCACGTGAGCGCGGCTACAAAGAAATCTGGTTAGTGGGGGCTTCAATGGGTGGCATGGGCGCGCTGATGTATGACAGACAATACCCCGGCGATGCTACGGGTTTAGTGCTGTTGGCCCCCTTTCTTGGTGGGCGCGAGGTGTTGCAGCAAATTGATGTCGCGGGAGGATTAGACAAGTGGGAAGCCGGGCCAATCCCAGCCGCCGTTGATAAAAACAATTTTGATCGTGAGCTCTGGCGCCATTTAAAAACATGGCATAGTCGAAGCAGCTCACGAAGCAATGACGTCTGGCTTGCGTATGGCAAAAGTGATCGACTCAGCGCGGCAATGCCGCCATTGCAACAGTTGCTCAAATCGGATCAAGTTTTTGTTCGTGAAGGGGGGCATGCCTGGGTAGTCTGGACGCCAGCGGCTAAAGACATATTTGCCGCAATAGCAGAAGAACGAGCACGCAAATAATCCAGAAATAGAAAGTAGCTGTCTCAATAAAAAAGCCCGCAATGCGGGCTTTTTTACCAACGGTAATTCAATGATCAAAATTCCATGCGGAACCCGATCGCTAAATTGTCTTGAGTGATGCCATCACGGCCGAGCGTTTTATCGTAGTACATAAAGCCCGAACGGCCTTTGCTCATGATGGCAGACAGGCCCAAGCCGATACGAAAGTAATCCGCATCATAAGGTGAGTCGCTCAATACGATAGCCGTGCCGGTGGGGTCGTTGATAAAGCGAGCAGTGACGGCGCCCGGATCGGAATTGAATTCGTGTTCCCACTCAAGCTGGAAGTGCGGTGTTAACACGCCCCAGCTGGTACTGAAAGCACGGGTAAATTTGCCTCCGATAACGCTGGCCAATGAATCCAGGCTGCGTTCTTCGACAATCAGAGCTAAACCTGCGCCAGGGCCGGATGAAACCAGACCTTCCTGGATACGATCGAAGTTCAGACGGGTATAAAGTACGCGGCCATAAGGGCCGATACTCCAGCCACCTTTTTGGAAGTCGCGTCCGAAAGTGGCACCAAGGCTCAGCAAGTCGCCGCCAGAATCAGAACGGGCCGTCTGGTTTACGTTGGTAAAGCCACCGAAGCCATCAGGAATGGTGTAATTAATTTGTCGCACCAAGTCATAATTATTTTTACCGAAAGTAACAACGGCATCGGTGTACCAACTATTGTCCTTGAAGTAAGTACTGTAGGCCGATAGCGTGTAACTGCTGGCATCCACCCCGCCCTGGCCCGGCGCCAGCTTGGTGTCTTGATTGGTGTAACCAATAGCGGCGCCGAAAATAAACTTATCACTTTGGCGGTAATCAACACCCACCGTTAAACCATGGATATCGAAATCGAAACTTGGCGTAATGCCTGCTGCATTGGCATCGCCCGTTCCAATGGTGCCGCTGGCAAAAAAGCCCCAGCGTTGGAAATCGGCACCCACTTCTGGTGTTGCTGCATCTCCAGTCAAACTATTAACCAGGCCGCCAAGAGAAATATTGCCATTGGCTCCTTGCAAAGCAAGACCTTCAAAACTTGCGCCTTGGGTGCCACTGCGAAGTGCCGCAATGCGGGCGCTAATGGTTTCAAATTGCCGTGAAGCAGTCAGCATCGATGCCCGTGCCTGCGCCGCTTGGGTGTCTGGCATTAACGCATCCAATGCACGGACTACATCGCCAGGATTAAGTGCCGCATTGTTTGCCAGTTCTTGGCAGCGCGTTCTGAAATCGATTTGATTGGGGGTCGGGCTATTAAGCGTGTTTAAATTCGTACAAATATTATCTAGTGCGGTAGCCAGTGCAAATTGTGACGGGGTCAGATTGGGAATACCCGCCAACTTCACACCATTGGCGGTGAAGGTAGCGAACACCGTTGGATCATCTTGCCGCGTAGCGGTAATGGTCACAGTGCCTGGCGTAGTGCTAAGGGTCGCGGTATTGGAGGCCGCACCGGATACTGACGTCACATTACTCGCGGCACCTAATGTTGAACTGGGTGAAATTGTCCAGTTAATAATCACACCGGCAACGGAGATGCCATTATTTTTTGCATTGACAACCAAAGGCGCTGCCAGCGGTGACCCCGGCGTTGCATTCTGACCATTGCCCGAAGTAATAGTTAGAGTACGAACAAGTGTGGAAGTGATGTTGAAAATTGCCACAGCGGTAACATCATCAGCGCGTGTAGCGGTAATCACGATAGGTCCAGGCGTCGGCCCAAGATTGACATTAATGCTCGCCAGACCTGCGGCAGCATTGGTAACGCTGGTGGGGGCGCTTAAGGTGGCGCTGCCAGAAGCGACCGCCCAGTTAATCGTAATGCCAGGCGCAAAAGCGCCATTATCTTGGGCTAAAACAACCAGTGGTGCAGGCAATGGCGTGCTGGTCGGTGCCGTTTGCCCGTTGCCCGAAGACACGCTCAAAGTTCGGATCAAGGTAGCCGTTGCGGTAAAGGTTGCGATGGCTGTGCCATCGTCCGCACGAGTCGCCGTAACGGTAACGGGCCCGGCAGTGGCGGGCATGGTGAGTCCAATATTGGCAAGACCGCCCGCGCCGGTAACTGAGCTGGCAGCACTCAGGGTTCCGCCAGTGGTGGTCCAATTGATCGTTACACCAGGTGCATTTACAGCATTGTTTTGAGCTAACACAACCAGCGGTGCAGCCAATGCAGTGCCGGTGGCGGCGTTTTGACCATTGCCAGAGGAGACGGTGAGTGTCCGTACAATTGCGGTAACGGTGACGGTAAATGTTTCGGTTCGATCACCAACAAAAGTGTCAGGATTCCGATCTGCGGTTACAACATAAACGCCTGGCACAGTAGCGGTAAAAGAAGCCTGCGTATTGCCTGTTGCATTTGTTGTTGTTACAGCGCTGAGTGCGCCATCGCCCGGATTAGTGGTTACATTCCAACCAACAATGGTTCCAACCGGGGCCGCGAGGCTTGCACTGCCGTATCTTGCAATTATGTTGGTGCTAGCACCCGCACTGATGCTCACTGCCGACGCGGAAACCGGCGTCATTGCTGCCGCTTCGACGTCCACAGCAAACGGAACGGGATCTGGTGGACAGCCCGGTAGTGCGGTAGGGCAAACCACGCGGCCTTCAATATTTCTGGTGCCAGCCGTGAATAGCTGATTGGTCGTGCTTGCATTGCCGGCAGCATTGTTGACTACCGTGGCTAGGCTAGGGCCGCTAGGCAATGTAAAAAAGTTGGTGGAATAAGTAGCACCCGAACCGGCGCCGTTAACCAAAAGATTGGTGCTTAACGTGAAGGCAGTTAACTGATTGGTGGTAACGCTAGTTGGCGATGTTGCGGTAAAGGCATAAGTATTATTGGTGTTGATCGTAAAAACAGCCGTGGTTGGGCCGTTAAAGCAGCCTACGCAGGTAACGGTAATTGTGGCTGTACCGCCACCCGTGGGTCCGGCGACGACATTGAACACAAACGGTGCAATCGGCGCGCCAATCGCTGGCCCCGGAGCAGTTGCGCCACCCGTGGTATCGCCAGAAACGGCAAATGATAAATTTACGCTAGCGCCGCAGCCGCCGGTATTGACCACATTGACGGTGAAATTATTATTCCCGCCCGCCGATACACTGGCCGATGTTGGCAAGGCGGCCTGGATTTCACAACCGACGGTGGCAGAGGCTTGAGACGACCAAATTGAGGCTAGAAACAGGAAAATTAGCGCCGCACATTTCTTCAGTAGAGAAGAATTACTTTCCGGCCCGATCAGCGTGTTTAATTGAATAGACGTAAACATGTTTTAGCCCCAAGACATACCGAGTCATGATTATAGTCACACTAAGTAACGTTGCGTCAGGCAAAGACCGGCCGTAACGGCTAAAAATGGGTGTTTTTGCTTCATTAGTTTTGCAATGCATACTTGGACCATGAGAAAAAATAAAACAAAAATAGAAGCGACGCCTGCCTTAGAGGCGCCAGTGCCGAGCCTGAACTTGCCAAGCCTGACCGGAATTCGCGGGTTAGCAGCCCTTTGGGTCGTGCTATTGCACGTTTATGCAATTTCGGGAAATAAAGACGGACTCTGGCCGCCGCTCGAATGGCTAATGGCAATGGGTGGAATGGGGGTCGATATTTTCTTCACCTTATCGGCATTTCTGCTTAGCCTGCCTTTTGCGGATGCCAATAGACGAAATCAGCCGAGACCAGATTTACGTCACTATGCCAAACGGCGTTTTTTTCGTATTTTCCCTGCATATTACGCACAGATAGCGCTAGTTTTGCTTTTAGCAGCCCTGGGCATAGGCATTGGTATGCCTTGGAGTTCGCCATCCATCGTTGGAGTGCTGGCGCATGTGGTTCTGTGGATTAATGCCTGGCCGCTGGTGGTTGCCTACGTTCCCACTTGGTGGACGCTGCCGGTCGAGTTTGGTTTTTACCTGCTTTTGCCTTGGCTGGCGACATGCCTAACCGACCGCCGATGGTACTGGCTAATTTTGGGCATTGCCTTGAGCCTACTTTACCGGCATGTCTTGCTTGATCTTGGTTTGTCGCGGGCTGAAGAGGTGTATTGGGTGGATCATTTACCCGGGCGTTTATTTCAGTTTTTAATCGGCATGTTGGCGGCCTATTTTTTTGTACGGTTGCGCTATCAAAAACAATTATGGGGTCTATTATCAAGAAATTTATTGATAGCGTGCTCGACGATTATTTTGCTCTCGCTGCCAGCGTTGGGATGGCTGCAAGGTAGCGAGACTTATCTCGGCGCACCGATTCGCGATTCGGTTTTGGCTTATTGGCATTTGTACGCAGCAATATGTGTTGCCATAATTTTAATTGCGATCAGTTCGGGTAAAAATTTCGCCGATACTGTCTTGCAGTCGATGCCATTGCAGTGGCTGGGGCGCATTAGTTACGGCATCTATCTCTGGCATTATCCTGTGATGATAATTTTGCGCGAAAACATGGGCGGCATGCAGGCAGTAAGCGCAGATTTTATGAGCTTCTTTATCTCAAGTTTCTTGATTACCATCACGCTCGCTTTTTTATCCTGGCATTGGCTGGAGGCGCCCATTTTGCGCTACGCGTCAATCAAGCCTCTGAAATGAATGCTACCGACATGATGTGATAGGCACAGTCACTTCGTGTACAAACGACATACCTAAGGGGGATAATTCGAGGCATGTAATCTCATCAGGTATCAAAGTGTTCATCGCCAATATCGCAAAAACTAAAAATCCTTTCTTTTTAATAACAATTTTTATAGGAATAGCGGCTGCGTACGCCTATTCCCAATTTAATAATGACCAATTGCTGACAGACCCAAAAGCTGCTCAGAACGTAAGCGCAGCAAGTGAAGGCGCATCGCGGCAAAGTCAGGCCATAGATTTTACAAGTCGTGGTGTCATGTCTACCAAACTTGGCATAGGCACCACGGTAAACGCGAATACTGCTGGCATCAATTACGAAGCTGACACGGACCGAGGCTGGTTTGATATTCAGTTTAATAACCTCCCTTTATTGACGGATGCTCGTTTTGCGACAACCGGAAGCGCGAATGTTTATTCAGCAACAGCCGCATCAGTAAGCTCGGCAGCAGCAACGACTGGTTCGCAGTTGCGGGTAGTCGCAGAAGTTGTGGTGCCAGTTTCAGGACAATTACGAGCTTATGCACAGGTTCGCCCAAGTAACTCCTCTGCAACTGCTGAAGTATTAATAACGGACTCACTCGGAACCACAGTTTGTTATGTAGTTGCTACGCCTGGGGCAACGGCTGTTTGTGACAGTACGTTCACGGTGAATGATTGCCCTAGCGGCGGGTGTGCCAGAAACTACAATGTGTACGGTTCAAACAGCGCCAATACAGCTTCCAGTCTGACTTTGCGCGCCGCAATAGTAGACCCTACTGATCAAAACGGGCTCGTTTCTGGACCGGCAAAGGCCTCGGCAAATTCAATAGTTAAAGCGCGTTATTCTCACAACCTGCGCCTGACACCGCGAAATGTCGAGCAGATGGCATTGCTGAAGGTTTACAGTTCGCCGGGTAATTTGGTTCGTGAGTTCCCGGTGTTTAGCAAATGGAATGGTTTGATGAGTGCCTCGACTCATCCCTTACAAAATGGCACTGGCGTTGAGAACGAGTACGCCTTTAGTTATGCCGACCGCAGCGAGCTAAACAACGTCGTCATTAACGTGCCTGTGAATGCTACCTCGGTCAGCTTTATCGCCGCCCATAGAAATTTTAGCGGTGCCTTAGCGAAACCGGTAGAAGATGTTGACCTTTACTTGATCGCACCTTCGGGCACCAATGCTAATCCTGAAATTCAACCGGGAAATATTGCTGCAGCAACACACGCAGCTACGACATTTAATGGCGCTCCTTCAAATACAGAAACAATTGCTGTTACAAATCCTGTGCCCGGCCGCTGGCAATTAATTGCCAGAACAAAATCAGGGCTTCCCACCAATATTAATATGCGGGCAAAATTCAACTCTTTCTCGGATGCGCCTGATTTTAAATTCGGTCATTACTACAACCCTTCACGATCAGGCCATGGTTTGTACCTCGACAGCGTTGCAGGACAATGGGTGTTAATTTGGTATGCCTATCTTGAGGACGGCACTCCTACCTGGTACTACGCTCAAGGCGCAGCGCCTACAAGTGCTGGCGGGAATAGCCTATGGCAAGCTACTCTCTCACGTGTTGTCTGGAACGGAAATGCGCAGTACAAATACACGGTTGGTTTTGTGAATATTGCGCTTCTGAGCGATTCGAGTTTTCAGTTTAACTACAGTGTGAACGGAGAAACGGGCAACGAAACCTTCTCTCGTCTTGGGGCGCCGGGATGCTTGCAAAGCGCCGGGCAAAGTTTTGATGTGAGTGGCCTATGGTATTCGCCCAGCAAGCCAGGTTTTGGCTATAGCATTGAGCCAATTGCGACCCAGGAATTCAGCTTGTCTTACTTGTTTGATGCAGCTGGCTATCCGCGCTGGCTCTTCGCACAAAAAAGCTTTGTAGACGGTACGGATTCATTGGTCCTAAAACAGCAATTCGGATTTTGTCCGTTGTGTACATACAGTGTGCCCACGCGTCAGGATGTTGGTCAGCTCACGAGAACCATTACATCTGCGGCTGCGCCTGATAATTCGCCAGGCTATGCCAATATCGGCATCACAGCGAATTTCGCAGCTCCGCTAGTAGGTAGCTGGAATGAATCATTGCCAGTTGAATTTTTGACGAGTCGCAAGGCCTGTCGTTAAAGCAAATAAGAGTCCGAAAAAAGGCGGTGCATCTGGCCCCGCCTTGCCCTCCAAATCGGTCAGGATAGGGAACAAACCAAACAGGCATCTGCTCAATATTGCTCGATGAGTTATGCATCCAATCGCTTCAGGAAAAACAAAAAGGCAGCGCTAATCGAACGGGCTAGTTTTCGTTCAATCCAGCGGCTAATAATTGGTACAGTAAAATGGAATCGTGAAGTCCAGGTCACTCGTGTTTTTCCATCCAGATCATGAAGCTCCAAGCGACCCGTTTCATGATGAAACGGCAGTTTCAAATTAAGCGGGCCACGCAGGCTTAAAATTCGATACTCATAAGCATGTGGCGGATCGAACGCAGTAATTTCTTCTTCGAACTGCAGCATGCCGTTGCAAACTTCACGCAAGGCACCCTGGCCGTTGGCATCGATAATGCCATCGCGTTTCATGCGGCAAACAATTTTAGGCGTACTTAGAAATGCAACATGATCACTCACGCCGGCAAATACTTTTTCGATGGCAAGGTTCAATTCATGCGTGACTCGAACTTCATGCACGGGCTTATGGTCCTGCAACAAAAATCATGATGCTGCAAGCGAGCGCAGCCATCCACACCAGGCTGCGCAATGGCGCTTTATTGGCCAGATATAACAAGCCGTAAACAACCCGCAAACCAATAAAACTCAATGCCAGTAGATCGACGCGGGCCTGATCGGCGCCGGTCATTTGCGCGACGATTACCGCGGCGGCAAATAATGGGAAGGCTTCAAAGCTGTTCAAGTGTGCCGCATGGGCGCGTTGTGCCAAGCCCTCAAGATTGCTTTGCCAAAGCCTGACGTTGAAATTGTTGTAGCGCGGCCCGCGGGCTTTGGCGATGCCAGTCCAGAGGATCGGCATCAAGCCGGCGGCAAGTACGCAATAGAGAGCTGTGGTCATGTGAGCAATTCCATGTGATGAGAGCCGCAGTATGCCTATTTTCTAGAGTCACGTCTCTTAAAACAAAGTCATAAACGGGTTGTCGCTGGGCAGGGCTGACTGTTATAATTTTGAACTAAGTTGGGAATTGCTGTGGCCTAGGGCTGCCTTGGGTGTCTGCCGTGCAAAAACATCTTGCCGAAGGCCGTTTATTGGCCTTGCGGGTAGCGAAATGGCAGATCTTGATCGGCGTTGCAGCAATGGTGTGTGCTTGGGTGCTGTACGACCGAGCCGCAGGTTTGGGGCTAATGGCCGGGGTGCTGTCGATATTGCTGGGAAGTTTGGCAATGGCGCAGCTTTCGCTGGGCGGCGGTGTTCAGTCTGCTAGTCAGGTGTATGTCCGGCTTTGGCTGGGTCTGTGTTTGAAATGGTTAATTGTGGGGTTGGTATTAATTCTGTCGTTTCGCTTGAAGGCGCTTGCGCCGCTGGCAGTTGCGATAGGGGTGGTGCTGGCCTTGGTAGTGTTTCCACTCGTGGCAATGTCTGGCGGTAAGGTGAAGCGTGAGCACTGAAGCTAAAAGCGGCGGTACAACTGAATATATCCAGCACCATTTGCAT
>JAYUUM010000187.1:0-9463 GCA_043754555.1 Arenimonas sp. | reverse complement strand
ACCAATGCCATCGGTACAGCCGTATTCCGGGCAAGGATCTGGGAGGCTGCAGCTAACGCTCCATACTTGGCCAGTTTGGCTGTCGTATTGATTGCAGTAGGGATAAACCTCGCTGTTGTAATTGTATTGGGTGATTTGAGAGCTAATCCCAGTGCCGGAGATGGCAAGGTTTTTTAGTGAAAATAATGCAAAATAATTTGGAATAATGATTCGGGCATGGCCTGACACCTCTACGAAGGATGGGCCCTCAATGATGGGGCCTTGGTCTGTTGCTAGCGCTATAGCAGCATCAAGGTTACCAAGAGATATCTCGCCACTACTTATTGTTCCGTCACCATTAGTATCCATAATTGAGAAGACGACCGCCCAATCAATTCCATCACGCCTCTGATTGGTCCGCATGTCATTTAAATTAATCCGCGCTTGATGATCAAAAAAATCAATCGTACATTGATAAGGCACCTGGCTTCTATAAAAATGCGAGCCTTCAAAAGTAAACTGCCCCGTAGCCCCGCTTGGGTGCGTGACATTCATATTCAGGTTGCCTGAATATCGGCTATCAAAGCTATCTTCACAAAAAGCTTCGGGACTAAAATACGCTAGAGCTAATGGTTCTTGATTAGGGTCTGTCTCTACGAAAGTGGTATGTGAACCAAACGGCGAATATTTCCAGCTCTGGCCATCGGGCTGCTTTACTTCAAGTAATTGACCATTTTGTATCACATAGGACCAGATTCTAGCGTTGGCGGTAGCGGTGATGGTGCCACTTTGCACACCACCCGTCGTAATGGCACCGTAGTTGATGTCGATACGCCTACCGTCGTTGGCAACGACATTGACAAGACGGCCATTGCTATAGCCATAGTTAACAAAATTACCGAACCGGTCTTCTATGCGGGTAGCAAGCATGAAGATCCGCTTGCGTTCCATCGAATAGCCAGGAACACCTTTTTGAGCTTTATATAAAGTTGCTGCTTTGCGTTCAACCGGGTAGTCAAAATAATATTTGGTGCCGTCAGTGGTTTTCAGGAAATAGCCTTCGCCGGAATAACCATTTTTGACTGTAGGCAGACACCCGACACGCCCCATGGATTTTAGAATCCACGGATAGGAAAGCCCGTCCGTCGGGTCAGGGTAAGCATTGTTTTCTGCGAGCATGGTTTCATCCAAAATACCAGGCACATGAATTTTGTAGCCGTGCCAAGCTTCTTGCGCACTGAAACGCACACCTTCCACCGCGGGTGGCGTGGCAGTGGAACAGCGTTGATAACGATTATCACCAGTGCTGCTAATGGCCCAGCCAACATTTTTGCTAAAGGTGCCTTCGATATACGGTATGTCCATATCCCAGTTACCCAAGCCACCGAGCTCTTCTGGCATATAGCGATGATCAATATTCAAGCGACGGCCTAATTGAACAGACAGCTTGCTGTTTCCGGGCAGACTGATATCAATATTGCTGAATTCGGTTTTTCCGGTTGATGGATTGGTGTTATTCCCAAAAAGATCACTGCCCAATGGCTCAGTCGTATTTGCCGCTTTGATTTTTTTGGAGAACTCGTCTTTCAGCGACATTGTTTGTGCACTTACAGAGCACGACGCGAGCAGCGAAAGAGTT
Source organism: Arenimonas sp. (assembly GCA_043754555.1). GTDB lineage: Bacteria > Pseudomonadota > Gammaproteobacteria > Xanthomonadales > Xanthomonadaceae > Arenimonas. The sequence goes on along the minus strand of JAYUUM010000187.1, from coordinate 7,845 downwards.
ATCAACATTTTTTTAAAAATAGACATCGACCATCCAGTAGCAACACTGTTAAATAAAACGAAGGGTAAATTGAGAATTGAGTTTTAGGTCGGCAGCCTAAGCAAATTCCGTTATAAACACTCAAAAAGCGCCCAAGGCTATGTTACGGCCTGTTAATTCACAAGCTTTTTTTGTGAGATTTGCTTTGCCGTTGCAGTTGCAAGGGCATCGTTTCTCACACCTATTGCGAAACGATGGAATTGAGACACTTGTGCGCTGAGCGTTAACTCTATGCGATGCCCATCCATTACAGCGGTCGCCCGGCCGGAAAAATGCTCCTGCATTTCCGGCACTCCCGCCATCCATGGCGGTCGCAAGCGGCCTCGTACGACGCAACATGACATGGGCGCAGCAAGCAGGCGCCCCTACGACAACATCACTATTTATGAGGCGGCAAGCAGTAACTTAAGATCGGCTTATCGCAAAGTGCTGTTCTGCTCTCGCCAAATCCGCTTCGGTATCCACACCCGGCGGAAATGCTTCAGGCGTGATGCCGACGGCAATTTGATAACCAGCTTCGAGTACGCGTAATTGTTCGAGGGCTTCGAGTTGTTCTAAGTGGCCCATTGGCAATTGCGTAAAGGTTTTCAAAAAGCCAGCGCGATAAGCGTAGATGCCTATGTGTCGGAGTGCACCGGCTTGCGGTGTGCTGACGCGGTCATTGGCGAAGCGGTCGCGTTGCCATGGCATGGGGGCACGGCTGAAATATAGGGCATTGCCATTGTTTGCCCGTACCACTTTGACGGCGTTGGAATCGAAGTAGGTTTCGGTGTCGATAATTTCAGTGGCAAGTGTTGCCATGGGTGCGTCTAATTTTTCTAACACTTCTGCAACTGCTCGGATTCCTGATGCGGGAGCGAAGGGTTCATCGCCTTGCAGGTTCACGATAATTTGTTGATCCGACCACTGCAATTGTTCAGCACATTCGGCCAACCGGTCGGTGCCAGACGGATGGTCGGTGCGTGTCATGCAAACAGTGACAGGATAATTTTTGAGTGCATCGGCGATACGCTGGTCATCGGTGGCAAGCACGACTTGCGACGCGCCTGCGGCGATGGCCCGGCGTGCAACGTGTACCAACATTGGTTCGCCAGCAATGAGGCGCAATGGTTTGCCCGGTAGACGCGAGGCTGCATAGCGGGCTGGAATGGCGACGATGAAGTGGGTCATGATTCTATCGATCTTGAGAATTAAATTTTGCGGCTAAGAGCATCATCGCAGATTTTGCCCCCACCCTAACCCTCCCCCGAAAGCTCGGGGGAGGGAATATATATAGGCGATGAAGTTGGTCATGGATAAACTAGTCGCGACATGATTTTTTGATATTAGCACGCGGGTAATTTGTCGGGCCTAGAAGGCCCTCCTACCAAGCGTATTTTCGTGGGAGCGTCCGTCAGGCGCGACAAACTTGCGAAAAAATTTGGCCTGCGTGTCGTCGGGTGGGGATTTGCCCGACTAGGAACCTACAACGTCCGCGTCGCCCGGCCGGAAAAATGCTCCTGCATTTCCGGCACTCCCGCCATCCATGGCGGTCGCAAGCGGCCTCATACGTTTTTGTTAGGAGCGCCTTTAGGCGCGAAATATATGGCGAGATTTTCGGGCCTAAAGGCCCTCCTGCAAACTCAGGTGCGGAAGTTATTTCAATCTTGATTGTATGGCATCAAATAAATTCTCATTTAGTGCAGCGTTTACCGGTATACACCATGCATCTTTTAATCCAAGTTCACGACATTTTACGGCGTCTTTTTCAGTCATCAGCAATGTCGCGTCATCGGGGAAATCATCCAGTGAGTAATCGTGGTGATCGGCGAATGCAATGGGATTGATGTTAAGTCCACGTGCCATAAGTGCATTAAAAAATCTTTCTGGATGGCCAATACCGGCAATGGCATTAACTTTATTGCTGGAAAACTCACTCAAATCCTGATGTGCACTGCCGTCCAGTTTTTCGGCATCGCCGTAGATCAGTTGCATGCCATAGTGCCGATTTTCTATATCGTCTTCCAAGGCTCCGTTGGATACTCTGAAATCACAGGGTCGTGCTTTCTCACGTAAAGGGCCGGCCGGTAGGATGAAACCATTACCGTATTTTCGCTCGTGATCAATAAGTTCGATTTCTAGATCACGTTGCAGGCGTATATGCTGCAAACCGTCGTCGGCAATAATCAAATTACAACCCTGCTCGATTAAATATTCCGCTGCGCGCACGCGATTGGAATCCACACGGATAGCACATTGGGTGCGTTGAAAAATCAGCAAGGGTTCGTCGCCGCAATCTTGAGCAATACTTTTAGCGTGCACGGAAACGGGATCTGTATTTTTACGGCCATAACCGCGGCTGACAACGCCGGGGCTCCAGCTACGTTTTTGCATCGCTTGCACCAAGGCAATCGTGAATGGTGTTTTGCCAGTGCCGCCAACAGTAAAATTGCCGACAACAATAACCGGAACACTAATCCTTACCGATTTAAGAAAATTATTGCGGTAGAGGTATCGTCGAAAACTGGTCAGGCTCTCATAAAAAAAAGCGACCACTTTAAGCGCCACGTTCGGTTTAATGCCGCCGTACCAGCGTTTATTTAGAGCAGTTTCAAGCTTTGCTCTCATGCCTGCTTCCATCTCTAAATTGCATATTATGCAAGTGTGCGTACACACCATTTTTTTTCAATAATTCTTGATGGGTACCTTGTTCTACGAGATGACCTTCATCAAATACCAAAACTTGATCGGCGTGTTCGATGGTGGAAAGACGATGTGCAATAACTAATGTGGTTTTATCAGGAATCAAATGATTCAGGGCATCTTGAACCAAACGCTCCGACTCGTTATCCAGTGCGGCGGTAGCTTCATCAAGAATTAGAATGGGAGCGTCTTTTAAAATGGCTCGCGCAATAGCGATACGTTGTCGTTGCCCACCAGAAAGCAAGCTACCGTTCTCGCCAATCCGGGTTTGTATGCCGTCCGGCAATTTGTTGATGAATTCGGATGCATTGGCAGCAGTTGCAGCTCCTATCAAGCGCTTCTCATCGTGAATATCACTACCATAAGCGATGTTCGCGGCAACGGTGTCGTCAAATAACATCACTTTCTGACCCACAAGCGCAATTTGATTACGTAAATCTTCAATTGGGTAATTTTTAATGGACTGCCCGTCAAGCAGCACGTCGCCGGTATCGGCTTCATAAAAACGCGGCAATAATCGGATCAAAGTAGATTTTCCGCTGCCGGAGCGGCCGACAATCGCCGTTACGGTCCCTGGACGAGCGATGAAGCTGACATTGTTGAGTGCATTCGATTCTTTGCCGTTGTAGCGTACGCTGACATCGCGAAATTCAACCAGGCCTTGAGCACGCGCTAATTTAAATTTCCCCAGATTTTGCTCTTCTACTTCATCGAGCAAATTAAATAAGCGTTCGGCCGCAGTTATGCCACGTTGAATTGCACTTTGAACATTGGTAATACGTTTGAGTGAAGGCAGCATAGCCATCATGGCAATAATAATGCTGACAAAACCACCGGGCGAAAGTTCGTCAGCAGCGACTTGTTTACCGGCCACATACAAAATAACGGCAAGACCAATTGCTGCGAACAATTGCACGACTGCAGAGGCACTGCCCCGTGTCACTTCCACCTTCATACCAAGTCGAAAATTTCGATTGATCAGTGACAAATAATTTGTAGAAGCTTTTTCTTGCGCGCCGTAAATTTTAACCTCTTGCTGGGCGGCCAGCGTTTCTACTGCCATATGTGACACTTCGCCAACGCCTTCCTGAATCTTCCGATTCAACATGCGATAACGACGACTTACATACGTTGAAACTGCAGCAATCACCGGTGCGACCACCAGCATAGTCAATGTGACAATGGGGCTGTTATAGAACATCCAACCAAGCAAGACGATAATGCTCAGGCTGTCGATTACCGCAACTTTGATGGCTTCAGTAGCCGACTGACTGACTTGCTCGGTGTCGTAGTTAAGGCGCGAAACCATGACCGCAACAGGTTCCGCATCGAATCTTGAACTTGGCAGTCGCAATAATTTTCTGAGCACTTCGTGCTTAAGGTCACGAACGACACTACCGCCAGTTCGCGCCATTCCGTAATCGGTACACAAGGTAGCCAGACCACGCAATAAGAACAAACCTACAATAACTAAGGGAAGCTGGACAAGCATTACTTGATTACGAGCAATAATAGTTTCATCTACAATTGGTTTCATCAAACTGGCAAAATAACCAGCGCTTAAAGCCTCAACCACCATGCCGATGAACGCGACAATCAAGAACACGCGATATTTCGCCGTGTAAGTCAGCAATCGTTTATATATTTGCCAAGGTGTTGCCTTGTGGATATTGGTAACGCTCATATCAAGGAGTTTTCTTTTCAGGCGTTGTTGCAATGGACAATTTCACGAAGCCCAATTGACCGAGCGCATCCATGGCAGTAATGACCGATTGATGGGGGGTACGTGCATCGGCACGCAGTATAACGGGCATGCTGCGATCTTCCCCTGCCACTGCAACGATAGCTTCTTTTAGTGATCCAACGTCGGATTTCAAAACTTCATTTTCGCCAATAAAATAGTGGCCTTCGGCATCCACCAACACATTTAAAGGTTCGCCGGGGTCTTGCTTGGCAATCGCTTGTGCTGTTGGTAATTGTAATTTAAGCGCACTGCGCTGGTTGAACGTAGTGGTCGCGACGAAAAAAATAATCAGCACGAAAATGACATCGATCAATGGAATCAGATTGAGTTCTGGTTCCTGATCATTCCTTTGCGTTGATAGTCTCAAGCCTGATCTCCCTCGATCGCCGAGTCTGGAATTCTATTGTCCAAAACGTCCATCAACGCAATTGCCTGTTTTTCCATGTCAATAACGTATTGATTAATCAGACCACGAAAGTAGCGATAAAACATCAAAGCCGGAATTGCCAGTACCAAGCCGCCTGCTGTACTCACTAAAGCCTGACCGATGCCTCCGGCTAATTGATTGGCATCGCCAACACCGGTTTTCAAGATGGTCAAAAACATTTCGATAATGCCCAATACCGTTCCCAGTAATCCGAGTAAGGGGGCAACGCCGGCAATGGTGCCCAAAGTATTTAGAAAGCGTTCCATTTGGTGTACTACATGTCGGCCAACATCTTCGACGCGTTCTTTCATTAATTCGCGCGGTTTATGTCGCATATCCAGAGCTGTCGCTAATAACTCGCCCAAGGGAGAATTTCGGCGCAAGACCTCAATATGTTTGGAATCAAGATCACGGCCACGGGCCCATTCGCGAACTTCAACACCCAAGCCTGGCGGGAAAACTTCTTTTCGACGCAAGCTCCAAAATCTTTCCACCACAATGGCCATCGCAATAATGGCCAATATGATGATCGGAATCATGACCGCGCCACCGGATTTAATCAGTTCAAACATCCATTCACCTATCTGTGATTGCTACTTAGTAGAATAATAGCCTGAGTCGATGGGTTTCGGTGCATGCCAATAGCGCGCGGCGTCTTGGCGACGGCTGTGTCGCCATTCCACGCCATTTGGACCGAGTCGAAACTGCAACCAGCCATGTTGTGGGCTGCTTGCCAGCTTGGTATCGCGCTGTTGATATCGCTCAACGACGCTCTGCCTCGGGTGTCCAAAACGGTTGTCTGCACCACTGGCAATTAGCGCCAAGGCTGGGTTTACGGCATTGATGAATTCTGGACTCGACGAGGTTTCGCTACCATGATGTGGCACTTGCAAAAGATCAGCGCGTATTTTTTCTGCTTGTTCTTTCACTAATCGATATTCAATTTGTTTGCCAATATCGCCTGTTAATAATGCTACTTTCCCGCCGGCTTCAATGCGTAATACACAGGAACTATCATTGGCAAGATAAGGGAAAAATGCCGGTGGATGTAGCACCTCAAAACTCACGCCATCCCACGTCCATTTTTGTGTTCGCAAACACGATGACATTGGAGTTTCTAATGAGCCTTCGGAAGCCATAACTGGCACGCTTGGATAGGCTTTTAGCACGGAAGCCAGGCCTCCGGCATGATCGTTATCGCCGTGGCTAATCATGATGCGATCCAAATGTCGAATACCGACAGCGTGCAATGCAGGTACAACGACCGACTCGCCGGCATCGAAGCCGCCAAGCTTGGCCGGGCCCACGTCGTATAACAATGCGTGATTTCTGGTTTTGACCAAAATCGACAAACCTTGACCAACATCAATCATCGCAATGTCGACTTCGTTTTGCTTAGGTGATTCGATGCGTGGAAATATCAATGGAAAAAACAAGATGACTGCCAAGAATTTTCCGGGTACCGCACGTGGCAATAACAAAATAAAGGCACCCAGCATGGCAAGACATAATGTTAGTAAGGTCGGCTCTGGTAGCCACAGCATGGCCTGCGGCCAGTCGCTGATTTTCTCCAAGCCCCACCATAAAAGCTGCATCGCAGCTGCACTGAGTTTCCAGAAAAATCCTGCAATACCGATATGCACGAATGAAAATAACAAACCCAGTAAGGCTAGCGGAACTACGACTAAACTAATCCATGGAATGCCGACCATATTAGTGAGCGGCCCTAGCACCGATGTCTGGCCAAAAAACCATAATGACAATGGCAACAAGCCAAGCAAGGCTATCCATTGGGACTTTAAAAATAGTTTTATTTGTTGAGTACGGCTTGAAGCTAATTGGCCCGGGTTCAGTGGCAGACACCATACCAACCACGCGACGCCAATAAAACTGAGCCAAAAACCGGCCGACAATACCGCCAGTGGATCAGATAATAAAATGGCGATTAAAGCCAAGGCCAAAGATTGCGAGATTCGAATGGGGCGTCTGGAAAGTTTTGCAATACCGACCACCGCAATCATCAAAAATGTTCGCCATGTCGGCAAGGCAAATCCTGCCAACGCAGTGTAAGCAAATGCCAGCAGCATCGCTGACATCGCCATGCTTTGCTGTCGTGGCCACACTCGTCCTAGACGTGGAAATAAAAAATAAAACGAGTATGTACACAACGCAGCGAAACCAGCCACCAGGCCGACGTGAAAGCCCGAAATGGCAATCAGATGCGTTAAACCGGTGGCGCGCAATGTGAGCCAATCGGCATCGCTCAATTGGCGAGTATCGCCGAGTGCTAGTGCTTGCACGAAACGTGATTGCTCGTTATTGACTCGTACTTGTATTTGCCGGGATAGCTTTTCACGCCAATGATCAATGCCCTCGCCGACTTTCAGTCGCTTGGCGTATTCGATATTTTTGACGGTCCCGGTCGCGGCAATATTGTGTTCAAGCGCTCGCTGTTCGAAATCAAATCCTCCGGGGTTCAATAGGCCGCGCGGTGGACGCAATTGGACTTGGAACTTCCAGACACTGCCTGCTAAAAGTCCCGTCTCCTCGACGGCTTCCGGCATCCCGCCTCCCACGCCACTCGCACGTCCTTGTGCATCGCCGTACCAGCTAAGTCGTACTTTCTTGCCAATAAGTTTTTCATTTTTACTGTCGAGAATGCGGAACTCAAAACGTGTGCTGTGTTCATCGCGCACGGGCAGACCTACAATCTGCCCGCTAACTTCTGCCTCCATATTTTCTTGAATTCGCTGAGATAAAGCCCATGCTCCATGAATATTTGCCAAGCCAACGCCAAACAAAAAAACCGCCAGGCAACGCAAACCGGAATCAGTTTTCCACCAATACAGAGCGCCAATCACCAAGCTTGTCGCGCACAACCACAGTGGCATTAGCTGTTGCCAGCTTTGTACCCAGCAGACACCGAGTAATAAAAACGCTGCCACCGACAAAC
>JAYUUM010000186.1:0-3163 GCA_043754555.1 Arenimonas sp. | reverse complement strand
TCGTTGAATTTTTTAAAATGATCCAGATCAATCATCAATAATGACAAGGGCAGGTTTCTACGCTTGCAGCGTGCAAGTTCACGCTCAAATGATTCTTCTAAATAGCGACGATTGAATAGGTGAGTTAATGGGTCGCGGATGGATTGCTGTTTCAATTTTTCTTTTAATCGCAAATTGGCCAAGGCCAATGAAAGCTGTTCGGCACTTGATTTAAGTATTGACTCCTCAGGTAACTTGCCCGCTTCAGCACTGATGTACACCCATCCCATGGATTCACCTTGCGCCGACAATGGAATACAGGCGGTATCGGTGCGTAGATCGGCGGGCGGCACTTCGATGTGTGCGCATTTCACCGAATTGTGTAGGTCGTACAGAATATAGGGCTGATCACGGCGCATGGCCCAGCAATCTTCAGGGCTGGGCAGGGCATTACTGGGTGCGCGGTGCTGACCCCAACTCACCGCGATTTCAGCATGATCGCGTGATGCGCGCACTAAATAAATGCTGCCTGCGCTTTCGGGCATCATCGTCGCCCAGGATTGTCGACTGATATCCAAAACATCTTCACTGTTGTTGCAGCTTTGCAGCATTCCGGTGTATTGGGTGAGTAAACGCATTTGTTGACTGAGTTGTTCCAGTTGCGCCACCGTATTACGCAAGTCAAAATTGCTTTTATTTGACTGTAACTCGGCGCGCTCGCGCTGTGCATTTTCGCGTCGCAATAAGCGATAAATAATAGTGATGATTAGTAAGCTAATCGGTATGCCGAGTAAGGCGCTTAAATACAGGTCACTACGGCTTTCTTGCATACTGGCGTTACGTACCTCCAGCAGCTTAGCTTCGGCTTCACGAATTTTCAGACCAAGTTCATTTATTTTGTCATCAAGCTCGAAGCTGCCGTTGGTTAGAATAAAGGCCTGCGCTGCGGGTAGGCCATCTGCATCATGAATGTCGATAGTGTTTGCCGCGAGTGCAAGTCGGCGTTCGGTGGCCTCGTTTAATTCACGCACATAGGCACTTTGGGTAGGATTATCCAAAACCATGCTTTGCAAGTCTTCTAGTTTGGACATAGTCAGTTGGCGGGAATTCCAATATTGTTGACGCGTTTCAGACTTGTCGGTCAACAGGTAAGCTTGTTGCGATGAAATTGCTTCGCGTTTCAATGCTTTTATCTGGTCAAGCTGACTAATCACTTCGTAGCTCTCTTGCACCCAGAAGTAATCTTTCTTTTCGCGTTCAACTTCAACAATCACCATCAGGCCGACCGAGACCAGAATCATGGCAGCTGTGATAAAACCTAATAAATAGTGCTTTTGACTTTTCATAATGAGTTCTGGATGGCCGTTAGATAGCACGCTGCGTAATGCGGAGTAAAATCTGTAGCCTTGAACGCATAGTTAATGAATTGAAGATCATACGCTGCTTGGGTAACAACATTACTGAATGAGTCTTCACGCGATCACCTCGGTGTAAACCATTTTTCAGTAAAGACCGCTGCGGGTTCAGGGCGACCAAAATAATAGCCTTGAGCAAAATCGCAGCCCATTGCATTTAGTGCGGCAGCCTGCCCAGCTTCTTCAACACCTTCGGCGGTAGTTTTTAGGCCAAGGCTTCGCGCCATCGCAACAATAGTAGTGACGATAGCGTGGTCATTGACATCAGTCAGCATGTTGCGCACAAATGAAATATCAATTTTGATCTGATCGGCAGCAAATCTTTTCAAATAAGAAAGTGAAGAATAGCCGGTCCCGAAATCGTCGATCGACAGTCCGAAACCCAAGGCGCTGAACGATTCCATCACTGCAATGGCACGTTCAGGGTCGGCCATCATGCAACTTTCCGTCAGTTCAAATTCGAATATTTCAGGACTTAATTTTGCTGCTTGAACAATACCTAACAGACGATTCACGATGTCGGGATCTTCAAACTGCATCGCCGATACATTAATTGCGAGATGTCCCTCAAGGCGATGGCCCGCATCGGCCCATTCCTGGACTTGGCGACAGGCGCGTTTAAGTACCCAGTCGCCTAATGGCGACATCATGCCGCGCTCTTCGGCGATTGGAATAAACTCGGCGGGACTAACGAAACCCAAGACTGGATCGTTCCAACGCAATAATGCTTCGGCACCAATCAATTTGCCGGTAGCTAAATGAATTTGCGGCTGATAGTAGAGTTGGAGTTCGTCGGCTTCCAGCGCGTAGGCGAGACGTTTGGCAATGGTCAGGCGTTTTTCGAGTTCATTACCCATCTCAGACTGATACATGCGGTAGCCGCCGCCACTGGCTTTGGCGCGATACATGGCGATGTCGGTGCGTTTGATCAAATCTTCTGAGGTCTCGCCATCGGCAGGATAAAAAGCTATACCAATACTTGCCCCAACGCTGTAGGGGTGGCCTAGTAAATTCAGGGGTTCGCTGAGCGAGCGTTGCAAGCGAGTTGCTATTAAAACGGCGGCTTCAACATCCGCGTTTTCGGCAATCAACACAAACTCATCACCACCTAGACGTGCCAGTGTTTCTTCCTTTCGGGCAGCACCCTGGAAACGCCGCGCAACTTCCACCAAAGCCAGGTCTCCGACAGCATGGCCTTGGCTATCATTAATTTCCTTAAAGCGATCCAAATCGAGGAACAAGAGTGCCCCTTGGCCGCCGTGACGTTTTGACGCCAACAGCGTATGTTCCAGTCGATCCAGAAATAGTGCGCGATTGGGTAATCCGGTGAGTGCATCGTAAAAGGCGAGCTGTTCGATGCGCGCGGCCTGAATTTTCTGCTCACTCACATCAGTGAGAGTGCTAATAAAGTGACTTGGCACACCGGCCGCGTCGTGCACTGTGGCAACAGACATTGCTAACGAATAATTATCGCCTGATTTTTTTCTGCCCGGCATTTCGCCTTTCCAGCGACCGTGATTGGCAAGACTTTCCCGTTTGTCATATTCAGTCGCTGGGTCTGCACAGTCGGAATCTATGATCTGGGGTGCTTTGCCGATCACTTCGGCAGATGTGTAGCCCGTTAGTGTCTCGAATGCCTGGTTTACCATTAGTACGTGATCGTCAACGTCTGTCACCATTAAGCCTTCTATACTTTGTTCAAACACAACCTTAGCCAGGCGTTGGTCTTCATTATGCTGCGCGCGCTCGAGCGCTATGGCAGCCAGACT
>JAYUUM010000185.1:0-9473 GCA_043754555.1 Arenimonas sp. | reverse complement strand
CTGCTTGCTACGCCCGTGGTCTATTGTGATGCTTGGGCGCAGCAAGCAGGCGCCCCTACGGTTGTGGTTTGTCGTGATCTTTGGGCGTAGCAAGCATGAAAGCAAATAAAATTTTACAACAGGCCATCGCGCTTGACGGCGAGATAGCGTTCAACCAATGCGGCCGGTAACTCGGCACAGGTCACGTCGAGCACAAATACGCCTTGGCTTCGAAGTGCAGCATGGGCGTGTGCGCGCTCTGCCAGATAACGTGCCATGGCCGACGCCAGTATTGCATCGTTTAAATTTTCAACCGGTTTTTGCAATGTGGTATCGAGGGCTTGCTCACGCAAGCTAGCAACGCAGACCAGATGACGTTTTTGTAGTAAACGCACGGCGACCATGAGGTCTTCAATATCTTCATCGCGGACATTGGTGATCAACATGATCAACGAGCGACGTGGTTGTCGCAAACTTAATTGGGTTGCTGCGGCCAGATAATCGGTGGCAACGGCTTGTGCCTGCAAGTCATAAACACAATCGAGCAAGGTGTCGATGGTGCCTAAACCTCGTTGCGGTGGTAACCAACGACTTGCACCGCCGCTGGCCATTAGACCGACGGCATCGCCTTGTCGCAGAGCTAAATAAGAGACTACCAGACTGGCATTAAGCACATGATCAAAATGCGAGAGTGCATCGTCTTTTGCCAGCATGCGGCGACCGGTATCAATCAATAATAAAACCTGCTGATTTTTTTCATCCTGGTAATCACGCGAAATTAATTTACGGGCACGCTGGGTCGCCTTCCAGTCAATCTGTCGCATGCTATCGCCGAGACGATATTCACGTAATTGATGAAACTCGGTACCTTCACCGCGCCGCCGTTTTAAATGCGCGCCGACAACGCGCGATGCCTGCTCGGAACTAAACAAGGCAAACTTTGCCAGCGGTGCAAAATTAGGAAACGCGCGGATGCTTTGTTTCACCGGCAATGTCCGGACTTGTCGCCACAAACCCAGTGGCGAATAAACCCGAAGTTGACAACCCGAAAACTCAAAACTCCCGCGTTCGGCCGGCGTAACGCGATAACTCATCGCCAGTTCGCGATGGGGCGTCAGTTTGACTTGTCGCGGCAAGCCAAATGTCAGCCAATGGCCGGGATGCAGATCATGAACATCACAGCGCAAACTCCGGCCGGTAAAAGTTTGCAAGCGCAGTCCGACTTCACGTTCAACACCGACCGGCAGTACTGCGGGAATATCACGCACCAATTCCGGCGACGCCGTACTGCGCAATGCGAACGCATCCAATGCAAATAAAACCAGGCAAAATAATCCCGATGCCAGCCAGGCAATGGTTGGTAGTACATGAAAGGTGACCAGGCCACCGATTAATGCCCACAACAATAAAACCCATAGCAGTGGCTTGGCTGGCCTCATCGGCGCGGCGCCTCGACTTTGACTAACAGGGCATTCAATACATCGTCAACGCGCTGACCTTCAATTTGCAATTCAGGTGCCAATGCAATGCGATGACGTAAAGCAGGTTTTGCAATATTGCGGATATCGTCGGGTGTGACAAAATCGCGCTCTTCCAATACCGCTTGCGCGCGTGCAGTGCGAACTAGCGCCAAACTACCGCGTGGTCCGGCACCCAGGCTAATGCCGGGCCATTCGCGCGTTGCTCGCACAATGCGAACGGCGTAATCCATGACAACTTCATCGACTTCGACCATGGCGGTGCCCATTTGCATGGCGACAATTTCATCGGGTGTAATAATTTTTTGCAGGGACGACATATCAAAATCACTGACGCTACGGCCCTTGCTGACCGCAGCAACCATTTGCAGTTCGTCGGCATGTGCCGGGTAGTCGAGCAATATCTTCATCAGGAATCGATCAAGCTGGGCTTCCGGCAAGGGATAAGTGCCTTCCTGCTCGACGGGATTCTGCGTCGCGATTGCCATGAATGGCGGTGATAGTGAGAAGCTGCGGCCTTCAATCGTGACCTGCTGCTCCTGCATGACTTCGAGTAAGGCCGATTGGGTTTTTGCCGGCGCACGATTGATTTCATCGGCCAATAAAAGATTGGTGAAGACCGGTCCGCGACGAATCTTGAAGCTTTCGGTTTTTGGATCATAAAAAGCATGACCGCTAACATCGCTCGGCATCAAGTCGGGGGTGAATTGTACGCGGGCGAATTGGCAATCCATCACCGTTGCCAATGCACGCACCAGTAAGGTTTTGCCAAGCCCCGGCACGCCTTCAATCAAGACATGGCCACCGGCAAGCAAAGCCAATAACAGTTGATCCAGCACTTCTTGTTGGCCAAGAAAAGCTTTCGATACTTCATTACGAATGGTGGCGACTCGACGGGTTAAATCAGCGCCGGTGATCGGTGCAAGGTCTGCGGTGTTTTCGGATTTCATAGTTGGTTTCTCAACTGAATAAGGGTGGCGACGCTATTAAAGAAATTTTCTTTTTGACGCAATGACCCGGGTTTTAATGCCTGGCGAATTTTTTGAGGATCGATTTTTGTGCGTTCGGCGAGTGCCTGTATTTGAGCTTCGCCAGTCAACGCTGCCGTCATTGGGTCGCGGCGGCGAAGCCGCGTCATAAACATATTGAGCACAGCCAAATGTAATTCATGGCCAAGCTGACGATGAAACATGTATTCGCCGGTTGCACTGATATGTTCAAGCAGGGCACGACGATCCGGATTAGGCGATGCCTGTAATGGGCCGAAGCGTTGGCTGCGATAGATTAGCAAGGCAAACAACAGCACGAGTGAAGGCACCAGCAGGGTCCAACCATGTTTCAAAATCAATAACCATAGTGGGGAAATATCGGTGTCGTAAATCAGATGAAAGCGACCCTTGCCCATTGAGCCTGCCAGTAGTTGATACGTTAATTGGCGAGCACCTTTTTGTTTTAACTCAAAATTATTCATGAAATTCAGACTGCTGACGACAGTGATGGCACCATCGCCCCAGGCCATTTTGCCCAGACTAAAACCGCTGTCCTTATCGCCATGCAATACGGAAAACCACTCGGCGTCATCCACATAAAAAAGATCCCCGCAGAAAGCGCTGGATTTTTTTGGATTTACGGCCAGGGAAGAAAAACAATCTTCGTCCATGCTGCTGGGTGATATGCCTAGCTCGGTAAAAATCGTTACCTCATCGGTTTGAAAAATCAAACTGGGTGAGCTGACAATTAAATGACCACCGCTCTCAATCCAGGACAGCATTTGCTTTATTTGATCTTCGGATAGACCGTTTGGCGGCGAATACAATAATAAAGTGTCGTCAGGCTTTAATTGCAGACTGTTAAAATCGAAACGCGCATGGCTTTCAACTTGCTGCCCCATCGCGAGCAAACTTAATTTCAGTGCGTATAGCGGGTTATAGCGAGCTTCACCCTGCATCGGTAAATCCCGTTCTTTGCTAGCGCGCTTAAAGTTTTCGAAAAAGTACCAACTGGACAATCCAATGATTGCCAGAACGATGATCGAGATAATCAGTGCGGGTTTTTTCATGGATTGTTTCATGCGCTTCTCTCCCAACGCATGCTCCATTCCTCGATCAGGGCTTCAAACTCCACGGCATTGGGCAAACGATGCGCATAGGCGGCTGCTTGCCAGGCGCGCACAACTTTCTGGAAAATAGCCTCGGACTCTGGTTGTGCCAGTCGCCTTGAACGACGTACACATTCAGCTTCGGTAGCGCCCGGTGGGAACGGCGTGCCCAGACGTTCGGCCAGTTTTTCTACGCTGCCGCGATAAAGCAATGCCAGTGCTGCGCGTGGTTGCTGCGCCCATAATTTTTTGACGGCACTGCTTAGGTTGCTTGGCAAAGTGTCGAGGCTCTGTACTTCTTTTTCGGTCAGCGCATCAAGTTCGCGCTTGACCGGCATGTTATCTTTAAGCCACGGCATCCAATCGGCTGACTTCCAGATTAGCCAGCTCAATACAATCGCAAGCAAGCACCAAAGACCATATTCGGCGACAAAACCAATCCCGGCACTAATTATTCCAATCACGTCTTCAAGGCCCGCGAATGTTGTTTTTGGCTTGAACTTGTTTTTTTTCTTTTTATTGTCGATCGGTTCCCACACCGAGTATTTTTCTTTCGGCGACAAATTTTTATCTTGATAAGCTTTTTTAACGGCTTCTGACACAGCTTTTGGTTCGGCACGATAATCTTGGGCAAATAACTGCGGCAAAGTCTGTGCTTTGGGCTGTACTTTTATCTCAGCCGTATCATCTGCATAAGTATTATTGGAAAAGATCGTGCTACCCAGCAATACCGTAAGCAAAATAGCTAACGCGCTCGACTGCTTCAAGCGAGTGGCGATGCGTTTGAAAGCTATTTCAATATCCCAGGCTTCCAGTTGAGTGCGGCGATTTAAATACGCAGCAAAACCAGCGCCCACGTAAAACGGGCTAATAGCGGCAACCGCTAAAAAATACACCGCGTTCAAAACCAGATCGATCCATACCGGCGGGTCGTAATTAAAGTAAGTGGTGTAGAAGTTCTCGAACAGGTGGTTCAGATATTCAATCGGAATAAACATGTAAAACAGCACGATGGCAGAAATCATCAACACGTTTTCAAACAGGATACAAATAAAACTCAGGCCGATCATTTGCGATGAGACCGCACCGATCAACACCGAGCGTCGCATCGACAAACGCTCAGCACTCAGACCCTCTAGAATATCAATCGGCATCGACATGCTGCGCCAGAAACTGAAGCGGCGGTAGGTCAGCCACGAGAACCACAAACCGAAGCGCCAACGAAAAGGTGCACGAAGGGAGTCGCGAAAACTCGGATAATTCCCGAATGTGACATGCGACAACACATGCAGTGGAATGCGGTCAAAAATCGGTTTCAGCCACCAGATCAAAAACCAGCCGAGCCAGAGCTGATCAATCAGGTAGGCAAACAAATTGCAAACGAGGAAAACACTGCCGGCAAATAAAAAATAAGGCAGCCAAATCGCTCGCGCATTGGCGCGCACCATGCGCAGCCCCAAATCCATTGCTTGCCACGGTGAACGCACGCGTAGAGCCACGGTCATCTGGTCAAGTCGCATAGTTGCTCCCGCGACCACCGCGGCATAGCCAGATAATAATGAGCAACCAAATTAAAGCACCGACAGGGTATTTGACTACGTCGGGCATCCAGACAATGGACGACCAGTAGGCTTCTATAAAAGCGGCAAACACCAGCATGGCAAAAATACCCATCGCCAGTTTTACTCCAGCGGTACCCGCTTCAATTAAGGCATCCACTCGTCTTTTCCTACCGGGCGCTACAATTGCCATGCCGATTCGCAAACCAGCAGCACCCGAGATCACAATGGCGGTTAATTCAGGCCCCGAGTGACCAACTACAAAGCGCCAAAAAGGTTCGCCCGAGCCAATCACGGTAAGGTGCCCTGCAACGGCGCCGATAGTAATGCCGTTAAACAGCAAGACAAAAATGCTACCTAGACCTACAAAAAAGCCGCTGGCAAAAGTACGAAAACCAATACTGACGTTATTCCAGATGTAATAGCCGAACATTTGTAAATCGCTGCCACTGTTGCGACCCAGGCTATCAAACTTGTTTGCAGGATCGTACATTTTTTCCATTTCGGAAATTTGTTCTGCCGGCAAAATGGAATGTATAAGTTCCGGGTAGTAGTGCAGCAAAACAATCATCCCCACGAGCGGCACATAAAATAAAACAGCCGAGGTCCAGAAATAGCGATGGTTCTTTCGCAGCAGGCAAGGAAATTCCATCAGGAAAAATTCAAGCACCCGACGCCAGCGCGGCGCGGCAGGACGATACAATACGTGATGGCCACGTTGCATCAGATCTTCGAGCTTGTCGGTAATCAGCGGGCTATAGCCGCGTTGCTGTGCAATGGAAAGCTGCTGACACAATCGGCGATAGCGCACCGGAAAATCGTAGTCACTAATATCGTCACTCGCTAGCGGTTTGCGTTTTTTTGTACTGTGCGCGCTACGAGTGTTGAGCCAGCGCTCGAAAAGCACCCATTCGGAACGGTGCTGCAAGACAAAATCTTCTTGCTTCATTTTCGCCCCAACAAGCCGTTGGCAATGCCAAGTAGTTTTCTGACATTATCGTCGCCACGTAAGTGCGTTACCGGACTGAGAATGTTGGCCAATTCGCGCTGACGTTCTTGCGTCATATGCAGCGCACGTTCGGAAAAATTAACGATCGCGCCTTGTTCTTCGCGTTTTAATAACACCGCAAGATTTTCAGCCGGTACTGGAGGCGAAGGTAGTCGCGCAGTAACGCGATCGACATGCACAACCAGACTGCCGGCTACTAAATCGCCCAGCCGGCGCGAATGTGGATCTATTAAACAACTGGCCAGACCAAAGCCATATAAAAACGGAAACATGTCGGCAACGCGTAATAAATTGCGTGCAATCGAAGCTACCCAAGTGATCGGTGTGCCATTTTGATTCACGACTTTCAGACCCATGGTTTTTTTCCCGATGGTCTGGCCGTCACGCAATACTTCAAAAAAAATGGGATACGCCCAATACAGCAAAAATAAAACGATCATTAAAATTCCCGAACCGGCGCGACCGAGCAGACCCAATGGCATCGCTAGAACAAAAACGCAAAAAATTCTGATTACAAAATCAAGCAGCCATGCCAAAGCGCGTGGAACCGGGCCGGCCGGATGCAGTGTCAGCGCCAGGCCTTCAGGCGTTTGAATGTCACGCGCGGTATCAAGCATCAGGCTTTGGTCACGGTCACGATGTAAAAATGGCAACCGTGCAAGCTATATGGATTGATCAAGAAATTATGCTATGGATCTTGTTCTTGCATGGAAGCTCTGCCAAATCATTGCTGGAATGGTAGCGGAAAAAGCCGACATTGCCCAATAAAACCTTACACTATCGGCATAGATTTTTGCTTGATTGAATATCATGTTACCTATGTTAAGTTGCCGCCTTGGTTGTGGTGCCTGTTGTATTGCACCATCGATTTCATCGCCCATTCCCGGTATGCCCAATGGCAAACCGGCCGGTGTGCGTTGCGTGCAATTGAGTGAAGAAAATAGTTGCCGAATTTTTGGAAAACCCGAACGGCCGCAGGTATGTATCGGCTTGAGACCCGTGCAAAGTATGTGTGGTGATACTCGCGAACAGGCGTTGGCATTTCTAAACACACTGTAATTGGCAACTAGGCCAGACAAAAATTTGTAGGGTGGGCATCGCCCACCTTGCTGTTGCAAAGGACGTGAATGTAGGAGCGAGCTCTGCTCGCGAAATGCTTCGTCGCAGGTTTTTCGCGAGGCTGAAAAATGCTCCTGCATTTTCAGCACTCTCGCCATCCATGGCGGTCGCAAGCTCGCTCCTACATTATTCATCTGTCGCCGCGGATTATTCAGACAGATACTTATCTTTCAAACGCACATAATGTTGTGCTGAATAATAAAGCTGCTCGATTTCTTTTTCGCTCAGCTTACGTACGCATTTTGCCGGATTGCCAAGCCACAATTCGCCGGACTCCACTACTTTGCCTGGTGGAATAACTGCACCGGCGCCTACAAAACCATTTTTCTTGATCGTCGCTCCGTCTAATATTGTTGCGCCCATGCCAATCAGGCAGGCGTCTTCAATCACGCAGGCATGGATCACGGCAGCATGGCCAATAGTGACGTCTTCACCAATCACCGTGGCAAAACCGCCAGGCTTTCCATACGGCCCATCATGAGTCACGTGAATAATACTGCCATCCTGCACATTGGTGCGGGCACCGATGCGAATGTAATTCACGTCGCCACGAACCACGGTGCCGGGCCAGATCGACACATCGTCGCCCAGCACTACGTCCCCAATAACGGTGGCCGCTTCATCGACATAAGTGCCCTCGCCTAGCACCGGACTAATTCCCTGAAAAGATCGTATGTTTCGCATTTTTGGATTCCATTTAATTTTTCACAGTTTACCCGCTCAAGATAGCGCTAAACTAGGCCATGGATACTAAAGCCACCAATAATGCAGCTATCACCATGACCGACCTACGCCCCACATTTGATCGCCTGCGTGCAGCACAACTCAAACATATTCCCGATCAGCGTGAGCGCTTATATTCGCTCAAGCGTTTGCGCGAGGCAGTGCAGCACTATAAGGAAGAGGTAGTCACGGCAATCAGTGCTGACTTTGGCCGTCGCTCGCGTATTGAAACCATGGCGGCCGACATTATGGTAACGCTGGAGGAAATTAAACACGCAGAAAAAAATTTGCGGCGTTGGATGAAACCGAAATCACGTCCGATTAGCCTAACCTTCAAACCGGCAAGCGGCGAGCTACGCTTCCTGCCGTTGGGTGTGGTCGGTATTGTGGCGCCGTGGAATTATCCGTTTCAGTTGGCGGTTATTCCGTTAGTGAATGCGATCGCCGCTGGTAATCGCGTAATGATTAAGCCGTCTGAATTCACACCAAAGTTGTCGGCGCTTTTACATAAAATGCTGGGCGAAGTATTTGCCGATGATGAAGTAATTGTGGTGCAGGGTGATGCCGATGTAGGTGCAGCATTTACCGCATTGCCGTTTGATCATTTACTGTTTACCGGATCGACTTCGGTCGGTCGTCATGTAATGGCAGCAGCAGCGCCAAACCTTACGCCGGTGACATTGGAACTTGGCGGTAAATCGCCGGCATTAATCGCACCCGACTATCCGCTAGAACACGCGGCCGAACGTATTGCTACTGGCAAATGTTTTAACGCCGGTCAAACCTGCGTGGCACCGGATTATGTTTTAGTGCCGCGAGAAAAACGCGATGAGTTTGCAAAACTTTATATGGCGGCCGTGAAAAAACGTTTCCCAAGCCTGGCCAATAATCCCGACGTTACTGCCGTGGTGAATTCACGCCAGGCCACGCGACTTCGGGCATGGCTGGAAGACGCCCGCCAGCGCGGTGTGGTGGTTCAACAATATATTCCCGATGCTGAAACCATTCCCGATGGCCTCGAAATCATTCCGCCAACCTTGTTGCTCGATCCACCCGACGATGCCTTGGTGATGCAGCAGGAAATTTTCGGACCGCTATTGCCGCTCAAGAGTTACGACAGCCATCAGCAAGCACTCGATTATATTTTGCAACGCGATCGACCACTCGCGTTTTACCCCTTTGATCGCGATAGCGCACGTTTAAATAAAACACTCGACACCATTATTGCCGGTAGCGTTTGCGTTAATGACACCTTGATTCAATTTGGCCAGCACGAGTTGCCTATTGGCGGCGTCGGCCCGAGCGGCATGGGCCAATATCACGGCCATGCGGGCTTTTTGACGTTCAGTAAAGCGATGCCGGTGATGTATCAATCACGTTTTAGCGGCGTGTCATTATTCGACCCGCCGTACGGAAAACTCGCTAACTGGCTGGTAAATTTTTTAACGCGTTGAACTTGCCCGTGGGAGCGTCCGTTAGGCGCGACAGATCTGGCGTAATTTTTCGCG
>JAYUUM010000184.1:0-9474 GCA_043754555.1 Arenimonas sp. | reverse complement strand
CAGCCTAGGCTGCCGTTTTTTGTTCTAGGATTGTGGGAGCTGCTTTAGCAGCGATTGAATGTTTCACAACTTTGCAATGTTGAAGTTCTAATCGCTGCTAAAGCAGCTCCCACAAAAACATCAATCCACGGTCGCAGGCAATAACTTCTCGGGCTCGGCTTGGGTGTCGATTTTCAGTTCGCCGTTTTCCACCATAACGGCAACGCGGCCACCGTTGACCAACTTGCCAAATAACAGTTCGTCGGCGAGTGGGCGTTTGATTTTGTCTTGCAATAAGCGGGACATTGGACGTGCGCCCATTTGTGCATCGAAACCATTTTCTGCCAACCATTGACGCGCTTCCGGGGTTGCCGAGATCGTCACGTGCTTGTCGTGCAATTGCGCTTCGAGCTCAATCAGGAATTTATCCACTACACGTAGTACGTGATCAAAGCCGAGGCCTTGGAATTGCACAATCGCATCAAGACGATTACGGAATTCCGGCGTAAAGGCTTTACGAATGGTTTCCATGGCATCGGTCGCATGATTTTGTTCGACAAAGCCCATGGTTCGACGCGCTGCCAATGCAGCGCCGGCATTGGTAGTCATTACAACAATCACGTTCTTGAAGTTCGCTTCACGTCCATTGCTATCGGTAAGCACACCGCGGTCCATAATTTGCAGTAGCACGTTATAAACATCGGGATGGGCTTTTTCTATTTCGTCCAGCAGCAAGACGCAATGTGGTGTCTTGACGATTTTTTCGGTCAATAAACCACCTTGGTCAAAACCAACATAGCCCGGGGGCGCACCCATCAAACGGCTAACCGAATGGGCTTCCATGTATTCCGACATATCGAAACGTACTAACTCGATACCAAGTTGCATAGCCAATTGTTTGGTCACTTCGGTTTTACCGACACCGGTGGGGCCTGCGAACAGGAAGTTACCGATCGGCTTGTCCGGATTGGCCAAACCCGAACGGGCCATCTTAATTGCGGACACCAGCGTTTCAATAGCCGGATCTTGGCCGAAGATCACCATTTTCAGATTGCGTTCCAGATTGCGCAGCACATCTTTATCCGATGCCGACACCTGTTTGGCAGGAATACGCGCCATCTTGGCAACAATGATTTCGACTTCTTCCACATCGATAATATTTTTGCGTTGCTCTGGTGTGCGCAAACGCTGACGTGCACCGGCTTCGTCAATCACATCAATGGCTTTGTCCGGCAATAAACGATCGGCAATATGCTTGACCGACAAATCAACAGCTGCCTGAATTGCTTCCGAGGTGTATTGCACTTCGTGATGCTTTTCAAAACGCGATTTTAGACCGTGCAAAATTGCCACGGATTCGGCGACCGAGGGTTCAACCACATCAATTTTCTGGAAACGGCGAGCTAAAGCGCGATCTTTTTCGAACACGCCACGATATTCCTGGAATGTTGTAGAGCCGATGCAGCGCAATTCACCGTTTTGCAGAACCGGTTTAATCAGATTGGAAGCATCCATCGTGCCGCCAGATGCCGAACCGGCACCGATAATGGTATGGATTTCATCAATAAATAAAATGGCACGTGGTTCTTTCTTCAATTGCGCCAGAACACCTTTCAGGCGTTTCTCGAAATCACCTCGATACTTGGTACCGGCCACCAATGCGCCTAAATCCAGAGAATAAATAATGGCGTCATGTAAAACTTCCGGCACATTGCCTTCAACAATTCGATACGCCAAGCCTTCGGCTAGCGCGGTTTTGCCAACGCCGGATTCACCCACATATAAAGGGTTGTTTTTACGACGACGGCACAGCACTTGAATGGTACGTTCTACTTCGTCTTCGCGGCCGATTAAAGGATCAATTTTACCTTCACGCGCTAAGTCGTTTAGGTTGCTGGCAAATTCCTGCAACGGATTACCTTTAGGCTCATCGCCGGGCTCACCTTCGTTCTTGGCATCCGAGGCATTTTTGTCCTCGTTGGGATCAGGAATTTTGGAAATGCCGTGTGACAGAAAATTCACGATATCTAGCCGCGTAATGTCTTGCTGTTGCAATAAATACACCGCATGCGAATCTTTTTCGCCAAATATTGCTACCAGCACATTGGCACCAGTCACTTCTTTTTTACCGGACGATTGCACGTGGTAAACCGCACGTTGCAGCACACGTTGAAAACCCAGCGTCGGTTGGGTGTCTCGTGCGTCTTCAACCGGCAGTACTGGCACGCTATCAACAATGACTTGCTTCAGGCCTTCGAGCAATTTGTTTTGATCAACGCTGCAGGCATTCAAGACAGTCATCGCAGATGGATTTTCCAGCAATGCAAGCAGTAGGTGTTCGACGGTCATGAATTCATGCCGCGACTCACGTGCTTGCTTGTAGCACTGGCCGATCGAAAATTCCAAGTCTTTACTAAACATTAAATGTCTCCTTACGATGACATCAATATGGGGTGCTTCCTGCGTATTTCAAATGCCATTTTGCTTGTGCGACATTAGCAGCCTATGCTTTTTCCATCACGCATAACAAGGGGTGTTGATGACTTCTTGAAAATTCGTTCACTTGCGTTACCTTTGATTCAGCCACATCTCGTGTGAAGACACCGCAGACGCCTCTTCCGCGGGTGTGTACATGAAGCATGACCTGCGTCGCCTTTTCGCGATTCATGGCGAAGAAAAACTCCAATACTTCGACCACAAAATCCATTGGGGTAAAATCATCATTCAAGACCATCACTGAATAAAGTGGTGGTCGAGTGATTTCAGGCTTGGCGGTTTCAAGGGCCAAGCCACGCTCGTGTAACTCTTCTGGTGCGGTTCGTTTTGCCATGGGTCGATTATAAAGCTTCAGCAGATAACCTAAGGTATGGTTTAAATGAAATTTAACAAGTCCGTGGACGAAAGCCGGGCAATTCCGACACAATGTGCGGCTAGATCTGTTTAAGCCTCGCTACAATACTCGCTACAAGAAAGGACGCGAACTCGTTGAATTACAAGAAAGCTCAATTTTGGCAACCTGATGTGACCGTTGCGACCGTCGTCGTGCGCGATGGCCGTTTTTTGATGGTGGAAGAAACCGCTAATGGCCGCTTAGTCTTGAATCAACCTGCCGGCCATCTTGAGCCCGATGAGTCAGTACTGGTTGCTGCCGTGCGTGAAACCATGGAAGAAACCGCTTGGGAAGTGAAGCTAACTGCCTTTATCGGCGCTTATCAATGGAAAGCACCCGAAACCGGTCGTCATTATCTACGTATGGCTTTTGCCGCTGACCCGGTTGCGCATTTCCCGGAACGAGCACTTGATGAGGGCATTGTGCAGGCACTTTGGCTGACACCGGAACAATTATTATCCGAACAAGTGCGTCATCGAAGTCCCTTAGTTTGGCGGGTACTGGAAGATTATTTGGCCGGCCAACGGCATCCACTATCTTTGTTAAGTCAAATTGCATGAGCAAGATAATGCTTGGGGTGTCCGGCGGCGTTGATTCTTCGGTCGCCGCACTGCTGTTGAAGCAGCAAGGCTTCGATGTTGCCGGTTTATTTATGCAGAATTGGGATGAAGACGACAGCGGCGAATGTCGGGCCGAAGATGACCGTCGCGATGCACTCGGCGTTTGTGGACGTTTGGACATTCCGTTTTACTCACGCAATTTTGCCAAGGAATATTGGAAAGGCGTATTTGAATATTTTCTTGATGAATACCGTCGTGGCCGGACCCCGAACCCCGATGTGCTCTGCAATCGTGAAATAAAATTCAAGACTTTTCTACATGAAGCACAAGAACTTGGCGCAGAAAAAATAGCGACCGGTCATTACGCACAAGTCGAGTACCGTGATAATGAATGGAAACTCCTGCGCGGTGCCGATCAAGATAAAGATCAAACCTACTTTCTACATCAACTAGGCCAATCGCAACTCGCCGCCACCCTATTTCCGATTGGGCATTTGCCAAAACCCGAAGTGCGTCGCCTGGCACTAGAAGCGAATCTACCGACCGCACAAAAAAAAGACTCTACCGGTATTTGTTTTATCGGCGAACGTGATTTTCGGGAATTTTTGGGGCAGTACATTCCGGCTAAGGCCGGTGAAATTCGTAGCGTTGATGGCATGAAAGTCGGACAACATACTGGCGTGTTTTATTACACGCTCGGCCAACGCGAAGGCCTGCATATTGGTGGCATTAAAGGCCGCCCGGCGGCGCCCTGGTTTGTCGTCGGCAAGGACGTCGAGAAAAGTATTTTGTATGTGGATCAAGGGATTGACAGCCCTTGGCTGCAATCGACTGAGCTGCGTAGCGAACCGGTGCATTGGGTCTCTGAAAAACCGAAACCCCGTGAGTTCCGCTGTACCGCCAAGACCCGTTATCGACAATCGGATGAAACTTGTTCGGTTCAGCAACTTGAAAATGGCGAATTGAACGTCATATTTGACAGACCTCAGCGTGCCGTCACGCCCGGACAATCGGTCGTTTTTTATCAAGGCGACGAATGTCTAGGTGGCGCGGTTATTGCTTCAACTAATTCCAAAATGGAACAAATATCTCATCATGGTCACCTTTAAAAAATTCACATTTCTAAGCAAGACAAGGCGCAAGGAAAAAATAATGACGCGCATATGCATACTATGTAAGGAATTATTTTTTTCTTGCAACGCCTTATTGCAACGAAATGTGGGCTTTTTTGAGGTGACCACATGAGAGATCGTGTAATAGCCCTCGCCGGATTAATGCAAGCGCTTCATCAAGTGCAAGGCATGGCCAACAATGGTCATTTCGAAACCCAGCCTTTGTCGGTTTGCATGGACAGTCTGTTTCGTTTTGATGCCGAAACACCGGAAGAAATTTTCGGATCGCTTGGCAATTTGAAATCAGGCTTGCAGCAATTTTCAAAACAACTGGAAGGCCAAACACGGGACGGTGCCATTATCAAAATGGCGATGAGCGTGCTGCAACTAGAACGCCAATTTAACCGTAATCCTGAAGCCATGCGTGCCGTGCAGCATCAACTTAAACATCTTGGACCTTTACGCAATGAGCGTGGCAGCACCGATGCGGATGTGCTCGCAAAATGCGGCGAAATTTATGCTAATCACATCAGCCCGCTTGGCCCCAAAGTGATCGTGCAAGGCAGCCCGGCTTATTTAAGCCAACCCATTGTCGTCGGCGAAATTCGCGCAAGCTTGTTGGCCGCTATTCGCGCCGCAGTTTTATGGCGGCAAATGGGCGGTAGCTATTGGGACTTTTTATTGAATCGCGGGAAGATGACACAGGCTGCGAAAGAATTAATGATTGCCTAATGATGTAGGGTGGGCATTGCCCACCTTTGATTTTTGTTTTGGAAAAATGGTGGGCGATGCCCACCCTACTTTGATTCACGGGTTTAAATTAATCCAAGTCGCTTTCAGCTCAGTATATTTCTCAAAAGCATGCAGTGATTTATCACGACCATTACCCGATTGTTTGTAGCCGCCAAACGGTGCAGTCATATCACCGCCGTCGTAGCAGTTAACCCAAACACTACCGGCACGCAGTTTTCGTGCAACGCGGTGGGCCCGGGAAATATCATTAGTCCAGACAGCTGCAGCTAGGCCGTATGGCGAGTCGTTGGCAATGCGTAGCGCTTCTTCTTCGGTATCGAAAGTAATTGCGGATAAAACCGGCCCGAATATTTCTTCCTGGGCGATGGTTGATTTGGAATCGACATTTTCAAAGATGGTGGGTTCAATATAAAATCCGCCGCTTTCGGCATGCGCTTGCACACCACCCATACTAAGCTTTGCGCCTTCGGCTTTACCTTTTTCGATGTAGCCGAGCACATTTTTCATTTGGCTTTCATCGACCATTGCACCCATTTTTGCGCCGGGTTCCAGTGGATGTTGTGGTTGAAGTTTTCTGCCGGTTTCCATCACCATCGCCAGAAATTCATCCTTGATTTCGCGTTGTACCAACAGACGTGATGCGGCTGTGCAGACTTCGCCCTGATTGTAGAAAATACCGTACGCAGCAGATACTGCAGCCGATTTCAGATTGGGTGCATCGGCGAAAATAATATTGGGGCTCTTGCCGCCGCATTCCATGTAAGCGCGTTTCAGATTGGAACGTCCGGCACATTGCATTAAATGCTTGCCAACGGCCGTTGAACCGGTAAACACCAGACCATCAACATCCATATGCAATGCCAGCGGTTCACCTGCACCTTTGCCAAAGCCCGGCAGTACGTTGAAAACACCTGCGGGAATTCCCGCTTCCATTGCAATTTCAGCCAAACGAATTGCAGTCAGCGGTGATTTTTCTGAAGGTTTTAAGACGACGCTATTACCCATAGCGAGCGCTGGCGCGAATTTCCATGCCGCCATTAGCATTGGAAAATTCCAGGGCACGATTGCGCCGACCACACCCAATGGTTCTCGCGTAACTAGGCCTAATTCATCGCGACCGGTCGGTGCCACTTCGTCATAGACTTTATCAATCGCTTCGCCAGTCCAGCTAATGCAGCGAATAGTGGCGGCAACATCGACTTTTAAAGAATCATTGATGGGTTTGCCCATATCTATAGATTCAAGCAAGGCCAATTCGTCGGTGTATTTTTCAACCAACTGGGCAAATTTAATCAAGGTTTTTTTACGATGCACGGGCGAGCTTTCCGACCACACGCCGCTATCAAAAACCTTTCGTGAAACGCTGACAGCACGATCAATATCTTCAGCTTCGCATTCGGCCACTTGAGCAATTACCCGTCCATCGGCTGGACTAATGCAGTCAAACGTTTTACCGGAAGCTGCATCGACATATTTGCCGTTGATAAAAGCCTGTGTACGAATTTGCATGGCATTGGCACGCGCTTGCCATTCGTCGCGGGATGTCGGTTTGTTCATGGAAAGCTCCTGGAATTTCGGAATATGCTCGTCGGTCGGGCCCGAGGGCCCTCCTACCTAATTAATGTGTCAGGCCCAAGGGGCACTTCTACGTATTTTTAAAACGATGCGGGCGTGTTAGCACTGATAATAATGGCGGCATCTTTGCCGATATTACGGAAACGGTGCGGTGTGCGGCTCTCAAAATAATAGGCCTCACCCGGACCAAGTACCTGTATGCGTTCACCCACGGTAATTTCGACCTGGCCTTGAATAATCACCCCGCCCTCTTCGCCCTCATGCGTGAGCCTGGTTTCGCCAGTGTCGGTTCCGGCCGGCATCACTTCGCGCAAAATGCACATCTGGCGGTTTTTCTTGTGACTACCAATCAAAAAATAATGGACATCGTTATTGCCGACATCCGGTTGGTCTTCGTGGGTATAAAACGGACTATCGCTGCTATCCTGCAAATCAATGGTGAAAAAATCCGCCAATGAAATCGGAATTCCATCGAGCACTTTTTTCAATGAACCCACCGAAGGGCTGACTTTATTTTGCTCGATCAGCGAAATCGTACTGTTAGTTACGCCCACTCTCTTCGCCAGCTCGCGCTGACTAAGGCCTTTGGATTTTCTTACTGCTTGCAGTCGGTAACCGATGTCCATAATGCTTGCTCAGTGTGATGTTGAATTTTTAACACTCTGAGCAGATTCGGTCAAATAAATGCACACATTGAACAGGTTGTAAAATTTATTCAACACTGCTAATTTCTCATTTCTTCTCTATTTAGAGCTTTCAGGCCTTCCCATGACCGCTACCCATGAGCCTTCTTTCGGTGATTTTTATCGTCAACTGGCTACTTCTCGACCTGAGCATTTAGATGCATTTTGGATGCCGTTCACTGCCAATAGACACTTTAAGCAGCAGCCACGCCTTTTAGCCAGCGCCAAAGGCATGCACTATAAGGATGTAGCAGGCCGGGAAATTCTGGACGGCACCGGCGGACTTTGGTGCTGCAACGCTGGGCATTCTCGCGCACGTATTATCGACGCAGTTAGCCAGCAGATTGCGACCATGGACTTTGCGCCCACCTTTCAAATGGGACACCCACTGCCTTTTGTCTTGGCCGAGCGTCTGGCCGCGATTGCCCCAGATCCACTCAAACATGTGTTCTTTACCAACTCGGGGTCCGAGGCGGTGGATACCGCACTAAAAATTGCGATTGCTTACCATCGAATTCGCGGCGAAGGCCAAAGAACGCGCTTTATTGGGCGAGAAAAGGGTTACCACGGCGTCGGTTTCGGCGGTATTTCGGTCGGCGGTATGGTCAATAATCGTAAATTCTTTGGCTCGATGCTGCCTGGCGTCGATCATATGCGCCACACGCTGGATCTCGAACGTAATGGCTTTTCACGCGGCCTGCCGCAACACGGCGCCGAATTGGCCGACGACCTTGAACGCATCTGCCAGCTACATGATGCCAGCACCATTGCCGCCGTTATTGTTGAGCCAATCTCGGGCTCGGCAGGCGTGGTTTTACCACCTGAAGGCTATTTAAAACGCTTACGTGAAATATGCACAAAGCACGGTATCTTATTGATATTTGACGAAGTTATTACAGGCTATGGCCGTGTTGGCGAGGCCTTTGCAGCCCAACGCTTCGAGGTCATACCCGACATGATGACAACCGCCAAAGGACTGACCAATGGCTCGGTGCCGATGGGTGCAGTGTTTGCTTCTACCCAAATCCATGACACTTTCATGCATGGGCCCGAAGCGGCTATCGAGCTATTTCATGGCTACACCTATTCAGGACACCCACTCGCCTGCGCTGCCGCCATTGCTACTCTGGACGTTTATGCAGAAGAGAACCTATTCAACAAAGCCTTTGAACTAGGGGCTTATTGGGAAGATGCCATTCACAAACTGAAAGGTCTGCCAAATGTGATCGATATTCGCAATTTCGGGCTGATTGGTGCCATTGAGCTTGCATCGCGCCCTAATGCGGTTGGCTCGCGGGCTTTCGAGGTCTTCAATAAATGCTTTCATGAAAAAGATTTATTGGTCCGCACCACGGGCGATATCATTGCGTTATCACCTCCACTGATTCTGGAAAAAAACCATATTGATGAAATTTTCAGTCGCTTGGCCGAGGCAATCAAGGAAACGGCATAAGCAATTGTGAAATGGAATAAGCACAAGACAGGCAAGTCACGTAAAATAGTGTTTTGACTCTAAACAGCGAGAATATTTCATGCTCATCGGCGTACCAAAAGAAATAAAAAATCACGAATATCGCATTGGTCTTACCCCTTCTGGTGCGCGTGAACTGATCTCGCACGGCCACAAAGTGATGGTGCAGCACGACGGTGGAAAGTCCATTGGCTTGACCAATGAGATGTATCAAAAGGCTGGTGCCGAAATTGTTGCCACGGCTGAAGAAATTTTTGCCCGTGCCGACATGATTATCAAAGTAAAAGAGCCACAACCAAACGAATGCAAAATGCTTCGCCCTGGCCAATTGCTTTATACCTATTTGCATCTCGCCCCCGATCCGGAGCAAACCAAGGCCCTCGTTGCTTCAGGTTGCACCGCGATTGCCTACGAAACCGTTACCGATCGCAAAGGCGGCCTTCCTTTGCTT
>JAYUUM010000183.1:0-29326 GCA_043754555.1 Arenimonas sp. | reverse complement strand
CTTTTACTCATTGATCGTGATGCTAAAACACGCACACGACCCGCAACCGCTTATTGCCGAAGGCATCTGGGAAGGCGAAATTCTGGAATTGCCGCGCGGTAGCAATGGCTTTGGTTACGACCCGATTTTTTTCTTACCAGATCAGCAATGCAGTGCGGCAGAATTGCCTGCCGATATCAAAAACATTATTAGTCATCGTGGTCGTGCATTGCTGAAACTACGCGAGTTGCTGAGCGTTGGCTGTCAATAAAAATGCCCGCTTTGATTCCACCGCCCTTATCTTTATATATTCATATTCCATGGTGCGTTCGCAAATGCCCGTATTGTGATTTCAATTCCCATGAGCAAAAAGAGTCTCTGCCGATCGATGAGTACATCAATGCACTCACAGAGGATTTAGAACAAGACTTGCCACTCGTTTGGGGCCGTTCCATCCATTCGGTTTTTTTTGGTGGCGGCACGCCGAGTTTATTTCCACCCGGTGCGATCGAGCGAATTCTTGATGCTTGCCGCGCGCGTTTGAAATTTGCACCAAACGCCGAAGTCACCATGGAGTGCAACCCCGGCACAGCCGAGCATGGTCGTTTTGAACAATATCTTAGTGCTGGCGTCAATCGTTTAAGTTTTGGCGTTCAAAGTTTTAATAATGATTGCCTGAAAACATTAGGCCGCATTCACGATGCCAACGAAGCCGAAACCGCTGTCAAAATGGCGCAGGACGCCGGTTATAAAAATATCAACCTGGACCTGATGTTTGCTCTGCCTGGGCAAGATACAGCAATGGCTCGGCATGATGTTGAACGCGCGATAGCCTTGGCCCCAACGCATATTTCCTATTACCATTTAACGCTCGAACCCAATACAGTTTTCGCCGCCAAACCACCCCCTAATTTGCCGGACGAAGACGCCGCCTGGATACTGCAAGAACAAGGTCAAGCGGTGTTGGCCGAACATGGTTTTCAACAATACGAAATTTCGGCTTATGCTCAAACCGGCAAACAATGCGCACACAATTTAAATTATTGGCGCTATGGTGATTATTTAGGGATAGGCGCCGGTGCGCACGGGAAAATTTCTTCCGGTGCAAGCGGGGAAATTTTGCGGCGCTGGAAAGTCAAAAATCCTCGAGATTATTTGCAGCATGCCATGACCGATAAACGCATCGGTGGCGATGAACTTATCACTTTAGATAACCGTCCTTTCGATTACATGCTTAACGCACTGCGTTTAGCTGAAGGTTTTTCAATCAAGGATTTTGAAGTGCGCACAGGGCTGGAACGAAGTGCCATCGATAAAAAATTATCGCATGCGAAATTAATGGGCTGGCTTCAGGAACACGATGGCCAAGTAACGCCAACCGAGCTTGGCCATCGTTTTAGCAATGATGTAATGGGTTTGTTTTTACACGACTCGTAGGGTGTGCAATGCTCACCATGGCCAGCAAAATTCTTCGCAAATCCCAATGTAGGGGCGCCTGCTTGCTGCGCCCTATGGCTGCGGAAAAATTTTGGGCGCAGCAAGCAGGCGCTTCTACGGATTTATTTATTGGACAGACTTTGGGCGCAGCAAGCAGGCGCCCCTACTGTTTAATTTATGGCTAATTTTGCTTCATATATAGATCGGGGTTGCGTAGGCAATATTTGTTGACGCTGCTTCTAATGCATTAACTTTTCCGATCAGAAAATGCGCTGCACGTATCACTCCGGCATGCGTTATTAAAATATGCGGCGCTTCAAGCTGATTCAAAAAGTCACTCAGCCGAGCAATCACATCGATAAAGCTTTCACCGTTTGGCGCACGAAATTTGCTTAGATCTTTTGCCCAGGCATCCAATGCACGCCGATCAATCGCATCCCATTGCTGTCCCTGCCAATCGCCAAAATTCATTTCGATAAGGCGCGCGTCTGGTTTGGCATTCACATCGATTGCCTGCGCTAATGAAAAGCAGCGTTGCAAGGGGCTGCTGATTACAGGCAATAAAGGCAGTTGTTTTTTCAACTTGTCGGCATATTGCAAAACTACTGCGTCCGCTATTTGAATATCGAGAGCGCCATAGCAAATGCTTTGCATGTCCGCTAATGGCGGATGCCTTACAAAAACATGTTTCATACGCTTAGCTGCTTGCAAACGGCAGCCACCGCAAGCAAAAAACCAATTTCAGCAAACTGCTCGCAACAGCCTAAAGTGTCGCCGGTATAACCGCCGAGGCGTTTTTTAAACCAGTAGGCGCAGCAAAAACGAATAACAATTACCGCAAATAATCCCGCGATCATTAACATCCATACGTTGGGCAAACAAACAACCGAAAATATAATTGCGGGCAAGACGCCCAATAGCAACGCAATCATCAGAGCGGCGCCTGATAAATCTTGTGCAATGGGTTTGGATTTGCTGTCATCGGTATCGCGGACATAAGGCAAGCTCGCCATTAAACTCACGGCACCCGCACGCGCGGCGGCATGGGAACCTATTAAAACAATCACGGCAATGTCCAATGGCAAAATGAGTAGCGCTTGCCAGCGCAATAGCTGACTTAGTACCAAAGCTAGCGCTCCATACGTTCCAATGCGCGAGTCTTTCATAATGACTAGCGCACGCTCTGGCGGCACGGCGCCGCCAAGTGCGTCAAAAGTATCAGCTAGCCCGTCTTCGTGGAATGCACCAGTGACGAGAATCGAAACTGTAATAGCAATTAATGCAGCGATCGGCATCGGAAAAAATTGGGCCGACGCCCACAACCCGAATGCAGAAAAAATGCCGACGACAATACCCACCAAAGGGAAATAGCGTGCCGATGCATTCAACATGTCATTAGAAAAATCGCGAATCTCGGGCACCGGAAGTCGCGTGAAAAATTGCAGCGCTACCAGAAATAGTTGCCACTGTCTTTTCATTCGCTAATTTTTCCTGAAACGCCGGCACTGGCAAACGTGGCCATATTCGATAGCATGGCGCAAGCGCTGCGTAATAATGGCAACACCAAAATAGCGCCACTGCCCTCACCTAAGCGCATATTCCAATCAAGCAATGCTTTCGCTCCAATGCTTTCAAGCAAGGCCCGATGTGGCGCTTCGGCACTGACATGAGAAAACACCATATAATTTTGAACTTCTGGCTGCATCCGTATAGCTAAGCAGGCAGCGACGCTGGCAATAAAACCATCGACAATAATCACCTGACGCGATTGCGCGGCACTGAGCATTGCACCGCAGATCATGGCAATTTCAAAGCCACCATAACGGGATAATAATTCTTGTGGTTTATTTGTAGCCGTATACTTTAGGAAAGCGTCGGCAATTACTTTTTGTTTAAGGGCAATACCGTGATCATCAACACCGGTACCGCGCCCCACACATTTCAGGATCGGTAGCCCAGTCAAACCATGCATCAGCGCAGAAGCACTGGTGGTATTGGCAATTCCCATTTCGCCGAAAACAACAGCGCCATACTCTGGCAGGTTTTCGCAGAGCATTTTTCCATGCTGCAATGCGGTTTCAACTTGTTCTGTACTCATTGCAAGTTCATGCAAAAAGTTTTTAGTGCCAAAGGCAATTTTTCGATCCAGCAAATTTTCGTGTGCAGGTATTATTTCAGCTACGCCAGCATCCACCACGATTACCTTGGCATCATTGGCTTTTGCCAAAACCGATATCGCTGCGCCACCAGATAAAAAATTCAATACCATCTGTGCAGTAACCGCCTGCGGATAGGCCGAGACACCTTCGTGGGCAATGCCATGATCGCCAGCAATTACAAAAACTTGCGCCGACTCGATATGGGGCTTGATTCGTTGTTGAATACAGGCCATTTGCGCAGCAATATCTTCTAAACGACCTAGCGAACCTGGCGGCTTGGTTTTTTGGTTTAATTCGACACGAACTTGGTGTTGCAAACAATCATCGAAGCCTTGAACCTGTGCAAATACCTTTTTCATTTCCATCACTTATTAATTCCTTATTAGTCTATTATCTGATTAATAACTTCTTTTGAATATCGAAAAATGCTGGACTCTCAATACATTCGCTGCCCACACTGTGGTGAACGCTTCGAGGCCTTGATTGACGCCTCCGTTGGTGATGCAGATTATGTCGAAGATTGCCCGGTATGTTGCAAACCCATCATGATGCACAGCCATACCAATGAGAATGGCGAATTTGACGGCCTGGATGCCGAGCAAGATTTTTAACTAGCCCCATCTTCACGTAACGACTACAATACGCACCGTAATAGGTGTCGGGAAGTTGGTTTGAATCCAACACTGCCCCCGCAACGGTAAGTCAGCATCGTAGACGATGCATCTTTCAGTGACCACTGGGAATCTAATTTCTGGGAAGGAGAAAGAGACAGTCCAGGCTAAATGCTTTGATTGTTTGATGAGTCCGGAGACCGGCCTATTGCCGGGTCATTCGACCCAACAGCGAGTTGCGGTGGGCAACAGGGCGAGTGTTGGACGCTTTTTATTGATTGCATCCTACGTTTGTCATTCTCCATCGAACTGGCTGCCCTGCGGGTGTGCAAAGGAGAAGTAAATTGAAACACATTACATCAAAACACAAAATAAAATTGGCCGTTCTTGGTCTTGCAATTAGCAGTTCTTTTTCGGTGCATGCCGACGAAGCACAAACGCTCGATGCCGTTCAGGTCACGGCTAATCGGATTGTAGTGGCTACTAAAAAAACGCTGGCTTCGGTGACGGTGATTACCCGTGCAGATATCGAACAAAGCCAAGCCCCTGACATCGCCGACCTGCTGAGCCAACAAGTCGGATTAGACATTGTTCGCAGCGGTGGCAGCGGCACCAATGTTTCGGTATTTTCGCGCGGCAGCAATTCTAATCACACACTAATCTTGATTAATGGTGTTCGCGTGAATACCGCAGTGCAAGGCAGCTTCGATTTTAGTAGTTTGCCGCTTGCTTTAATTGACCGGATTGAAATTGTTCGTGGCCCACGTGCGGCTTTGTGGGGCTCGGATGCCATCGGCGGCGTCATTCAAATTTTCACTCGCGAACACAGTTCCTTTGCCGAATTTCGCGCTGGCAGCTATGGCCGCGCCGAGTTCGATGTTGGCTTTGGCCTGGGTGATACAGACAACAATTTTGGCGCAGCGTTTGGTTATGGCAGTGCTGAAGGTTTTTCTGCGCTGAATGACCCTCTTGTTTTTGGCTATAACCCAGACAACGACGGCTATGAGAATAGTCACGTTTTACTCAATGGTAAAATGACAATTGGCTCGCATACTTTATCGGCGTTTGCGACTGCAATAGATGCCAATATCGAATTTGATCAAGGCGAGTCGAACAAGAAAAATCGCGAAGTTGGCGTCGTGTTAAAAGGCGAACTTACCGATATCTGGCAACATTCGTTGAGTGTTGGCCACAGCTACGAGAATCTGGAGACACCTACTTACAATAACCTTTTCGGGAGCCGGCGACTGGCTGTGGATTGGGTCAACACCGTCAATATCAATGAGCAAAATCGTTTCAATGCGGGCGTGAACTGGAGCAGCGAAAATGGCTTCAACGAAGATGCCGGAGTGCCCACCATTGACAATACTCGTCGCAACACGGGATTGTTTGTCTCTTGGCGTGGCGAATTCAACCGCAATACATTGGAGCTCGCTGCACGTCGTGATGACAACAGCCAATTCGGCGGCAAAACTACCGGTCAAGCGGCCTGGGGATTTGAACTAAACGAAGACTTAAGATTACGTGCAAGCTGGGGCCAAGGTTTCCGGGCGCCCAATTTCAATGAACTTTACTACCCGGGTTTCTTTGGTTTTTTTAAAGGCAATGCAGACTTGCGTCCCGAGTCTTCCGATAGTGTCGAATTAGGGCTTAACTTCAACATTACTAGCCAACAAACTTTGGAAGTATCGGCCTACCGCACCAAAGTCACAGATCTGATTGCTTTTGAAGGCGTTAACTTTAAGGCTCTCAATATTAACCGTGCCCGCCTGAAAGGCGCTGAAGTCGAATATCAATTTAAAGGCGAAGTTTTTTCTATCGCTGCCAATGCCGGTTGGCAAGATGCACGTAACTTAGACGGCTTAGTTGGCAATGAAAAATTGCTGCGGCGCGCCGATCGTAAACTTAATATCAATACCAACTTCAAAATTAACGAGCAATGGAGTTTGGGCCTGGACTTGCAGGCAGCCACCGAGCGCCCTGACTTTGGTGGCACGAGCTCACCAGGTTACGGTCGCGTTGACGGCCGAATTAGCTATCAATTTGCCGAGGCCTGGAGCCTGGAAGCACGCGTTGAAAACTTGGGTGATAAAGACTACGAACTAATTCCCGGCTACAACACACCCGGCAGCAGTGGCCTGGTGAGCCTGCGCTGGAACGGAAAAAACTAGGCGATGACCGCACTCCCGCAGCGCTACGTTGCGGGAGTATTGGTGACCCCACAAACTGTCCAGCTACTTAATAGGGGCAGTAAAAGATGTAAAAAGATGTGTTTTAACTGGCTTCAGATGCCCCGCTGTGCCTAAAATCACAATGAGCATTATTTTTGGAGTTAGGGATGTCTGATTCAAGCATGGCGTCGCATAACACTGCGCCGACATTAGCCTCGAAAAACCTGCCCCGACGCGTTCGGCATTTGCTGGAGGGCATCCTCGAGTTTGCCTCCGATGAATTTGAACGCGGCTTAATGTCGAGCCTTAACGAATTCGAACAACAATTATTTAAATTTGCCGAACAAGCCCGTAGTGCTGCTGTGCAAACCCGATGGCTTGAAGCACAGCGCTTGATCAAACGTACCCGCCATGATTTGGTACCCAGGTTTTTGATTGCGTTAGAAGCCGAGCTTTCACTCTTGCGCGAACCCTATCAAGCAAAACCTTTATTTATGTCGCGCCTCGGCGTTGGCTCGGGTGTGGAACTCTCGCTAGTCAATGAAATGGAAATCGATGAAGCTACCATCATGATTGAAATTGCCAATCGTGGTGAGATGCGCAACAGCCTGCCGCTGTATTTGCTTGGTCAGCGCTTTGGTGTGCTTGCGAGTAAGCCGGCATTTGATTCCGAATCATTACCGATTGGGCCTCAGGCTTTGTGTCGCATGTTACGAGATGCTTCCGATTGTCTTGGTTTAGCCGAAGAACATCGCCTACTGTTTTTCAAAACATTTGAAAAACAAGTCATGCCGATGTATGGCAACTTGATCGAGTCGGTGAATAATTATCTTGCTAAAAATAATGTTTTGCCCAATTTGCAATATGTACCCATTCGGGCGCGTCCGAAATTGCAGTCAGCCTCGGTTGAAAAAGCTGGCGAGCGTACCGAGCAATCCACTAACGGACCGGCAGGCAGTGGTGCCACTCTGACTCTGGAAGATGAAAATTATCAGGGTAGCGCAGCTAGCAAAAGCTCGAATGCCGCACAAACTGATGCTGGCCGACAAGCAGGTCGCGCTGCCGGCACCGGCGGCGGCTTAAGTATTCGCGGCAATATTTCCGGAAACAATAACCCAGACAATCGTAATTCGGCGGCGAACGATCGCGAGTCCACCGGCGAACTGGATGAAGCCAGTTTTAATATGATGCGGCAGTTATTGGGGAGCCGAAAACAACTGCTCGGTAAACTCAATTCCGATAAAATTCAAACCTCGGCCAGCCAAGCAGAACCGGTAGGAGCATCACTTTTGCAAAAAGCTTTGCAAATGCTGCAAGGCAAATCAGCAACACCGGCATTAACTGCAGGCAAGCCAACTGCCCGAAATATTCAGCACATCAAACAGGATTTAATGTCGCAGTTGCGGATGAATTCCGACAACCACGAAGCGCAGATTTTAAATGAAGAAGATAACGACGCCATTGATTTAGTCGGCATGATGTTTGAAAGTATCACTAAAGACGTTAAATCCAACAGTCCCGCTGCTCACTTGCTTGCAAAATTGCAAGTGCCTTTGTTGCGCGTTGCTTTGCAAGACAAGGGCTTCTTCACCAAACAAAATCACCCTGCCCGTAAAATGCTCAGCACCATTGCAGAATCGGGTGCCTATTGGTTGGACGATGATGACGCGGACCCTGCCCTGCTTGGCAAAATGAATGCGGTAGTTGATCGCACCGTGCGTGAATTTGACGGTGATATGTCGCTGTTCCAGCAACTTTTAACCGATATTAATTCGCATCTGCAAATTTTGACCCGCAAAGCCGAGGTCGCTGAAAAGCGCCATATTGAAGCGGCTCGAGGAAAAGAAAAATTGGCAATGGCACGTGACCAGGCATCAGTGGCGGTCAATGCCTTATTAAAAGATCAGGCCATGCCGCGCTTTACCCACACCTTGTTGAGTCAGGCATGGACGGCCGTAATGGCATTAACCGCATTGCGCTCGGGTGAAGATTCTGACGCCTGGAAGCATCAACTCAATGTTGCAGAAAGACTTATTCAAGTCGCCAAAGCGCCGCCGGATCAATCACCGATCTCGGCGGAGGAAGCGCAGCAATTAAAACAAGAGCTCGAAAGCTCGCTGACGCAAGTTGGTTATCAAAGCGACGAAGCCGCAGCGATTGCCGAACGATTGATTGATCCTCAATCAGGCAAAGAAGGCGACCCAGCGAGCCGCACTGAATTGACCATGCGCCTTAAATCCCGCGCTCGTTTTGGTGGAGACATCGGCGGCGCAGCGACAAAGAAAGTAAAACTGAGTACCGAAGAACAGGCGCGCTTTGAACAATTGAAACTGGTGGCCTTTGGTACTTGGTTTGAATTTGTCGTCAATCAGCAAGGTGACCGTACCCGCAGCCGCCTGGCTTGGTACAGCACAACCACAGGGCAAGCTTTATTTGTCAATCAGCGCGGCCAAAAAGTCGCCGAGCATCATCTTGAAGCTCTGGCAAAAATGCAGGTGCGCGAAGAATTATTTATTGTTGAGGAGAAATCCGGTGGCATCATCGATCGTGCCTGGAAATCGGTGATGAGCGCCCTGCGCTCATTCGCTGGCCAATCCGTTACGGAGGCAAAATGAATAACGAATATCGCCGTGCCCGTCGCCGCAAAGTCGGCTTTAATGTCGAAGTTTACGACACCATGACTGAAGCAGTAATCGGTAGACTCAGCAACTTATCCGAAACCGGCATGCTGCTTATCATGCGCGAACCCATGATGAATGACGCCTTGTATCAATTGCGTCTTAGCTTGCCCGATCAAAACGGGGTTACACAAACCATTGATGTCGGTGCGCATGAGCTTTGGGTCGATGAAGCCGCCGCGCCGGGCCAGGTATGGACTGGTTTCCGCTTCATTGACGTTTCGCCTGCACATGTAGGCTTTATTCGCGAATGGGTAGATGCTCCGGGTGGCCATTACGTCTGACATAAAACGGGTCAAAGCTATTTTTTCCGATACTGGCACAATTCCTGCTCGTCACTTGCAACTAGTCCGATGTCCGCACGCAAATAATTACCGATGATGGCAACGATATCTAATTAGAAATTCGAGATGATTCATCGCAAGCATAGCAACGCCATTAAGAACACTAAGACCGGCAATTTCAAAATATCTTTAGTGCAGAACGAGCAATTGTATGTCTGAAAAACATCGGAATTAGCTTCGATTAATTCAGCACCGACTCGCTGGTCAAAGCTATAAATGGTTTAATAGCAATGCATGCTTGATTAGCATCGCCGCTAGACCTGCTGGAAAGCATAAACCGCCGCCAGCATTCGACATAATCCAAACTGCATTTGGGACAAAAAATGAACTTATATCGCGAACATATTGCTGCCGTCATAAAGCGTGCTGATTTAGCCTTAGCTGCCAGTGGTTTTGATCATTTAGTCATTGCATCGGGTATAGAAAAATACCGCTTTCTGGATGACATGCCCTACCCGTTCAAGCCCAACCCACAATTCAAATATTGGTTACCACTCACACAACATCCCCATAGTTGGATTATTCACACGCCAGGTAGAAAGTCTAGTCTCGTTTATTATCAGCCCGATGATTATTGGCACGTGCCGCCGAGCGCACCCAGTGGTGATTGGGTCGAGCATTTTGATATTCATATTATTGACAGCCCAGAACAAGCAGCAAAATTCTTGCCACAAGGAAAGTCAGCCATCATTGGAGAAACCGATGCTGCCATCGGTGAATTTGCACCCAATAACCCAAGCGCGGTCATTCACCATCTGCATTTTCACCGCGCTTTCAAAACCGCTTATGAATTGAGCCTGATGCGCAAAGCACAACGCAAAGCAGCACTCGGCCACCTTGCTGCACGCTCTGCTTTTCATAGCGGTGAATCCGAAGCGGGTATTAATTCAGCCTATTTAAAAGCTGCCGGCCACACCGATAGTGATGTGCCTTATAACAATATTGTTGCGCTCAACGAAAATGGCGCGACGTTGCATTATCAATACAAAAATTTCGATAAACCGCGCGAACATCGATCCTTATTAATTGATGCTGGCGCCGAAGTTTCTGGTTACGCTTCCGACATTACCCGTACTTGGAGCAATGGTGACAGTCGTTTTGCCGACCTGATCAATGCGCTTGACGATGAGCAGCTCGCATTGGCGAGCAGAGTGCGTGCGAACACCGATTACCGTGATTTGCATCTGGAATGTCATCTACGCATTGGCAGCGTGCTTAAAGCATTGGACATTGTCGATATGGACCCGGGCAGCATGCTGGAAGCCGGCGTTACTTCTACTTTCTTTCCACACGGCTTGGGCCACCCGATTGGCTTGCAAGTGCACGACGTTGCCGGTTTTGCTGCCGATGAGACTGGCGCTCTGATTCCCAAGCCGACGGGTCATCCTTATTTGCGCATGACCCGAACACTGGAACCTGGCATGGTCGTCACTATAGAACCGGGGATTTATTTCATACCGACTCTATTGGCGAAGCTCAAAGCATCCAAGCACAGTTCGATTATTAATTGGCGCAATATTGAACACCTCACTGCATTTGGCGGCGTCCGCATTGAAGACGAAGTCCATTGCACGAATGGCAAGCCTGAAAATTTAACACGTGATGCATTTGCGGAAATTGAAAACGCTTAATCTATAGGGTGCGCCTGTGGCGCACCTTTCAATACCTACGTTTAAATCAGGTGCGCCTTAGGCGCTCCGCTGGATGTTTATTTCTTGCGAAAGCGCTTGATCGCAAATACGCCAAAACCAATCGCAAGCCATAGCGGCCAAATCGCAAACAAACTAATCACAAAATCCAGAAACCCATACCAGCCCACAGATATAGCGCTAAACAAGCGATTGAAAAAACCAGGCCGACTTGCCTTCGCAATCGCGTCAACATCATCTATTTCTGTTTTACGAACTTTGCTTAATTGGTAAAGCGAAAGATTAATCGTGCTGAAGGCCACTCTGTCTTCAACTTCTTTTTGTACGACCGTAGCTTCGTCCCGGTTGGCTTTGGTGTCGTTCTGGCCTGAAATAACCGCAGCTTTGTCGCTAATTCTGCCGGGCGCCGTACTCAAATCTCCTAGTTGTTTTTGTGCTTCCTGATTGCGCAAAAATTCCAGTTGTTTACGGAGTAGATCAAACTGTACGTCACGCGCTTCAAAATTACGCTGATCCAAAAAATCGATTTGGGTAATCAAAGCACGCAGAAAGTCTTGGGTCTTGTCGCTGGGAACCCGTACCGACAAATTTCCCCGTACTGTGTATTCCGCCAGCTCTAATAATTTTGCATTGCCGATGTGGTAACGGTTGACGTTGTCAGTGTCTGCTTTAATCTGATTCGACAGAACAAAGCCACCCTGTTTTGCCACGATATTCTCGATCGCAATGGCCGATTGATAAACATCTTTAACGCGAAATTCTGCATCGGCAGTGCGAACAAATTTTCGCTCTGTATCAACATAAGAAGCCGCACTCGATGTCAGCTGCTCGACACTCACGGGCTCACTTGTTGCCTGAGCAGATGCATCATTATTGCTTGCCGTCTTGGCAAGTTCTTCGCTCATCGCTGCCCTGCTCGCAGGTGCTGCGGCATCGGCGGCCATCATACTCTCCGACTCACCAGCAGCAGATTCAATAGACGCAGGCGAAGACTCATCTGATTTGGAACAAGCGACCAAGAAAACAACTAGCGCTGCCAATAGCAACGCAACCATAATTTTACGCATTACATAATCTCCCCGTGTTTGAAGCTGACAGCGGAATTTCCATTCCGACGACCTTTCGATGTTGGCCATGCTGAGTTTAACGATGCATGTAATCAATAGGGGTTAAGGCATGATTCGATTATGCGGTTACGCTTGGTTAAGCCAGTGCTTATGCTTTACATGTCAGATAACGTCTAGCCTTAAAAGATGTCATCTGCGTGTGAGCGTCCGTCGGGCGCGAATGATCTGCTGCAATGCCGAACGTATGAGCGAGCTCTGCTCGCGAAGTGCCTCGACGCAGGTTTTTCGCGAGGCTGAAAAATGCCCCTGCATTTAACCAGACATGCGTCTGTTAAAAACCAGCACTCCTGCCGTCCATGGCGGTCGCGAGCTCGCTCCTACGCCAGATTATTTTGCAGATTTATTCGCGCCTGACGGACGCTCCCACGAAAAATGCGAGAGGATTTTTGGGCTCGATAGCTTAAGATAATATCCAGCGCTTAAGGTCGGCAGTGTTGTTCGATTAAACGAAGGTCGGCTTCTACATCCAGACCATGCAATTGCGACTGGCCGCTTGCCATGCGCTTCCTGGCTTCTTGACAGGGATCGTGTTCGACGGCACCAAACAACTTCCCCACCATGGCCAGTCTCTGTTGCGGAGTTAATTGCTTGCGGAATTTTATTCCGTTGACGAAAGGTTCGGCGCGACCCGGCATCGCTATAAATTGTCTTTTAAGCGGATTTTTGGGGGAGATTACCGGGGCTACATTCCACTCATCGTCATCCAGGGTTAAACGTAGAGTGGTGTCTTGGATTTCTTCGGCACTGTTCGGTACTGTAGCTGTCTGCGTATTAGGTCTGGCAAACAATCGGCGGCCTGCAGGTTTCGTGTT
Source organism: Arenimonas sp. (assembly GCA_043754555.1). Taxonomy (GTDB): domain Bacteria; phylum Pseudomonadota; class Gammaproteobacteria; order Xanthomonadales; family Xanthomonadaceae; genus Arenimonas. The sequence goes on along the minus strand of JAYUUM010000183.1, from coordinate 16,359 downwards.
TTGGTTTTTATTAGTGGCAGTTCTCGACTCAGCTTCCTTCAGCACCGCATCGGAGGCTCGATCAATAAACGTCACTTCAAGCACATCATCATTGGCAAGGGCATGTTGAAATGTTGGTGCCCGCCAGGAAAATAAATATCCGATAAAACCAACATGCACGAAGACAGCGAGAATCAGAATGATGACATCCAATCGCGGTCTTGTTTGAACAGGGGATGGTCGATCATAGTGAAGAAGGCTCCACGAATCGTTCTCATCAATGTTGTTGATTGCTGCCGATTCCATTCGTTTTAATCAAAAATAAGTATGTCATTGACCGCATAGTCATCGTCTAGTTCATTTTTGTTCAGCGTGTTGTACAAAAAAGCCGTTCCAAAAAAAACCGGCCTAAGCCGGTTTTTTTAGAATACCAAACGGGCAGTCATTACTCCGCAGGGCTTACTCGCAGCGTCATACTATCGACCGAAATTACGCGCACCAGCGTATTAGCGGGCAGGTCCGGGCCTTGCACAGTCCAGAACGCATCGCCAATTTTGACGCGGCCCTGGCCGTTGATAATCGCAGTTTCCAAGGTCAGGACTTTATCGACCAATTGTTCACCGCGTCGATTCAATAAAGGCTGGTCACTCGGCGCTTCTTTGCCGCGAAAGAACTTGACATACACGCCGACCGAAACGAATGAAAGCACCACAAATAGCATCACCTGCATCAACAAACTCAAGTCCGGCAGCACAAATACCAATAGAAATACTGCAGCGGCAGCGAAACCTAGCCACAGCAGAAAAATGCCCGGCGCCATGGTTTCGGCCGCTATCAAGCCCAGTGCAATGCAGGCCCAGACAATCATTTTAGGGCTCATGGTGTTTCCTTATGATTGCTTGGACGCTTTGGCTGCGATCGAGGCTTTTTGTTTGTCTGAACTATCTCTGGCGAGTTCGGCAATACCGGCAATACTGCCCATTACACCGGTGACTTCGGTCGGTAGAATCATCAATCGCTGGTTAGGCGAATTAGCAAACTCTTTCAGCGCTTCAATATACTTTTGTGCCACAAAATAATTGATCGCCTGCACATCACCAGAGGCAATGGCTTGCGACACCATGGTGGTTGCCTTCGCTTCGGCTTCGGCTAAACGCTCGCGGGCTTCGGCTTCACGGAACGCGGCTTCTCGCTTACCTTCAGCTTGCAAAATCGCGCCTTGCTTTTCGCCCTCGGCACGCAGAATTTCTGCTTGACGCAAACCTTCTGCCTCAAGAATGTTGGCGCGCTTTTCACGCTCTGCTTTCATTTGTCGTGCCATTGAATCGATCAAGTCACGCGGCGGTTGAATGTCTTTCAATTCAATGCGATTGGCTTTGATGCCCCAGGGATGCGTTGCCTGATCCACTACGCCAAGTAGTTTGGCATTAATTTCGTCGCGCTTGGAAAGCGATTCGTCCAAATCCATCGAGCCAATCGCGGTACGAATATTGGTCATTACCAATGCAATGGTAGCTTGCTCAAGGTTAGACACTTCATAAGCGGCCTTGGCAGCGTCGAGCACCTGGAAAAACACCACGCCGTCAACTTTGACAACCGCATTATCTTTGGTGATGACGTCCTGCGACGGAATTTCAAGCACTTGCTCCATCATATTTACTTTTCGGCCGACGTCTTGCGCGATCGGTATCAACAAATGCAGGCCCGGGCTCATAGTGTGGGTATATTTGCCGAAGCGCTCTACCGTCCATTCAAAACCCTGCGGCACAATGCGTACCGCCTTGAACAATGCCAATACACCAGCCAGCAGTAAAATGATAATCAAGATGTTCATGCAAAACTCCTTTTATGTGCGCCGATTATAGGCATGGTCTTGGCTTGCTGGGTGGGCGAATGTGGCTTGCGACCCTTTTTGACTTAGGTACATCCTTATAACTGTGACATCCCCTTTCGCCATTGATGTTCCGTCCAGCCTGCTTACCCGCGCCAGAAACGGCGAGGCGGCGGCGTTCGAGCAGCTTTATCGCTGGTTTGAAAGGCCGGTTTTCACACTGGCGCTGCGGCTATGCGGCCAGCGCGAAGAAGCCCAGGACATTATGCAAGAGACCATGTTGAAACTATTCGGAAAAATATCGGACTTTCGCGGCGACTCGCCCTTTTGGGGTTGGCTGCGGCAAATCGCCGTCAACGAGAGTTTGATGCGCATTCGCAAGCGCCAACCCGGCAGTGAAATTGAGCTAGCAGATGAGTCGGATTTTCTGGAAGCCGACATTTTATTACCGCCGCAAGCGGCCGACACGCAGCTCTTGATAACTGCGATGAATCAATTGCCCGCAACAACTCGCAGCGTGCTTTGGCTCTATCACGTCGAAGGCTATACCCATGACGAAATTGCCGGATTAATGGATAAAACCATTTCGTTTTCAAAATCGCAATGCGCGCGCGGCGCCAAGAAACTTCGTGAACTTTTAAACATTGAGCTTGACAACAAAAAGCAGGAGGCACTAAACCATGGCTGATCTATCAGCGCAAAACTCCAGCATTAGCATTGCCCAAGCCTTGCAAGATTTACCGCAGGAAACACCCTTGCAATCGGCATGGCCAATGCTCGCACAAAAAATCCCGGCGAAAAAATCCCATCGCTATTTTCCGATGGCATTGGCAGCCAGCATCGCTTTGTTGGCGATCATTCCGATGAGCCGGCACTCACCACAAATTATCGAAACCCAAAGTGATGCCCGTCTGCAACCGTTAATGCAGCAATCATTGCAACTGGAAAACTTCTTGATCGCGACCCGTAATTCAACCAGTAACAATGCCAGCGCAGAAGTTATCAGCCTGGCCCTGGAAGATCGCATCCATGCGATTGACAGCGAGCTTGGTAGCGCTTCACTCACATCCGCACAACAACTAAGTCTGTGGCAACAGCGTGTCGGAACTTTGCAGGAAGCCACCGGACTTTACTCCTCGCAGCGTTATCAACAAGCCGAAGGCCGACCTTTCGAAATTGCCTTGGTCGAATCTTTTTAGATCGATATTTCAACAAATTTTTTACCTGGAGACGCAAAATGAAAATGAAAATACTCAGCCTGATTTTAGCCTGTACGTTGATGAGTAGCGCTTTCGCTGGCGAGCCAGCAAAAATAAGCAGTGCTGAACAGCAAGCCGCCAAAGCAGAAATTGACAGCCTGGTCGCACGCATTGAAGTGCTTTCAAAAAAATTAGGTCCTGACCACTCAGTCATGGTCGATGTTCGGCGATTCGAGCACGGCGATAAGCCATCGCGTGGCGAACATGGACAACGCGAAATAATTGTGGAGCGGCACGTGGCTCCGATTGCGCAAGGCCGTGGCCCAAAAGCTGGAATCGGAATTGTGATGGCACCCAATGCTGCCGCCAATGGTGTGCTGATTGGTGCAGTATCACCCGCGGGCCCCGCAGCAAAAGCAGGCTTGCGTTCGGGTGATGTGTTGTTGAGCATTAATGGAAAAAACATTGGCGCCAGCGGCAAGGAAGGTGTCGATAAAGCACGCGAACTGCTATCAGACTTGAAGATCGGTCAAAAAATGCAGCTCGGTTATGCACGCGCCGGTAAAGCCGGCCAAGCCGACGTCAAAGTAGAGAGTATTGGAAGCATGATGATGTACAGCGACAAGGGAGCAGGCTTTGCTCCCCGCGCCGATGCACATTCAAAACGAATGACAATGACGGCGCCCAATGATCGTGAAAATATTGAAATTATTGCATTTTCCGATTGTAAAAAATCTGGCAAAAACGACTGTGCACCACCCCGCATTTTTGAAGCTATGCGCTGGCAAGGCTTGAATCTGGCATCGCTGGATCCACAATTAGGTCGCTATTTTGGTACCGACAAAGGCGTGTTGATCATCAGTGCTGGCCCGGGCATGAAAAACCTGCACAGCGGCGATGTGATTCAACGCATTGAAACAACGACTACCCAATCACCGCGCGATGTGATGCGGGTATTGCGCCAGAAAAAAATCGGCGAAAAAGTAAGCCTGAACGTTCTACGTGAACGCAAGTTACTTAACATCCAAATAACAACACCGGAACCACAAGCCATGCCATTTTTGACGCCGCCTCCGGCTCCGCCAGCGCCGCCATTACCACCGCGTGCCCCGGGTGTAAGCCCGCCACCCGCAGCACCTGCACCACCCGCACCGCCAATGGGAATTAGGTTTGAAGACAATCAGGACCGCATGGTCTGGATCAGCCAAAACGACGATGGCATGAACGAAGAAATTGAAATCGAAATATTGAAGTAACAGGCGTGCTTAATTACCGGGAACTATTGCAAACGCATCGATGTCCTAATACACGTTAAGACGAGTACTCTTTAATCCCGGCTCTCACTAGGTCGGGATTTTTTTGTTGGGACGTAGGGTGGGCACTGCCCACCATTTCCCCAGCAGAATGAAGGCGGCACCGCCCACCCTATCCTAATAGATTATTCACAAGCAAAGCCCGTATGATGCAGCGGTACCCGGGGATAAGCTTTGAATACATTCAAACAGAGTTTGGACGATTTATCGCGTGGCTTACGCGAGCGTCCGGACGAAATCATGATCGAAATTGGGGCCGGTGGCGAATTATTGGTCGCACGCATTCGCGTTGTTGCTGCCGCATTATTATTATTGTTGCCGATCACTAATTTTATTTTGGAAGGTTCCTATTATGAAAGCATGGCCGGCGCTGTGGGCGCGGCAGGTGCTTTTTCATTAAGCCTGCTGTGGTTAAGACTGGCTAAAAATCATCGACTTTATCGCTGGTTACCTTTTGTTTCGGCCGCCTGCGATGTGAGCATCGTAAGCGCTGTATTGTTTCTGCTATCACTTAATATTCCATCGGCGGGTTTAAATAGTGTGGTGGTGTGGTCATGCTATCCACTGGTGATAGTAGCAACCGCGTTGCGCAACGATGTCCGCGTCTGCTTACTCACGGGTGCCTTGGCCATTGTACAATTTTCATTGTTATGTATTTTCATAACCAATCAAACAAGTGGCACGACGGTGTCAATGGATTACGGTGTAATCTCGGTATCCAATCAAATCCAGCGTATCGTGCTGTTGGTCGCTGTTAGCATGTTGACCGCCGTAGTGGTATATCGCATGCAATTGTTGGTGCAATTGTCTGGCACCGATGGTTTAACCGGTTTGCCCAACCGGCTTTATTTGAACCACCGCGTGCCACATTTACTGGCCCAGGCAAAAAACGAAAACGCTACCATGTCGCTCGCCATTATTGATATGGATTTGTTCAAACGCATTAATGACGATCTCGGCCATCTGATGGGTGACAAGGCTTTACGTCATGTAGTGAAAATCTTGCGGGAACAATTGAATGCCGAAGAACCACTTATCCGAATCGGCGGTGAGGAGTTTTTGCTGGTAATGCGGATCCCGATTGGAAGCGCCTGGGAAAGAATCGAATTTTTGCGCAAACAAATTAATGCCAACCCCTTTTTGCCGCACCCCGATGCCATACCGCGAGTTCTGAGTTTTTCTGCCGGCATTTCCTGTTGCCCGCACGACGCCAGCGATATCTCGGACATGCTCAAACATGCTGATCGCCGATTAAGAGCCGCCAAACAGCAAGGACGTAATCGGGTGGTAGCGCGCGATTAATGGCTTTCAAGGCGGCCCCATTCATGCAATCACTGCTTAGCAAGACTTAAGGCAATACATGCGGGGATCAGTTTGGCCCTTCCAATCGAGCCTTGGGTAATGTCACGTAAAGTCATACGAGGCGCAACGCGACTTGCTCGAAACCCGCGTCTGCACTACCCTGCTGCATCGATTCGGGGATAAGCACACATGGATATTTTAAAGGGTTTGTTTGGCTTGGCTGTACTCATTGGTATTGCGTGGGCTTTTTCGAATAATAAATCGCGGGTCGACTGGAAACTGGTCGGCACCGGCGTTTTACTGCAAATAGCTTTTGCTGCCTTTGTTCTGCTAACGCCATATGGCAATGCCATTTTCAAAACCATGGGCGAAGCCTTCGTCACGCTGCTCGGCTTTACCAACGCCGGTGCCGAAATGATTTTTGGCCCGATGAGCAAGCCTGACAAGTTCGGCTTTATCTTCGTCTTTCATGCACTGCCAACAGTCATCTTCTTTGCTGCCTTGATGGCTATTCTTTATCACTTGGGGATCATGCAGAAAATCGTCAAAATCATGGCGTGGCTGATTACAAAAGTGATGAAAGTATCCGGCGCAGAAACTACCTCTGTTTGTGCCAGTGTTTTCATCGGGCAGACCGAAGCACCGCTGACGGTTCGTCCCTATATCAACAAGATGACTGATTCCGAATTACTCACCATGATGATCGGCGGCATGGCCCATATAGCCGGTGGCGTGATGGCCATTTATATCGGCATGCTGGCCGGTAGCGATGTACCACTGCAAATCGAATATGCAAAACATTTTTTAGCAGCCTCCATCATGGCTGCACCAGCGACATTATTAATTGCAAAAATTCTGATCCCGGAAACCGGCGTGCCGGTGACCACCGGTAAAGTTGAAGTGCATTTTGAACGTGAAAGCGAAAATATTATTGATGCGGCCGCTGCCGGCGCTGCAGACGGCATGAAATTGGCGCTCAATATAGCCGCGATGTTATTGGCGTTTGTAGCCTTGATTGCAATGATTAACGCGTTAATCGGCTGGTTCGGCGATATGCATATGGACGGTTACAACAGTATCAATATGATGCTTAACGACGGTGCCGCAGTAGGTGCGGCGCAAGTCAAACTCAATCTTGGTTTAATTCTTGGTTATATTCTCGCACCCATTGCCTGGGTAATTGGTATTCAGTGGGACGATGCTGTGATTGCCGGTGGCTTGATTGGCCAAAAAGTCGTGCTGAACGAATTTGTTGCCTATATGCAATTAGCCGCCACACCTATCGGCGACGGTGTAGGCGCCATTAGCGAACATAGCCGTTTAATTTTGACTTACGCTTTATGTGGTTTTGCCAACTTCGCATCGATTGCCATTCAAATTGGCGGCATTGGGGCACTGGCGCCTGAGCGTCGCAGTGATCTGGCACGTTTCGGTATGCGCGCCGTACTCGGTGGTTCAATTGCAACCTTGATGACGGCCACGATCGCCGGTGTGTTGCTGGGTTTGATCGATTAAACCCATATGTTTTCGCAAGTATTGATAGTCGGCAGTTACGTGCAAGACCATGCTTGGCTGGTCGATAATTTTCCGGTTCCAGGAGAAACCCGGCGTGCGCTGGGGTTTTCCAGTGGCCCGGGCGGCAAAGGTTTTAACCAGGCCATTGCCTGTGCTCGCCAAGGTGTTAGCACTGTTTTTATTGGCGCAATTGGCGATGATGCCCTTGGCGAATGCGCAAAAACATTTGCAATCGATGAAGGCTTGCAAGCTTATTGGTGTATTCGCAATAACATGCCGACCGCCGCCTCGAGCATTGTCGTCAATTCGCAAGGCGAAAATATGATTGCGGTTAATTTGGCCGCGAATGAGTTTCTTGATATCGGTTTTTTACAAACGCAATCAGCACAATTTGAAAACGTGAATATCGTGCTATGCCAACTCGAAAATAATCTGGATGCGATCAATTTTGCGTTCGAGCTGGCTAAAAAAAGTAGCGCATTATGTATTCTCAATCCTGCACCGGTGCACCCGGAACTCAGCCGTGAATTACTTGATTCGGCCGACATACTCACCCCAAACGAAACCGAGTTTGCCTTGCTTTGCCAGCGCTTCGCCAATATTGCATTTACCGCCGACCAAGTGGCTCGAGCTGATGACGCTATGTTGCACCGTTTTTGCCGCGCGCTCAGTTCCAATACCATCGTAATTACGCTCGGACGTTTTGGCTGTTTCGTTTCACACGGGAAAAATATGCGGGGCGACACTCAAAGCTTTTATCGAATCGCACCCGAATCCGTGAATGCGATCGATACCACCGGCGCTGGTGATGCCTTCAGCGGGGGGTTAGTGGCAGCACTGAGTTTGTTCCCAGAACACGCGTTTTCACACGCCATTCAATACGCAGGCCGCGTGGCTGCACTTTCTACCGAAACCATCGGCACCGCGCCCGCGATGCCAAGCCGCGCGCAAGTCAGCGCACGATTTAGCTGAACGCTTGGTAGGAGGCCGCTTGCGGGCGACAATTCGATCGCGCCCAAGGGCCCTCCTACAAGGTAAAATACCGCCCTTACTCAAGGACTTCTCATGCTCAGCCCTGAACTTCGCCAACGCATAGACACGCTGCTCGCGTCCAACACCGTGGTTTTATTTATGAAAGGTTCGCCCGCGCAACCGAGCTGCGGATTTTCATCAAAAGCCTCGGGTATTTTGAATGAGCTTGTGGGCGATTACCTCCATATTGATGTGCTGGCGGATGGTGAAATTCGCGAAGGCATCAAAATTTATGGCCAATGGCCCACTATTCCACAGCTTTATGTGAAAGGTGAATTGATCGGCGGCAGCGACATCATTGATCAGATGTATAACAGCGGCGAACTGCATGACGTGCTCGGCGTTCCTGCCCCCGTTCGCATTACTCCCGTATTAAACATCACATCTGCGGCGGCACAGGCCATTCGTCAGGCGATGGAAAACTCCGAACCCGGCATGGCACTGCACTTGAATGTCGATGCCCGCTTCCAATCCCAATTTCAACTCAAGCCTGTTACCGGCAGCGAAATCATCGCTGAAGTCGAAGGCATAAAAGTCTATTTTGATCTTGCCAGTGCGCCTCGTGCCGACGGCATTTCCATTGACTGGGTGGAGGACGCCCGCGGCTCCGGCTTGGCTATCGATAATCCTAACGCGCCTGCCAAAGTTAAAGCTCTGTCGGTGGAAGCACTTAATGAAGACCTGAAAAGCTTCACGGTCATAGATGTGCGGCCTGCACACGCAAGAGCAATCGCAGAATTTCCTCATCCGCACGATGTTCTGGATGAAGATAGTTTTGAGCGTTTGTCTGGATTGTCGAAAGACAGCCGCCTGGCGTTTCTTTGCCATCACGGCAATTCCAGCCGTCAAGCCGCAGAACATTTTCGCGGATTAGGCTTCACACAATTATTCAATGTTGAAGGTGGAATCGATGCCTGGGCTGAACGTATTGACAATTCGTTACAACGCTATTGATAGCTGTAGAGCTTTTGCCCTAAATTTACGGTAAGCTAATATGAAGTATTGCGTTTCTACCTTTTGCATCATGAGGCCTTTTATGAAATGGATATCAATCGCTCTGCTGGCAATGGGTTTGACGGCCTGCTCCGGTGGTGAATCAAGCGGCCCCGACGGTAAAGCAGGCGCTGCTGCATCAGCCTGTGAAGCTTTCGTGAAAAACAAACTAGAAGCAAAACAATACACACTTGATTTAAATGTTTTGGCTGCCAGCTTGAAACAAGGTACTGACGGAAGCGCAGATTTAACCGCTCCAATCATCATTGAACCCGGCCTTACCACTGAAGTAAAACAGACCATTCAATGCGACGTACGTTTTGGTACTAACGACACACCTGAAGTACTGACCGTGAATTTTATTTGGTAAAGCATTAATTCCTGACACACACAAAACCCGAGCAATGCTTGGGTTTTGTATTTCTAGTCGATATAAAAATTATTCGTCAAAGCGTAAATGCTTAACCGATTTCCCGTGACGGCGAATCAGCTTCAATGCCTCGATACCAATATTGATATGTTTTTCTACGAAGTTGGTTGATACGATTTTATCGGAAGCTTCGGTCTTCACGCCTTCAGGAATCATCGGTTGATCCGACACTAACAACAACGCACCGGAAGGAATGCTATTAGCGAATCCAGTCGCGAAAATCGTTGCCGTTTCCATATCAATGGCCATGCTGCGGGTTTTGCGTAAATACTCCTTGAACTCGACATCGTGTTCCCAGACCCGGCGATTGGTGGTGTACACGGTGCCGGTCCAGTAATCGTGCCCCAAGTCGCGAGTCATGGTTGAAATGGCGCGCTGTAAGGCGAATGCAGGCAAGGCTGGCACTTCAGGCAACAAGTAATCGTTTGAAGTACCTTCACCGCGAATAGCGGCAATGGGTAGTATCAAGTCACCCAACTCGTTTTTACGTTTCAAACCGCCACATTTGCCCAGAAAGATAACCGCTTTAGGCGGTAACGCACTTAACAAGTCCATGACCGTGGCCGCATTCGCGCTACCCATGCCGAAATTAATCATGGTGATGCCGTCGATGGTGGCACTTGGCATCGGGCGGTCTTTGCCGACTATTTCAGCGCCGGTCAGGCGAGAAAAATGATCAAGGTAGCCACCAAAGTTGGTGAGCAGCACATGTTCACCAAAGTTTTCCAATGCAACGCCGGTATAGCGCGGCAACCAATTACTCACAATGTCCTGTTTGTCTTTCATTCATCGCTCCTTTTTCCTGCCTATTTTGACACGTTCACTGTTCGGGTAGCTCTAAAAATCCATGGTTCCAGGCCCAACATGACATTAGAGAAAAATAACGACACACATATGCGGCTTACCTACGGAAATTATTTTTTCACGCGCAGCAATATTGTGATGTTGTTGGGTTTTTTAGCAGCAACCATGACCTTAGTCATGCTTGGCAGTACTGGTCTCTCGGGTTAATGTGTCAAGTAATCCGGGGAGATTATTCATGCGTAAATCTAGTCTCATCGCCGCCTTGGCGATGCTGAGTTTTTCTGTTGCCGCAGCCAGCAAATCCAAAAATCCTGAGCCATCCACCACTCCCGTTAACGACCCATACCCCAGCACTTATCAGCGTATAGGCTCGGCACCCGTGTTGATTCGCAATGCGACGGTACTTAACGGCACTGGCGAGCGCCTCGACAATACCGATGTGCTCATGCGTGATGGCAAGATCGCCGGCGTCGGCAAAAATCTGGATTCCCCCGAAAATACCACTGTTGTCGATGGCACCGGAAAATGGATCAGTCCCGGCATTATTGATGTGCATTCGCATCTGGGTGTTTACCCCAGCCCCGGCGTAAGCGCACATGAAGACGGCAATGAATTAACCAATCCGGCTACACCCAATGTTTGGGCCGAACATTCGATCTGGCCACAAGACCAGGGCTTTGCAACGGCTTTAGCAGGGGGTGTGACTTCGCTATTGGTTTTGCCGGGCTCGGGTAATTTAATTGGTGGCCGTGGCGTGGTAGTGAAAAATGTTTACGGCACCAGTTATCAGAATATGAAATTTCCCGGTGCGCCGCATAGCGTGAAAATGGCTTGTGGCGAAAACCCTAAACGAGTTTACGGTAGCAAAGGTTCGTCACCTTCTACCCGCATGGGTAATGTTGCCGGTTATAGATCTGCATTTATCGATGCCAAGGGCTACATGAAATCCTGGGATAAATATAATGCGGGGGGCAAAGAAAAAGGCGAAGAACCCACTCAGGACTTACGCCTCGAAACACTCGCTGGTGTAATGCGTGGTGACATCAAAGTTCAGATTCATTGCTACCGTGCTGATGAAATGATGCTGATGATGGATTTAGCAAAAGAATTTAATTTCAAGATTGCATCTTTTCATCACGCAGTCGAAGCATACAAAATTGCCCAGCCCTTGGCCGACACTGCGGTGTGTGCATCGATGTGGGCCGACTGGTGGGGTTTTAAAATGGAAGCACTCGACGGCATCCAGGAAAACATTGCTCTCGTCGATCGCAAGAAAAATAGCTGTGCCATTGTGCATTCCGATTCTGCCGAAGGCGTTCAACGCCTAAATCAGGAAGCGGCAAAAGTAATCGCACGGTCGAGCGCTTTAGGCTTGAATGGCAGCCCGGAAAATGCCATGCGCTGGCTTAGCATCAATCCAGCCAAAGCAATGGGGATTGATCATCTTACTGGCTCGCTAGAAGCAGGGAAAATGGCTGACGTAGTGATATGGAACGGCACACCGTTTAGCGTTTATGCCAAAGCAGAAAAAGTGTATATCGATGGCGCCTTGATGTTCGACATCAATAATAAAAATATGCAACCCACATCGGACTTTATGCTGGGTCAGGGAGCTAATCCATGAAGCGTTTTATTTTAGTTGCTTGTCTATTCTCTCTATGCTCAATCACGACGGTGGCATTGGCTCAAAACGTGTTGATTAAAAATGCGACCGTGCATACCGCCGGTACACGTGGCACGCTAAAAAATACCGACGTGCTGGTGCAAGGCGGCATTATTCGCGCCATCGGCCCGAATCTTTCAGCACCCGGCGTTGCCAGTGTCGATGCAAAAGGCAAACCACTGACCCCGGGCTTGTTTGCAGGCCTGGGTGATATTGGTCTGGAAGAAGTGTCGGCTGAAAAATCCACCGTCGATGCAAGCTTCTCATTAGGCGAAGGCGTCACCGGACAAATGCGGCCGGAGTTTGATGTTGTGCCCGCGTTCAACCCTAATTCGATGTTGATTCCTATTACGCGCCTGGAGGGTTTCACCTTCACCGCGATTAGTGCAAATCCCGGCAGTAGTTTAATTGGTGGTCAAGGCGCGATCATGCGCTTAAACGGTAAATACGATGACCCGATCGGTTCGCGTATCTTGTTTGCCAGCATGGGCAGTAGTGCCGATGAACTCAGCGGCAGTTCGCGGGCAGCACAATACATGTTGCTCGACCAGGCGATTCGTGAAGCGCGTGGCTTGTCTCCCTATGATTATCGACAAGCCTTGTTGACCCCCGCTGGTCGTGAGGCTTTGAATAAATATTTGCTGGGTGGACGCACGGTATTCAATGTCGAGCGCGCTTCGGATATTCGCCAGGTGCTGAGCTTTGCGAAAAAGAATGGCATGCGTCCGGTGATTGTTGGCGGTAGTGAAGCCTGGCAAGTGGCAGCACAATTGAAAGCTGACAATGTGATTGTTATTGTCGATGCATTGCAGAACCTGCCATCGAGTTTTGATCAAATTGGCGCGCGTTTGGACAATGCCGCCTTGCTGCAAAAAGCCGGCGTACGTGTCGGGTTGTATCGCGCCGATGATGCCTCGCAAAATGCCCGCAAGGTTCGCCAAGTCGCCGGCAATGCTGTCTCCAATGGACTGCCCTGGGAAGCCGGACTTGCAGCGATCACCAGCGTTCCTGCCGATGCCTTTGGTGTTGGCGACAAAGTCGGCCGCATTGAAGTGGGCTTGATCGCCGATCTTGTTTTATGGAATGGTGACCCGCTCGAGGTAAACACATTTGCCGAACAAGTGTGGATGAGTGGCCAAGCGATGCCGATGAAATCACGTCAAACACAATTACGCGATCGCTACATGAGCGAAGAAAACGGGTTGCCGCGGGCTTACAAAAAATAATGCTGCATCCCTCACCTCTTCCCCCGGGAAAGGGTGGCGCGCAGCGACGGGTGAGGATACGAATACACCGGATTCTATTTTTGCTACAAGCGTAATTTTACCCTCTCCCCCAGCCCCTCTCCCGTTGGAGAGGGGAGCCAATAAATTCAAACCTCACGCGAGAAAAAAATGAAACTTCACTTACTTGCCACCGCTGTGCTCCTCACTTTTTCAACCGGCACATTGTTGGCCGCCGATAAAAAAGAAGCAGCCAAGTGGGATATCAACACGCCACACAAAGGCGCGAAAAATATTTCCTTCTCGACCGATGAAGGTACTTGGCTGGATTTGGACGTTAGCCCGGACGGAAACACCATAGCTTTTTCAATGATGGGCGACATTTATACGTTGCCCATCAATGGTGGCACTGCCAAACGTATAAGTAGCGGGCCGGCCTATGATGTGCAGCCACGCTTTTCACCGGATGGAAAACAAATTGCCTACACCTCCGACCGTGCCGGTGGTAATAATTTGTGGCGTATGAATCGCGATGGTACCGAAGCCAAACAAGTAAGCAAAGAAAGTTTTCGTTTGCTCAACAACCCCATCTGGACACCGGATGGCCAATACCTGATTGGTCGTAAACATTTCTCGTCAGAGCGCTCGCTTGGTGCCGGTGAATTGTGGATGTATAACCTGAAAGGCGGCAGCGACGGTCTGCAATTAAACAAACGCAAGAACGACCAGATGGACCTGGGCGAACCCGCCATTAGCCCCGATGGCCGCTATGTTTATTACTCCGAAGATGTCAGCGACGGCGATACTTTTTCCTATAACAAAAATGTCTATGGCGTTATTTATGCAATTAAACGTCTTGATCGTGAAACCGGTGAAGTGCGCACTTTAATTTCGACCCCCGGTGGCGCGATTCGTCCGCAACCATCGCCGGATGGAAAATCACTCGCGTTCGTCAAACGCATCCGCGAAAAATCCGTGTTGCATGTGATGGATTTGCAATCTGGCGCTATTCGCGCCGTGTGGGATGGCTTGTCACATGACCAACAGGAGGCCTGGGCCATTTTTGGACCCTATCCGAATTTCAACTGGACACCCGATTCAAAAAATGTCGTGATTTGGGCACAGGGTAAATTGTGGCGTGTCGATATGAAGAGCGGCGCTCAAGCAGCCATTCCATTCACTGCCAGTGTGCAACAAAGCCTAGTTGCGCCGTTGCGCTCCTCCTATCGTTTAGACGGCGGAAGTTTTTCGCCAAAAATGATTCGCGACGTAGCAAGTAGCCCGGATAAAAACAGCATCGTATTTCATGCGGTCGGAAAACTCTGGAAGAAAACACTTCCAAACGGAACACCCACACGTCTAACCTCAGATGCAAAGCAATTTGAATACCAACCTGCTTTTAGCAGTGATGGAAGAAAGCTCTTGTACACGACCTGGTCTGATGAAAATCTTGGTGCGATTATCGAACTGGAATTGAGTTCCGGCCAAAGCCGTAAACTTAGTACCGAGCCTGGCTATTACTATGGCCCGCGTTATTCCAATGATGGCTCGCGCATTTTATACAGCAAACAATCCGGCAGCGGGCTGACCGGTGGCGTTTGGAGCGGCGAGCGCGGCGTATTTGTAATGGACGCCCAAGGTAAAAATAATTTTCGTGTAGCGAAAAATGGCGGCGACCCGCAATTTTCGCCCGACGGCAAACGGGTTTATTTTCTAACCGGTGGCGGCTTGACAAAAAAACTGCAAAGTATTGGCATTAACGGTGAAGAACCACGCGATGTATTCACGATGAAGTATCCGGATTTCGTCACCATAAGCCCGGATGGAAAATACATTGCTTTCACTGAATTTTTTAATGCCTACCTCGCACCTATTCCACAAACCGGCGGCGTTCTTGAGCTATCAAAAGACATCAGCACTCTGCCTATTACAAAACTGAGCACCGACACCGGCGCATATTTGCATTGGTCGCAAGATTCAAAAACCTTGCACTGGTTAGTCGGCGACCGTTATGTCTCGCGTGGCATTACAGCTAGCACTGCCGATACTGGGATTAGCTTGGGTTTGAATGTAGCTACCGATAAACCTGCCGATGTTTTCGCTTTCACCGGTGGCCGCATCATTACCATGCGTAATGCCCAAAGCCTGCAAGAAGTTATTGAAGACGGCGTAGTGGTCGTGCAAGGACAAGCCATTATTGCGGTTGGTAAACGCGGTGACGTGGCAATTCCACAAAATGCAAAAAATATTGATGTCACCGGCAAAACACTCTACCCCGGCATTGTCGATGTGCATGGTCACGGCAGCCATTTCGGTAGTGGAGTGATGGCGCAAAATAATTGGGCCTATTACGCCAACCTGGCTTTTGGAATTACGACAATGCACGATCCATCGGCCAGCACCGAGATGGTTTTTTCACAATCGGAACTGCAAAAAACCGGTGAGCTGATTGGACCGCGAGTATTTTCTACCGGAAGTATTCTTTATGGTGCCGATGGTGATTTCAAAGTAGTCATCAATTCACTCGATGATGCGCGTAGCCATCTGCGTCGCTTGAGGGCCAATGGTGCTTTTAGCGTAAAAAGCTACAACCAACCACGTCGCGATCAACGTCAACAATTGAACCAGGCAGCCAAAGAATTAAATATGCTGGTGGTAGAAGAAGGCGGCAGTACGTTCAATCACAATATGAGCATGATGCTGGACGGTGTTACCGGTATTGAACACAATATTCCGGTGGCGCCGCTGTATCGCGACGTAATTGAAACCTGGCGCCAAACCGATGTTCGCAATACGCCGACGTTGATCGTCAATTACGGTGGGGTGAACGGTGAATACTGGTGGTATGGTCGGGACAATGTTTGGGAAGATAAAAAACTCAATCGCTTCTTTCCGCAACAAGCATTGGATGCCCGCTCGATTCGCCGCCAGATTGGACCTGATTGGGATTACTACTACATTGAAGTAGCCAAGGCCGCGAAAAAAATGCGCGATGCCGGCATCAAAATTCAAGTCGGCGGTCACGGTCAATTACAGGGTTTAGGCACCGTGTGGGAAATGTGGATGTTAACCCAG
>JAYUUM010000182.1:0-9549 GCA_043754555.1 Arenimonas sp. | reverse complement strand
ATGGTTAACAGTTAATTCAAAACCGGGTTAGCTTATTTCCTGTATAACATAGCAGGCAGTGTGTTGAGCTTGTGTTTACGCCACGCTAAGCGGAGCGCATCCTCCAGATTGCAAGGCACTTTCTTGAAAACCGACACTACCCGCAATGGGTAACGGCTTCACTATTGGGGACAATGCTCAAATGGCAAATATGATTTCCGAGTTACGACTTCAATGCGTGCCGGTTGTAACCCGCATTTACCGGGCTTGCTTTGGCCGTTGGGAAAAACGTCGATGAAAGCAAGTCATACAATTCTTGTTTCGCTGCTTTTAGCAGCACTCATCGTGATCGCCGCCGGCGCCGTGGCAACATCATCTTTCAGGCAGATTGAGCAAGCCACGGAAGCGCACAGGCATGCAGTTGAGGTGATCAACGATGCCGATGATTTGTTATCAGCATTGAAAGACGCTGAAACTGGTCAACGCGGCTATCTGTTAACTGGCGATGAGAGTTTTCTCGAACCGTATTTAGCCGTCCGCGATAGCATTCCAGACCGTCTGAAAACATTGCGTCAAATTACTGCGATTACCTCAGCGCAAAAACATTTAACGATCTTGACACCACTGATAGAAGCTAAATTGCTGCATTTGTCGCGTGGCATTGAGTTGCGGCGCAGTCAGGATATAGCGAGTGCACAAGCTAGCGTAAGTGGCGGGCAGGGCAAACGCTTGATGAATTCGATACGCTCCGAGATGCGTGCTTTTATCGAAATAGAACAAGCTGCATTAGCGCAGCGCGACGCAACGCTTAAAAGTAAAATGCGCAATCTATTTAATGTAGTGGCAGCTGCGGCCACCTTATGTGTACTGTTTGCGATCGCTGTTATTTATTTGAGTTTCAAACGTAGTCAGCAACAGGTAAAGAATCTGGTTCATCAGGAAACACTGGGGTTGCTTGAGACCCAGGAGCATACCAATAGCCAGTTGGTGCAAGCCAACCTTAGCTTGCTTAATAGTGAGGAAAAGCTGCAGGTAACGCTCAATTCGATTGGTGATGCGGTAATCGCCACCGACGCGCATGCTTGCGTGACCTTGCTCAATCCTATTGCAGAACAGCTTACCGGGTGGACTCAGGCACAAGCCAGCGGTCGTAGAATCGATGAGATTTTTATTATCATCAATAAACAAACCCGCTGTGCTGCCACCATTCCGGTAAAAGAAACATTAGAAAATGGCACCATTGTGGGTTTGGCTAATCACACCGTATTGATTAGCAAAGATGGTTCCGAGCGGGACATTGCCGATAGCTGTGCACCGATACGTGATCGCGATGGTCGTGTGCTCGGCGCAGTTTTGGTGTTCCGTGATGTCACCAGCAGTTATGCCATACAGCAGGCATTGCATGACAGTTCCGCATTGGTTCAAACGGTTCTCAATACAGTAGCCGACGGCATTATTACTCTGCGTGCGTGCGGTGGCATTGTTGAAAAAGTGAATCCGGCAGCAGAACATATGTTTGGCTACACGGCTGAAGAATTTTTCGGAAAAAATATCAGTGTACTGATCCCCGAGCTTGACCATGATCAGCTTAAAGGTTCACTTGAGTACTATAAAGCCAGCGATGAAGCGCGCGCCAGTGGTTTAGGGCGCGAAGTAAATGGCAGACGCAAGGACGGTAGCATTTTCCCGATGGAAATTGCGGTTAGCGAAATGTTATTGGGAGGTGAGCGTTACTTCACCGGCATTTTGCGCGACATTAGCGTGCGTAAACAGGTTGGAATAGAGCTGCTCAAAGCAGGTGCTTTGCAGAGCGCCATTTTCAACAGTGCCAATTTTTCGAGCATTGCCACCGACGCCAAAGGCGTCATTCAAATTTTCAACGTCGGTGCCGAGCGTATGCTCGGTTATGCCGCTGCCGATGTAATGAACAAGATTACGCCGGCCGATATATCCGACCCACAGGAGTTGATCGCACGAGCGGAAACCCTGAGCGTCGAACTTTCCGCATCGATTACACCGGGTTTCGAAGCCTTGGTTTTCAAAGCCTCGCGCGGCATCGAAGACATTTACGAGCTGACTTATATTCGTAAAGACGGCAGCCGTTTTCCGGCAGTGGTATCGGTCACGGCACTACGCGATGAACAAGAAAACATCATCGGTTATCTTTTGATTGGTACCGACAACACTGCACGCAAGCAAGCCGAAGCGGCACTGCATAAAGCAGGTGCTCTGCAAAGCGCGATTTTCAACAGTGCCAATTTTTCCAGCATTGCCACGGACGCCAAAGGCGTCATTCAAATTTTCAATGTCGGTGCTGAACACATGCTCGGCTATACCGCCGCCGATGTAATGAACAAAATTACACCTGCAGATATTTCCGATTCAACAGAAGTTATCGCTCGCGCGGAAGCGTTGAGTGTTGAACTTTCTACATCGATTGCTCCAGGTTTTGAAGCTCTGGTGTTTAAGGCTTCGCGCGGCATCGAAGACATTTACGAGCTGACCTATATACGTAAAGATGGCAGTCGTTTTCCGGCAGTGGTGTCAGTTACGGCGCTGCGCGACGGCCAAGAAAATATCATCGGCTACTTGCTGATTGGTACCGACAACACCGCGCGCAAGCAAGCCGAAGCGGCACTTCACAAAGCAGGTGCACTGCAAAGCGCGATTTTCAATAGTGCCAACTTTTCCAGCATTGCCACCGATGCCAAAGGTGTTATTCAAATTTTCAACGTCGGTGCCGAGCGCATGCTCGGCTACACTGCTGCCGAGGTGATGAACAAAATCACGCCTGCCGATATTTCTGATTCCGAGGAAGTAATCGCCCGTGCCGATGTTTTGAGTCGTGAGCTGGGCACATCGATTACGCCAGGTTTCGAGGCCTTGGTTTTTAAAGCCTCGCGCGGCATCGAAGACATTTACGAGCTGACCTATATTCGTAAAGATGGCAGCCGTTTTCCGGCAGTAGTATCGGTGACGGCATTGCGCGATGAACAAGAAAATATTATCGGCTATCTTTTGATTGGTACCGACAACACCGCTCGTAAGCATATTGAAGCCGAACAAAGAAAGCTTGATCAACGCCTGCGTGACCAACAGTTCTACACGCGCTCGCTGATTGAATCGAACATTGATGCGCTCACAACGACGAATCCTTCGGGCATCATCACCGACGTCAATAAGCAGATGGAGATATTGACTGGCTGTACACGTGACGAGTTGATTGGCGCGCCGTTCAAGAAATTTTTCACCAGTGAAGAGCGGGCCGAGGCGGGAATTAAACGGGCGTTAAGCGAAAACAAGATCACCAATTACGAGCTGACGGCACGCGCTTGGGACGGAAAAGAAACCGTAGTGTCCTTCAACGCGACGACTTTCTATGATCGAGAAAGAATTTTGCAAGGCGTATTTGCTGCTGCACGCGACATAACAGAGCGCAAGCTGCTTGATCACTCGCTAGAGGAAACCAACATCGCGCTCGTCATTGCCAAGTCGGCTGCTGAAAAAGCCAACCTCGCTAAATCTGATTTTCTTTCCAATATGAGCCATGAGCTCCGCACACCGCTGAATGCAATCCTGGGGTTCGCCCAATTAATTGATTCAGGTACTCCTATTCCGACGCCGCCGCAAAAGCGCGGCATTCAGCAGATTCTTCGGGCCGGCTGGTATTTGTTAGATCTTATCAATGAAATTCTGGATCTTGCGCTGATCGAGTCGGGCAAGCTTTCACTTTCACTAGAGCCGGTGTCTCTGGCGAAGGTTATTTACGAATGCAAGGACATGATCGCCAATCAAGCGCAAAAGCGCGGGATCAACGTGAACTTTCCGCAGTTTGAAACCATGTACTTTGTGCAAGCGGATCGAACACGATTGAAACAGGTTCTGATTAATCTGCTCTCCAATGCGACGAAATATAACAAGATCAACGGAACGGTCGAGGTCACTTACATCTTGACTGCACCAGATCGAATTCGTATTTGTGTGAAAGACAGCGGCCAGGGTTTGTCACCCGAAAAATTGGCACAGCTTTTTCAGCCGTTCAACCGCCTGGGAAAAGAGTCGAGCGACGAAGAGGGTACAGGTATTGGTTTGGTGGTGTCCAAACAGCTGGTTGAGCTTATGGGTGGCATTATTGGAGTGGAGAGTGTCGTCGGAGAAGGTAGTGTCTTTTGGATCGAACTGAACCTAACAACAGAAGATCAACTTGATTATAAGTCTACTGAATTAGAGGCAATTGATTCTTTGGTAATTCAAGTCGACACAGCGCCGTACACTTTGCTATATGTTGAAGACAACTCGGCTAATTTAATGTTGGTAGAGGAGCTGATTGCACGTCGGTTTAATATCAAATTACTGACGGCACGAGATGGACGTGAAGGAATTGAAGTGGCTACTACAGCTTTGCCCGACGTTATTTTAATGGACATTAATCTGCCGGGCATTAGCGGCATCACTGCGATGAAAATTCTGACTGAAAACGCTGCAACCGCTCATATTCCGGTGATCGCACTCAGCGCTAATGCAGTGCCTCGTGACATCGAAAAAGGTTTGGAGGCTGGATTCTTCAGGTACCTCACAAAACCCATTAAAGTCGATGAGTTCATGCTGACGCTAGACGAGGCGCTGTTGTTTTCGAAAAATGAATTAGCTTTGATCGTAGATGACAAAAAGCATCGTTAATGCTATCGAAGATCCAATCCACCGAAGCTGAGGTAACTGAAACATATCGAGAAGACTGCTCATATGAAATAGCAATTATTTGCTGTTAAGTGAAGCCTGAAAAGTAAAAACGTGAATATTCTTATTACTGGCGCAACGGGAAATATTGGGCGCGAAATTATCGAATACTTTAATTACACCACTGATAACAAAGTCTTCGCCGCCGTTCAGGATGTACAGAAAAATTCATTTACAAAGCCGGTTAAATTGATAGCGTTTGATTTTTATGATCTGAAAATCGTTGCTGCAGCTATAAAAGACATTGATATTATTTTCCTGCTGCGACCACCACAAATCGCCGATGTTGAAAATGTTTTCAAACCACTTATTGAGCTTTTTATAAATGTTGGCATAAAGCATATTGTGTTTCTGTCGGTGCAAGGCGCGGAAAATCTGCCGATCATTCCGCATTATAAAATTGAAAAGCTGCTGCGTGAATCCGGTATTCCCTATACGTTGATCCGGCCCGGCTACTTTATGCAGAATCTCAAGACGACTTTGCGCAATGACATCGAGCGCGGCGAGATTTATCTGCCGTCTAAAAAAGCAAAGTTTAATTGGGTTGACGCAGCTGATATTGGCCGCGCGATTGCGACCATTCTAGAAACGCCGAAAAATCACCGCAATAAGGCATACGTCATTACCGGCCACGAACAGCTGGCCTTTGAAGAAGTTGCTGAAATGCTTACGCGCGTTACTGGAAAACCGATGCGTTTCAGAAGCCCCTGGCTGCCTTCGTTTTTCCTCAAAAAACTGCGAAACGGCGAGCGCATTTCAATGGTTTTTGTATTAATGATGCTGCACTTTATGCCGCGATTCGCAAAGCCGCCGCCGCTGAGCGATGATTATGAGACGCTCACAGGGCGCCAGCCAGGAACGCTGGAAGAGTTTATAAAACGGGAAATGGTGGGCGTTTAATACCACAGAAGAAAATGTTTCCACTAGCTTGTGTTGACGCAAAGTATGAAAGCGCCTGCTGGGTAACAGCCTTGCTCTGCAACTCTACATCGGCTTGTGCTGCGAACTATGCCTTGAACGGTAATCAACAAGGCCTTATTTAATCTTCCAAATTAATCAAGTAAATATTAATAAAGATTATAATTACGATCCTGAGACACCCCGATTTTCATTAATGACAAGCCAGCTATGATGGCTGTATTACTATCGCTAACAAATAAATGATATCTAACGAAGCCATAAAACTAGCGCGACCAGACTTCACGCTTGCCATGAGCCGCGACCAATCGCGGTTACATGGTCTATGGGCGAAATACGCAGTCAAACATGAAGCGACTTTGTTGCCGGCATTCCAGCAGGCTTATCAAAAGTCCTGTGAAGAAAAGGCGCGTCGGGCTTCGCTAGCGCCGACCCCGACCTTTGATGATGATTTACCGGTCGCGCGTGAAGCCGGAAAAATAATCGAGCTGATCGGTCAACATCAAGTAATTATTATCGCGGGTGAAACTGGCTCCGGCAAAACGACTCAGTTACCCAAATTATGTCTAGCAGCCGGACGTGGGCAGGCCGGTATGATCGGCTGTACGCAACCGAGACGAATCGCTGCGCGCGCAGTCGCGAGACGCGTTGCCGAAGAACTTCATGTGGCCATGGGCGCGGCAGTCGGTTATCAGGTTCGATTCACTGAACAAGTCAGCGACAACACCTATATCAAATTCATGACCGACGGTATTTTGCTGGCCGAAATTCATTCGGATAAATGGCTATCGCGTTACGACACTTTGATTATCGATGAAGCCCATGAGCGCAGCTTGAATATTGATTTTCTGCTCGGCTATTTGCGTAATCTGGTAAAGAAACGACGTGATCTGAAAATAATCATAACGTCTGCCACCATTGATACCGATCGCTTTTCAAAACATTTTTTCGACGCGCCAATCGTGAATGTCGAAGGCCGCAGTTATCCGGTTGAAACCCGTTATCGCCCGATTGGTGAGCCGTCGGTGTTATCGGATGAAGGCGAAGATGCGCTGCAGGCAAAGGAAGATATTTCCGTCAGCGATGCGATTCTTCGAGCGGCCGATGAAATTACCCGTGAAGACCCGATGGGCGATGTGCTGGTGTTCCTTCCCGGCGAGCGCGAAATTCGCGATGCCCATTTATTGCTGGAACGAAAAAAATATCGCAATACCGAAATCTTGCCGCTGTATGCGCGCCTCTCGGTCAAAGACCAAGATCGCGTTTTCAATCCAGGTCCGCAACGTCGAATTGTACTGACCACCAATGTGGCGGAAACCTCGCTAACCGTGCCGCGCATTCGCTACGTGATTGATCCGGGCTTTGCCCGCATCAAGCGTTATAGCCCAAGACAAAAACTAGATCGTTTACATATTGAAGCCATTTCGCAAGCGAGTGCGAATCAACGGCAAGGACGTTGCGGTCGCATAGCTTCAGGCATCTGCTACCGCCTGTATTCGGAAGCAGATTTCCAATCCCGTGCAACTTATACCGACCCCGAAATATTACGGGCATCTTTGTCGGGCGTAACTTTGCGCATGCTAAGTCTAGGCTTGGGGCGGCTGGAAGACTTCCCGTTTATTGATGCCCCCCATGCAAAATCCATCGCCGACGGTTGGCAGCAACTCACCGAGCTGGGTGCCGTCGATAAACAAAGACTGTTAACCGATATTGGCCGACAAATGTCCAAATGGCCGATTGATGTGAAGTTGGCGCGTATGTTGATCGCCGCAAAACATCATGGCTGCTTGCGCGAAGTGATGATCATTGCGGCCTACTTGAGTATTCAGGAGCCCAGAGAGCGTCCTGCAGATGCCCGCGAAGCGGCTGATCGCGCGCATGCCGAGTTTATCGACCCGCAATCGGAGTTCGTCAGTATTCTGAAACTTTGGGATGCCTACAAAACGGCACATGAAGATCTAACCCAGTCGAAATTACGTGGCTGGTGCGAGAAAAAATATCTGGGTTTTTTGCGAATGCGCGAATGGCGCGAACTGCATCGTCAACTTTTATTGAGTGCCGAGCAACTGGGTTGGGAGCAAAATGATGTTGCTGCCGATTATCCTTCATTGCATCGTGCCTTGATTGCCGGCTTGCCAGGAAATATGGGTCATAAATCGGAAAAAGGACTTTACGACGCGCCAAGGCAACGAAAGTTTAGTTTATTCCCAGGCTCATCCATGGCGAAAAATCCACCCGCATGGGTATTGGCTGCCAATATTCTGGACACCCAGAAAATTTGGGGTTTAACGCTCGCAAAAATCGAGCCCGAATGGGTGATTGCCGAACTGAATCATTTGCTGGCACGCAAACATTTTGATCCGCATTGGTCACGTGCCCAAGGCCGGGTCATTGGCTATGAACAGATTACTCTGTTCGGCTTATTGCTGGCAGCAAAAAAGCCGATGCACTATGGCGGTTTATATCCGATTGAAGCGCGCGAAATATTTATTCGACAAGCATTAATTACCGGCGAAATAAATGCGCGCTCACCATTGATACCCAGAAATTTAAGTACGCTTGAAAAAGCCATCGAAGAAGAAGCCAAGCTAAGGCGGGCCGGGATTGTCGCCGATGAAGATTGGCAGGCACGATGGTATCTTGATCGGGTACCCGCAGAAATTAATAGCGCGCAGGGTTTCGATGCCTGGTATCACAAACTAGCGCCGGAGAAGAAAAAAATACTGGAGTGGTCACTGTCGGATTTATTACCCAATGGCGACAAGGAAAGTAATCGCTTTCCAAAATATTTTGCGATCGGTGATGCTCGCCTGGCACTGCACTATCGTTTTGAACCCGGCAGTGAAGACGATGGCGTAACGCTGGATGTTCCCTTACATCTTTTAATGGCACTCGATAGTGTGCGTTTGGGTTGGTTGGTGCCGGGCTTGATTGAAGAAAAAGCCACCGCCTTGATCAGAAGTCTGCCAAAAAACCTTCGGCGTAATTATGTGCCCGCACCTGATTTTGCACGTGCCTTCGCACAGGCGTATCCAGCGCCCACTGCCGATGCAATTAGTGGCGAGCTGGCAAGGTTTTTAAGCCGTACTACTGGTGCACCTGTGCAAGCGCTCGATTTCGATGAAAGTACTATTGAGAAACATCTACAAATAAATTTGCGTGTTGCAGATAGCAAGCACGATAAAGCGAAAATAATACTAGCCCAGTCGCGCGATTTAGCCGAGCTGAAAAATCGCTTTGGTCCGCAGGCTGAAAAAGCGTTTGCCGAGCATGCAGGTGAAAAACTATTGCAGGAGGGCTTAAAAACCTTTCCAGACTCCGCAATTCCTTTGGAAGTACCCGGCGCCGCCGGAGTGCTGGCGTATCCGGCATTGGTTGATGATGGCGATAGCCTTGCATTGCGCGTATTCGCCGATAAAGAACAGGCGAAAGCCGAGCATGAACGCGGTGTGCGACGTTGTGCCGAATTTGCCCTGGCCGAAAAAATAAAACAAGCCAGAAAGCAATTGCCGGTGTCGCCAAAGCTGGGTCTGCTTTACGCGGCAATAGAAAACTCGGAAAGATTGCGAGAGGACATTGTGAGTGCAGCTTTGAAGGTACTATTGCAGCACAACTTGTCAGATATTCGCGACAAGGCACAATTTGATGCACGCATACAAATGTTGAGCCGGGATTTATTTCCTGAAGCAGTCAAAAACCTAACGCTTGCGGAAACTATATTAACGAACTACGCACAAATAAAGCCGAAACTAGAATCAAACTTGATGGGCTGGGCGACAGCCAATCTGGATGACCTTAAGGCTCAATTGCGTCATCTGGTACATCCTGGGTTTCTGCGGGAAACCGCCGCCATTGGCTTAAAAGAATACCCCCGCTATTTGAAAGCGATTGCATTGCGTGCCGAACGCGCCTTGG
>JAYUUM010000181.1:0-3198 GCA_043754555.1 Arenimonas sp. | reverse complement strand
CATACCCAGTACGCCGGTGCCGCCACCAGTCGGATAAATCACCACCTCAGGTAGCGACCAACATGTAGTTCCAGGCAGTGGTTCAGCGAGTTCCAGACCGAGTGATTTTTTGCCTTCTATTCGCCATCCAGGTTCCTGAAAAGTCGCGACCGAAAAATAGCCCCGCGGGATATATTTTTCCTTCAACAGCGCACCGGCTTCTCGAATTGTCGGGCCAATCAATTCCAGTGTTACGCGATCAGGAAATCGATTCGCGGCTGCGGCCACATTGCCCTGAATCGGCATCGGCGTGTCATCGGGCATTGCCACCACGACCGACAAACCCGCCGCCAATGCGTAGCGTGTCAGTGAATCACCGGCATTGCCTTGCGTCGGTACCGCTAAATGCGTCAGCCCCAAACGACGCGCCTGTGCCACCACCATCGCCATGCCGCGATCCTTGAAACTTTGTGTTGGGTTTGCACCGAAACCCGGATGCGCCTTGCCTTCTTCTTTCACCTGCAATGAAATCTTCGCCGAAACTGCGTAAGGATGATCGCGATAATCGAGCAATGGCGTACAGCCCTCCCCCAGACTGACAATATGCCGTGCGTCCTCGGGGTTGGTAATATCCAAAGCCATCAATGCGCCGAAACGCCAAAGATTACGACGTGTTGGGTCGTACCACGATGCATGCGGTTTTTCTGCTGCAAGTCGTTCTATATCCAGCACCATTTCTACTGGACGGCCATCAACCGGATCCAGGTTCATTAGCACATCGGCAGAATATTCAATTCCGGAAGCAAGGCCACGCAGGCAGCGCACATAAGACATGGTTAAATCTCAACTTGATGGACTCCAAGCATATAGCGCGAGCGCGCGCGTGTCGCGCAGTGCGCCCAACAAAAACCCATCATTGCGGCGAAGGCGTGAGCGTTGTGGCTTTCTGTTTCTTAAAAAACGGCACTCGTTCCCAACGCTCCCATGGGCGATAATGATTTTTCTTTTTCGTAGAGGGCCTTCTAGGCCCGATAAAAACATAATTTAATACCACCATCGCGTTCATGTTTGAAACCATTAATCTAGCCCTATTTATTGATTTCATTGGCGGCATTTATCCAGCCGTCGTAGAAAAAATTAGACACCTGCGGTTAACTGCACGTTTGCCGTCAGGATATCGGCAAAAAAATTCCGCTCTTCCAGCTAGCTGATGACTTGGATGGTAAAAATCGATGGCGGTCCAAAGTAAATATTATTTATAAGGTAAACACACGATGTGCAGCACGCCTGCCTGATGATCAGACATTCGATATCGCCTTACTGCGAAAACCCCTGGCAATCAACCAAAGTGACATAATAATTTCGCAAATACCTAAGGGCATAATCAATCGAAAATCAACATCATGTCCGAACAATGGCATCGACACTGCAATCAGTTGTAAACATACTGCCAGTAAACCGAACACCGAGATCAAGTGCGGTATCAATGCAAAACGGAACATCGCTATATAAAATACGAACAAGGTGCAGCCCGACACAATTAAACTGATGTAATGCGTCCAGTTGCGTGCCGACGACACTACAATCCGCAAGCCTTCATACATTTCTTGTTGCGCGCCACCCGCCTTTGCATAAGCTTGGCTTAAAGATACCATCGACATCACGTTTATATTCTCGACTACGGTCAAGGCAAAACCGGCAATCACCAATGCGAAATAAAACAAGCCTACTGTCTGTGAATGCTCACGAAAAACTGGATATAAAATAACCCCAATACCAATCGACACTAGGCCCATGGCCACCCCGACCAATGCAGACAAGCCAATTTGCGAAGAATGTCCGGCAGCGCTAATCAAGAAACCCGGCTCACCAAACAAAGGTGCGGTCAGCACAAAGTTTGTCAAAATGCCGCAGACAACGAGTAGTAAAGACAATACACCCACGATTCTACCTGTGCGAATTCCAGTATCCATTTCTACCTTAGCGTTCGATGACCGGCGGAATTCGCCATCGCTGAAGTTTCAATACTTATTAAAATAACTGCACGTGTGAATAGTCACAGTGCCTATGCGCAGGGTATCTGCTCAGGCTTGCCTGTTGAACAATTTTAAAACTCGTCTTCAAATGCCGGGCATCGCGAAATTTGATCAAGCAATAGTTTCAGCATTTAGTCCCACTGACATCCATGGCAGTTGTGGGCTCTACTTGCCAACGTATTGCAATGTCACTGCCATAATATTTCAAGTGGCATTTATCGACTTGTTATGCCATGTTATTGATGGTGTTCATAACAACAATTTACGGAACAGGTGAATGGAAAATTCTGCTGCTTCTTTGACAATGAAGGATACGCCTGGTGTCGTTTCATTTGCGCGAATTCCCTGCGAGTTATCACTTGTCGGTTTGCAAACCGAGGTCGAACGTCTATTGCAGAATCCTTCCCTACATAACTGGCTAGACCATGTTAATAGCAAGGATTACACCGGCGGCTGGGATTTGCTTCCATTGCGTTGTCAACGGCAGCATCTAACTGCACACCCCATACTGCAGGGCTTTGCGATCGCTGAAGGTGAAGATTGGGGCGATTTACCTGTAATGGAACAATGTCCGGAAATACAAGCATTATTGAAGCAACTGCACTGTCCTATCAAAGCCGTGCGTTTAATGCGCTTGAAAGCAGGCGCTGAAATCAAACCCCATCGCGATCACGGATTAAGTATCGAATTTGGCGAGGCACGTTTACATGTGCCAATCCACACCAGCGATGCCGTCCATTTTAATGTCGATAATAAAAAAATCCCCATGGCCGCAGGCGAACTTTGGTATTTCAACGCCGATCAAACGCACGAAGTTTATAACTGCAGCGACGAAGATAGAATCAATCTGGTCATTGACTGTGTCGCCAATGACTGGCTGTGCCAGCAAATCAAGATAAGTGCAGCAGCGTGAACGAATTAATTTCTGCTTACTGCAAACTTATTAGCTCGCCTGCGCAATTAGCGCAATGTCATGAAGCCCATTCGCTGCCAGAACTATTGCAAACCATTAAGCAGTTGTGGAATATCCCGAGTATCGATGACAACCAATTACTCGCTGAACTGAATCAACTCAATCGGAAAGTCATCGACGATCCTTCGGTGCGACTTGCAGGCACCTGGTTGCCATATCGTTATCACGCCAAGTCTCGCAGTCTCTATTGGTGCCTGCCCGACGGCCATA